>CAVEOF010000062.1:0-11039 GCA_963617165.1 Coriobacteriaceae bacterium | reverse complement strand
TCATGTCCCCTATTATACCATGTTTTTGTGAAAAAGTAAATGCTGTTGCCCTGGGGAACACCCCCTGACCCGTTGACAACGGGCAGAAGGTCTGCTATAATGTTAGGTAGTAAAACTTTAGAATCTGAAGGAGGCATTTCCATGACCGAAGTTTACATCACACTGAAAACCATTCAGGACATCCGCGATTTTGTCAACGCGGTGATCCTGCTCGACTACGAGGTCGACCTTGTGCAGGGACGTTACGTCATCGACGCGAAGTCTATCATGGGTATCTTTTCCCTCGATCTGCTCTCTCCCATCAAGGTAGAGGCGCACACCGACGATCCCGAGTCCTTCTACCGCGCCATCGACCGCTTCATGGTGAAAAAGTAAGAGACGGGACATGATAAAAGCATTGCAGTACGGAGAGGGGAACTTTCTCCGTACCTTTGCCGAGCACTATTTCGACACCCTCCGCGAGGAGGGGAGGGAGATTTCCGTCACGATCGTGAAGCCCATCGCGCACGGCTCGCTCGACGCCTTCGCACGGCAGAAGTGCCGCTATCACATCGTACTCCGCGGCATGGAGGACGGGCGCGAGGTCGAACGTGTGCGCGAGATCCGCGTCGTGCGTGACGCGATCTCTCCCTTCACCGATTACGATGCGTATATGGCGGCGGTGCTCGATCCCGAGTTAAAACTCTTGGTCTCCAACACCACCGAGGCGGGCATCACGTTTTCCGCGGAGGATCCGTTCGACGGCTTTGACGGCATCACCTATCCCGCGAAGCTGACGAAGCTTCTCTATGCTCGCTATGAGGCGGAGCTCCCGGGGCTCTATCTTCTTCCCGTCGAGCTGATCGACAACAACGCCGACGCGCTGAGATCCTGCGTCGAGCGCTATATCGACCTCTGGCACCTGCCCGAGGCGTTCCGTGCCTATAACGAGACCGAGAACGTGTATTGCAACACGCTCGTCGACCGTATCGTCTCGGGGCATCCGAGGACGGCGGAGGACAGCGCGCATCTCGACGCGCTCATCGGTGCGCACGACGAGCTCGTCTCGGTCGGCGAGCCCTTCGGACTCTGGGCGATCGAGAAGAAGGGGAAAATCGCCGATCTGATCCCCGAGGGACATCACGGCATCGACGTGGCGCTCACGGACGACATCCCCCATTATAAAAAGCAAAAGGTGCGCGTCCTCAACGGCAGCCATACGAATCTGGTCGCCGCGGGCATGATCGAGGGCGCCGTGACCGTCTACGATTGCATGAAGGACGGACGCCTTTCCGCTTTTGTCAAAGAAACCCTTGACGAGGAGATCATTCCCTTCGTCGCAGAGGACAGCGTGCCCGTGCGCGCGTTCGCCGCGCAGGTGATCTCCCGTTTCGAAAACCCCTATCTCGGGCATATGCTCTCGTCGATCGCATTGAACAGCATGTCGAAGTGGCGCGCCCGCGTGCTTCCCACCTTCCTTGATTACGTGAAGGAGAAGGGGAGACTGCCCGAGCATCTCACCACGGGATTTGCGTATCTGCTCTTCCTTTACGGCAAGCTTCGCCGCGAGGGCGAGCGATATGTTGTCGACCTTTCTTCGGGGACGGTCGAGCTCCGCGATGAGGCGGAATACCTCTCCTACTTTGCCGATGGCGGCTCTCCCGTTTCCTTCATGGCGCGGGAGGATGTGTTCGGTACGGACTTGACGGCGATCCCCGGATTTGCCGATGCGGTGAGCGAGCGCCTTTCGCGTCTTGCCCGCGGGGAGAGCCTTCTATGACGGGGGACAGCATCCGCATTGACGAAAAGGATAATGTCGCGGTGACACTGACGGGGACGGATACGATCCCCGCGGGACATAAATTCGCATTGACCCCCATCCGCAAAGGGGAATTCGTCATCAAATACGGGCAGATCATCGGACGCGCGACCGAGGACATTCCGAAGGGTGCATGGGTGCATACGCACAACATGAGATCCCACCTCGACGAGAGCGTCAGCTATTCCTACCACTATGCCGCGTCCGAACCCGAGAGGGAGACGGGCACCTTCCTTGGCTATCTTCGCGAGGACGGGAGCGTCGGTATCCGCAACGAGATCTTCATTCTTCCGACGGTCGGCTGTGTGAACGGCGCCGCCATGCGGATGGCGCGTGCCATGCAAGGGGAGGTCGGCGAAGGACTTGACGGCGTGTACGCCCTGACACATCAATTCGGATGCAGTCAGCTCGGTGAGGATGCCGAGAATATCCGAAAGCTCATCGTGTCGATCGCCTGCCATCCGAATGCGGCGTTCGTCCTCCTCGTCGGGCTCGGATGTGAGAACAATGCACTCTCTCCCATTCTGGACGAGCTTTCCGCGCTCGGACGGACGAATGTTTGCGGCTTCAATTGTCAGGAGGTCGAGGACGAGCAGGAGTACGGACTTTCGATCCTCCGCGGCTTTGCCGAAAAGGCGCGTGCCATGCACCGCACGGAGGTCACCCTCGAGAAGCTGAAGATCGGCGTGAAGTGCGGCGGATCGGACGGATATTCGGGCATTACGGCGAATCCGACGGTCGGAAAGATCAGCGACCGCGTGGTCGCCCTCGGCGGTGCCGCGGTGCTGACCGAGGTTCCCGAGATGTTCGGTGCCGAACAGCTTCTGATGAACAAATGCGAGGATGAGGCGACCTTTTGCACCTATCGCGATATGATCGAGCGCTTCAAAAAGTCCTATACCGATCTCGGATTCCCCGTATATGAGAATCCGAGTCCCGGAAACAAAAAGGGCGGCATCACCACACTGGAGGAAAAGTCGCTCGGCTGTATCGAGAAGGCGGGGCATACGAAGATCGTCGACGTGCTTGCCTACGGCGACCGCGTGAAAAAGAGCGGTGTCAGCGTCCTGTACGCCCCGGGGAATGACCTCATCGCGGCAACGGCGCTTGCCGCCGCGGGATGTCAGATCGTTCTCTTCACCACGGGACGGGGAACACCCTTTTCCACCTTCACCCCCACGATGAAGATCGCATCGAACGACCGCATCGCGGCGCAAAAGAAGAACTGGATCGACTTCAATGCCTACGGCATGGAGGACGCGGCGCTCTTCGACCTCTTGCTCCGCACCGTCAACGGCGAGTATCATTGCAAGAGCGAGGACATGCGCGAGATCGCGTTCTATAAGACGGGAGTTACGTTGTGAGAATTCGGAATGACGGATTCGGAAAGAATTCAGAATTCGAAATTCGGAATTCTGCGTGACGACTGTCGATGTCGCTCGAAGAGCATAGGTTACTTTTTCTGTTTTTGAAATGATTGCGGACTGCCGCAACCCTGCCCGACGGCTCGGTTGCGGCAGTCTTTTTATGCGTGGCGTCTCAAAAAACGGTTCAACGTTCGGTTGACGTGAAGAATTCCTTCAACAACCAAAAAGCCTCGGACGAAAATGTCCGAGGCTTTTTGGTTTGAGATCCGCAGATCTTCGGAGAAAGAGGTTCCTTATCTCTTCGAGAACTGAGGAGCACGACGTGCGGCTTTGAGACCGTACTTCTTTCTTTCCTTCATACGAGGGTCACGAGTGAGAAGTCCTGCCTTCTTGAGAAGGGGACGATAGGTCTCGTCCGCGGCGAGAAGCGCACGGGCAACACCGTGACGGATGGCACCTGCCTGACCCGAGAAGCCACCGCCCGTAACGTTGGCAACGATGTCGAATTTGCCGGTCGTTTCGGTGACGGTGAAGGGCTGGTTGATGATGAGCTTCATCGTTTCAAGCCCGAAATACTCTTCGATATCTCTTCCGTTGATGGTGATGGCACCGCTACCGGGATAGAGACGAACTCTCGCGACAGACTTCTTTCTTCTGCCGGTGCCGTAGAAATAAGGCTTTGCACTGGTATACATGGTAATCTCCTCCCTTAGTCGATGACGGTCGGCTGCTGAGCCGCGTGATTGTGGGTTTCACCCGCGTAGACGTGAAGGCGGGTGAACGCCTTTGCGCCGAGGGTGTTGTGGGGAAGCATTCCCTTGATCGCAAGCTCCATCGCGAACTCGGGACGGGTTGCCATCATGTGCTTGTAGCCCTCTTCCTTCAGACCGCCGATGTAGCCGGAATGATGACGGTAGACCTTCTGCTCGAGCTTCTTGCCCGTGAGGACCGCCTTCGAGGCGTTGATCACGATGACGAACTCGCCGCAGTCGGCATGGGGAGTGAATTCGGGACGATGCTTGCCGCGCAGAATGTCGGCAGCCTTGACCGCGGTTCTGCCGAGGGGCTTGTTCGCGGCGTCGATCACATACCATTTGCGTTCAATGGTGTTGGCGTTAGCCATAAAAGTGGACATTGTATTTCCTCCGTTTGATTGTCGTTCGGGCATGGTACGCCCTTCTTTGCAACACGCCTATTATAGCACACGCCCCGCCCCTTGTCAATAGGTTTTGAAAAGTTTTTTTCAAAAAAACGATTTACAAAATTGAAAGCTCTCGCATTCTCTTGTTTTCTCTTTCTATCTCTCGTTTTCTCAAAACCGAATTTGAAAATAAAATCAAAAAAACGGGCGTTTTGCCCGTTTTTTTGAGGTTTTGAGGAGCATAGAGAAGGGGAATGCACGCGCCGCGTCCTCCCGCCACGGTGCTTTGTCGACGATGTCGCCGACTCGCCGTTTCGGAAAAGGACCGCACCGTCAGATCTGACGGTGAACGCTCGTATATTCGTCGTAGTAGCGGTAAAAATGACAGCCCCGTGTGTCGGAGGAGAGAAAATGCGTCATTTCGTCCTCGTCGAGATTCTGACGGCAGGAATAGGTGCCCGTCAGCTCGTCGTAGTCGTAAAACTCACAGTCTTCGCATTTGGAAGCATGGCTTTTTCCGTATTTCGTGAAATCCATCATAACCTCCCGTTTTCGTTCATAACGTATCTTTATTTATTATTAGAGAGAAGCCTTTCGTCGACGGAGAGGATCCCGTCCTTTTTTCGGATGCCGTACCGCGTCTCGCACGCCATGTCGAAGATGCGGTAGCCGTCGATTCCGACGCAGTTGTCGACCGCGTCGAGGAACTTCTCGGCAGTGGGACAGAAGCCCGAGGTCGTCGCGAAGATGCCGCGCGAGCCGTCCGCGGCGCACACCGCGCCGTAAAAGCCGCGCACTTCCCGCTCGGAGGAGCGGTCGTTTCGGTTCTTTGCCTGCACCATGATCGTTTCACGGAAGCCGAGCACGTCGCGCGTTTTGAGAACGCCGTCGATGCCGCCGTCCTCCGAGCCGCCCGTCAGACGGCTTTCCGTCACGGTCTTGCCGTGCAGAGTCAGATATTTTTCGAGAAGATTCATGATATAATGCTCGAAGAATTCGCCGCCCTTTGCGTGCAGGGCATCGAGAAATTCCGCGCGGAGCTCGCCGATCGCCTGCGCGTCGTCGGGAGACGCACCGCGGCGGGTCGAGAGACGGAAGGTGCTGCCCTCCCGTACGATCACACCGGTTTTCTCGAGGCGTTTCAGAATGTCCGAGAGCATTCCGTACAGCCGCGCGTCATCCTCCTCGGTCGCCGTCTTGTCCGTGCCGAAGCGATCGGCAAGCGCCGTGCGGAGCTGTGCGCGCGTCCTCGTTTTTTCCTTCAGAAGGGAGAGAAGCTCCGCCTCGCACCTCGCCTCCCGAAGGACGACGGGCGCACTTTTTTCGACCTTGTAGGCACCGTTCCCCGTCGGGATGAGAACGCCTTTCGCCGCAAGCTCGGAGAAGACCGAGCCGATCCGACTTTTCAAGATGTTCCGCTTTCCGTTGGTGCGCGTGTCCCGTTTTTCTTCCTCGGAGAGAGGAAAGCGGGACAGGGCGGCGTCGATCGCCGCACGTCGCGTAAGCGGCTTTTCCTCGAGCGCCTCGGTCAGGTAGCGACGGATGCGCTGTGCCTCATTTTCGTAAACCATGGTTCCCCCTCACCTCCCATCCTTATTTTATCATACATTCCCCGATTTTGCAACCGTTTTGCGCGATTTTTCCCCTCGCGCCTCCTTTTTTTCGAAATGCGAAAAAACGGTTGCATTTTCGCGCGAAATGTGGTAAAATGTAATTTGGCACAGTTTGACCGAAAAAAGAGGGGAGGGGTACGATGGTACGGATATGCGGTGTCGATGAGGACTCACATGCCGCGGCGGCGGGGATCCGCGCGGGGGATATGCTGGTCAGCATCAATAACGAAGAGATCTCGGACGTTCTCGACTATCGCTTCTATCTGACCGAGCGCGTCGTGGCGCTTCGCCTTCTGCGCGACGGGGAACCCTATACCGTCTCTCTTCATAAGCGGGAGTACGACGACATCGGTCTCTCCTTCGAGACGCCCCTGATGGACAAGAAGCATTCCTGCAAAAACGGGTGCATCTTCTGCTTCATCGATCAGAACCCGAAGGGAATGCGGGAATCGATCTATTTTAAGGACGACGACTCGCGCCTCTCCTTCCTTCACGGGAACTATATCACCCTGACCAACATGACCGATAAGGATGTCGCCCGCATCGTGAAAATGCGGTTTTCGCCGATCAACATTTCGATCCACACGACCAATCCCGAGCTCCGCGTGAAGATGATGAAAAACAAGCGGGCGGGCGAGGTGCTTCGGTATCTCGATGTGTTCAAGGAGGCGGGGCTCTCCCTCTGCGGGCAGATCGTTCTTTGCCACGGGATCAACGACGGGGAAGAGCTTCTTCGCTCCATGCGTGACCTGTCGAAATACGCCCCCGAGATGACGAGCGTCTCGATCGTGCCGACGGGACTCACGAAATATCGGGAAAAGCTCTATCCGCTCACCGACTTTTCCGCGGAGGAGGCGGGGGAGGTCATCGACGCCATCGATCGCGTCGGTAGCGAGCTTAAGGAGCGCATCGGCACGCGTCTTTTCTTTGCCGCCGACGAGTTTTATCTGAAGGCGGGACGACCGATCCCGAGTGCGGACTATTACGAGGGCTACCCGCAACTTGAAAACGGCGTCGGGATGCTCCGCTCCTTTGCGGACGATTTTTCCTTCGCCGCGGAGGATGTCGCGACGCTCGCGGCAGAGATGAAAGAGGACAGGAAAATTTCCGTCGCGACGGGCGTCGCCGCCTATCCGCTCATGGCTTCTCTTTGTCAGAGCGTCGAGAAGATATGCCCGCATTTGAAAATCAATGTTTACAAAATCATCAACCATTTCTTCGGAGAGAGCATCACGGTGGCAGGTCTTCTGACGGGACGCGACTTTGCGGACGAGCTCTCGGGGCAGGATCTCGGTGAGGAGCTTCTCATCCCCGCGAACGCGCTTCGCTCGGGAGAGGATGTCTTCCTTTGCGGGATGCACCTGCCGGAACTGGAAGAAAAGCTCGGTGTCCGCGTGACACCGACGGAAAACGACGGATACGCGTTTCTTTACCGCCTGTTCGGTAAGGACGCGTAAGAAAGATACGAGGTGAAGATATGTCAAGACCCATAGTAGCCATTGTCGGCAGACCGAACGTCGGCAAAAGCACGCTGTTCAATAAGATCATCGGTGAGCGCCGCTCCATCGTGGAGGACACCCCCGGCGTAACGCGCGACCGCATTTACGCGGATGCCGAATGGGGGGAGCACCGCTTCCTTCTCGTCGATACGGGAGGCATCGAGCCGAAGAGCGACGATACCATTCTGCGTCAGATGCGCCGTCAGGCGACGCTCGCCATCGAGACGGCGGACGTGATCGTCTTCCTCTGTGACGTGCGCGCGGGACTTGTCGCCGACGACAGGGACATTGCCGTCATGCTCAAAAAATCGGGGAAGCCCGTCATTCCCGTCGTCAATAAGGTGGATAAAGTGGGCGAGCTGCCCTACGAATTCTATGAATTTTACGAGCTCGGCTTCGACCGCGATCCCATTCCGCTTTCCTCTCTTCACGGGACGGGCTCGGGCGACCTGCTCGACGCGATCGTCGAGACCTGCGATTTCTCGGAGGAGGAGCCCGCGGAGGACGGCGTGATCCGCGTCGCCGTCATCGGAAAGCCGAATGCGGGAAAATCCTCGGTCATCAACCGCATGTGCGGGGAAGAGCGCCTAATCGTCTCGGACATCGCGGGTACGACGCGCGACGCGGTGGATACGCGGGTCGAGAATTCGTACGGCGTATTCAATTTCATCGACACGGCGGGCATCCGCAGACAGGCGAAGGTAGAGGACCGCATCGAGAAGTTCAGCGTTCTGCGCGCCAAGGCGGCGGTGGAACGCGCCGACGTCTGCCTTCTGATGATCGATGCCGCCGACGGCGTGACCGAGCAGGACGAGCGCATCGCCGGCATCGCACACGAGGCGGGGAAGGCGTGCATCATCGTCGTCAACAAGTGGGACACCGTCGAAAAGGACAACAACACGACGAACAAGTATACAAACGATGTGCGCACCGCACTCGCCTATATGACCTATGCGCCGATCGTGTATATTTCCGCCCTAACGGGGCAGCGGGTGGAGAAGCTCTATCCGCTCATCCGCAAGGTCTATGAAGAGGCCTCCCGCCGCGTGCCGACGGGAATGCTCAACGACGTATTGAACGACGCGATGACGCGGGTACAGCCCCCGTCGGATAAGGGAAAGCGACTGAAGATCTACTACATGACCGAGACGAGCGCAAACCCGCCGACCTTCGTCATTTTCTGTAACAGCGCCGCTCTCTTTCATTTTTCCTATCAGCGGTATATCGAAAATTGCCTGAGAGAAGCCTTCGGTTTTGAGGGGACGCCGATCCGCCTCGTTCTTCGTCAGAAGGGCGACGACGGCATCGGAAACTGATGAAAAGAAAACAAATCGTTACATTTTGCGTCGAATATACGCAAAATTGCGAAGGGAATCACGAAAAATATGTTTATCGATCACATTAAGATTTATATCAAAGCGGGAGACGGCGGGAACGGTGCCGTTTCCTTCCGCCGTGAAAAGTACGTTGCCGCGGGAGGCCCCGACGGCGGCGACGGCGGCAGAGGCGGCAACATCGTGTTCCGCGTAGACCCCGGTTCGAACACTCTGCTTTCCTATCGTTATAAAAGGAAATTCGTCGCCGAGAACGGCGGCGGCGGTATGGGCGGCAAAATGCACGGAAAGAACGGGGAGGACACGGTGCTTCCCGTCCCGCCGGGGACACTGATCCGCGACGCGGCGAGCGGAAAGATCATCTTCGATATGGCGAACGCCGACGAATTCATCCTCTGCCACGGCGGCAGAGGGGGCTTCGGCAACCGCCATTTCGCCACGCCGACGCGGCAGATCCCCCGCTTTGCCAAGAGCGGTACCAAGGGAGAGGAGCGCGAGGTGCTCCTCGAGCTGAAAATGCTTGCCGAGGTGGGACTCGTCGGCTTCCCGAACGTCGGAAAGTCCTCGATCCTCTCGCGCATCTCCGCCGCGAAGCCGAAGATCGCCGACTATCATTTCACCACGCTTTCCCCGAATCTCGGCGTCGTGAAAACGGGGGAGGGACACGGCTTTCTCGCCGCGGACATCCCGGGGCTGATCGAGGGGGCGTCCGACGGCGCGGGACTCGGGCACGAATTCCTTCGCCACGTGGATCGTTGCCGTCTGCTTTTGCATGTGGTGGACGCGTCGGCACAGGACGGACGCGACCCGCTCGAAGACATCGATAAGATCGACGCGGAGCTCGAAAAGTATTCCGACGAGCTCGGCGGGCGTCCGCAGATCCTCGTAGCGAACAAGACGGACGCGATCCCCGAGGACGCACCGATCCGCGAAGAGCTCCGCTCCTATGCGGAGAAGCTCGGACGGGAGCTCGTCTTCGTCTCCGCCGTGACGGGGGAGGGACTTCCCGAGCTCGTCCGCCTCGCCGAAAAGACGCTCGCGACACTGCCGAAGCTCACGGTATACGAGCCCGAGATCTCGGCGGAGGAAGAGGCGGCGGCAGGCGCCGTCGGCACGCGTGAGACGACCGTCCGAGTGGAAAACGGCGTGTATTACGTCGAGGGCGAATGGCTCCGCAACTTTATGGGGCAGATCAACTTCGACGATTACGAGTCGCTGAACTTCTTCCAGCGCGTCCTGCTGAAAAACGGAGTGATCGACAAGCTCCGCGAGGCGGGCGTCAAGGAAGGAGACACCGTCGATCTCTACGATTTCGAGTTTGAATTCCTGTATTGACAAAACGGAGACCGCGCTTTGTCCATGCGACGAATGCCGATGCACAAAGCGATCTTGCACGGCGGCTCGGACGGAGCCTCGCTTTTTCGGTTCTTTCGCCCTCTGCAAAAACATACGGCGGAACGACCATAAGGAAGATTTAAGATTTGAGAAGGTCTGTACTCTGATATGAAGATCTATGATTTGATTTTGAAAAACCGCTCCTACCGACGCTTCGATGAAAGCCGTCGCCTCTCGGAGGAGGAGCTGTTCTCTTTGGTGGATGCGGCGCGTCTTTCTCCCTCGGCGGGGAATCTTCAGCGCATTCGTTACGCCGCCGTGACCGATGCCGCGACATGCGACGCCCTCTTCGGAAACCTCGCCTTCGCCGCCTATCTGAAGGATTTTGCGGGGCCCGCGGCGGGGGAGCGTCCCGCGGCGTATCTCGTTCTCTTTACCGAGAAGGCGCCCGACGCCACGCTCGGCATCGACATCGGGATCGCGACGGAGGCGATCCTTCTCTCGGCGGTCGAGCGCGGGCTCGGCGGTTGCGTGATCCGCAGCTTTCGGCGCGAGGCGGTCGACGCGCTGTTCGGCTTTGAGGGCTGGCATCCCGAGCTTGTGATCGCCCTCGGCGCCCCGATCGAGCATGTGGAGCTCGTCGGCGTGACGGATGGCGACATCCGCTATTACCGCTTGCCCGACGGAACGCATCGGGTGCCGAAACGCTCGCTCGACGAAGTGATACTGAAAAAGGAAAGCGGAACGTGATCGCGCGTATGCCGTACCGTTTCGGAAAAATTCCTTCCGAAGAAAGCTGCGGGGCGATCCTGCGTGCAGTCTTCGAGAAGACTTTCAAGACAAAAAATCAAGGGTGCTTCGACACCCTTGATTTTTTTTGTAAGCGGAGAGGAGAAGACCGCTCTATATCACGACGCCGACGGCGGCATTGACGGAATTCGCGATGATCTGC
>CAVEOF010000061.1:0-11201 GCA_963617165.1 Coriobacteriaceae bacterium | reverse complement strand
GAATACTTTTAACTGTTTGTATTATACCATATCTTCCATCAAAAATCAAGCCCGTTAAGGCATTCCTTATGTGAAATTACAAAAAGTTGAAAATTTATTTCATCTGCTTTATTTTTACTGTTTTCTTCAACTTTTTACCAATCTTCTGTGCAAAAAAATATCTTGCTTGCGCAGTGAACTGCTTCGGCTGTTTGTCTGCCCCTTGATTGCCTACTTTCTCTCAACCCCTTGTAAAACTCGCTGACAAAAATGCCGAGAACCTCTTTGTTGTCTTGCCATTCCCACATATCTCGTATTCGCCTCTTATGAGCCTAAAAAATAAGTCGGACATTCCTCTTACGAATATCCGCCTTTAAGCTATCATTTGAAGGCTGTTTTCTATGTTATTTGGTTTTTGTGTTGTGTTTCTCTGAAATCTCTTTCCCTATTGATTGCACGGTCGAATTTTCTTGTCGATTGTCAGACTTTACAGAATTTTTTCTATATTTGAACACAGTTAACGAGTTATTTCACATATTTGCATAAATCGATGTACGGGTATGAGATAACGTAATATCCAAATAGAGTTTGGTTATATCCGACGGTTTCGGAGTTGCTTCGGTGACTGCTTTCAGACGCGCTCGCGGCGCGATGCGCGCGTGCGGTGCGCGTGCTCGGCGCATGTGTGGTGCGTGTGTGCAGTGCGTATGTGCGATACGCGCTCACGTGCGAGACGAGGAGACGCGCTTTCTCCATTTTAGAAGAAGCGCCGAATGCACGATCACGAGCACCGAGCCGGCATTGTGCACGAGGGCACCGACGACGGGGCTTAAGATCCCGAGGGCGGCGAGCGCGACGGCAAGGAAGTTCAGCGTCATGGAGAAGGTCATGTTGATCTTGACGGTGCACATGGTCTTTTTCGACAGGGAGACGAGGTGGGGCAGCTCTTTGATCTCGTCGTTGACGAGAGCGATGTCCGCCGCCTCGACGGCGATGTCGCTTCCGATCCCGCCCATGGCGATGCCGACGTCCGCCGCCTTCAGGGCGGGGGCATCGTTCACGCCGTCGCCGACCATGGCAATGACCTCGCCGCGGCTTTGACACTCCTTGATGAAGGCGAGCTTATCCTCGGGCAGGCACTCGGCGCGCAGGTCGTTGATGTGCAGGGTCTTCGCGATAGAGCGTGCGGCGCTCTCACGGTCGCCCGTGAGGAGGATCGGCTCGGTCCCCGCCTCGCGAAGGCGTTCGACCGTCGCGGCGCTGTTTTCCCGCAGGGTATCCGCAAGAGCGAGAAATCCGACGGGCACGCCGTCCGACGCCACGAAAATGACCGTGCAACCTTCGGAGAGGTCCCGCTCCGCCTCCCCCGCGAGGGGTGCGAGGGAATCCTCGTCGATCCCCGACTCGCTAAGAAGAGCGGCATTGCCCGCGAGGACACGATGCCCGCACACGACGGCATCGACGCCCCGACCGGGGATCATACGGAAGGTGTCGGGGGCACCTCCCTCTTCCCTGCCCGTCTCGGCATAGCAACGGACGATCGCGCGTCCGAGCGGATGCTCCGAGAGGGCTTCCGCGGTGGCGGTGAGGCGGTAGAGCTCTTCTTCCGACATGGCTATGGCATAGACGCGCGTGACCCTCGGGGTGCCGTAGGTCAGGGTGCCCGTCTTATCGAAGGCGATCCGATCCGCCGAGGCGAGGCGTTCGAGCGCGTCCCCCTGCCGAACGAGGAAGCCGTGGGAGGTCGCATTCCCGATCGCCGCCATGATGGCGGTCGGTGTGGCGAGCACCAATGCGCAGGGGCAGAAGACGACGAGGATCGTGACGGCGCGGATGATCTCCCCCGTGACGATCCATGTCAGGGCGGCGGCACTGAGCGCGCCGACCACCACCCATGTGGCAAACCGATCGGCAAAGCCGACGACCTTCGCCTTCCCCGCGTCCGCAGAGCTGACGAGGCGGATCATGCGCTGAACCGAGCTGTCCTCGCCGACCTTGGTCGCCCGCATATCGAAGGCGCCGAAGCGGTTGACGGTACCGGAGCAGACCTCGTAGCCGACACCCTTATCCACGGGCAGGGATTCTCCCGTCATAACGGACTGATCGACCGAGGTTTGCCCGCTCACGATCACGCCGTCGACGGGGATGGTCTCCCCGGGGAGCACGCGCAGAAGATCGCCGACCTTCACCGCTTCCGCGGGCAGGATGCGTTCCGTCCCGTCCGTGAGGACGCGCGCCGTCTGCGGGGTCAGGCGGACGAGTTTTTCAATGCCTGCGCGTGCCCGCGCGACGGTCAGCTCTTCGAGCAGGGCGCCGAGCTGCATGATGAACGCGATCTCCCCCGCGGCGAAGATCTCTCCGATGGAGACGGAGGCGACCAGCGCGATGGAAACGAGGACGTCCGCCTTGATGTCAAAGGAGCCGATGAGTCCGATAATAGCTTCCGCAACGATGGGCAGACCGCAAAGCAGAATGGCGACCCACGCGGGATCGATCGGAAGCGTCGGAAAGCGGAAAATGCTCATCAACAATGTGACCGCCGACACCGCGAGAAATGCGATGTCCTTTTTGATTCCGCCGAGCGCAAGGATCGCTTCGAGCTTTGATAGAAGTTTCTTCATGTTACTTTCCCCTTAAAGTGTATTAGATTTTGGTGTTTTGTGGGTGTGTTTTGTGAGCGTATTTAGTGGGGGCAATTTGTGGGCGTATTTCGCCACGGGCGCAATTTGCGAGCGTATTTTTACGGGTATATTTCGTGAGCGCAATTTGCGAGCGTGTTTCATGAGTGCATTCTGTGGGCGTATTTTCGGAGCGTGTTTTGTGGGCGCATTCTGCGGGCGTGTTTCATGCGCGTATGCTGTTGGCACATTTTGGGGGCGTACTTTCGGAGCGTGTTTTGTGGGTGTGTTTTGTGAGCATTTTTAGAAGTGCATTTTATGATTTGTTTGATCGTTGGTTTTGAGATGCCCTCTTCCTCGTCTATACATATGGGGGTATAGGTATATTATAATCGGGCGATGAGCGTTTGTCAAGGGGGTGTGTGGATTTTTGGGTTTTATGGCTTTGTGTGGTTGTATCACCTCATCGCGTTCGATCCTTTATTGCGGTTTTATCGCCTTAGCGTTCCCGAAAGTTCGCGCGTGGGTTTATCGCCTTTTCGTGGTCGAGAGTTCGCTCGCGGTTTTCTCGCTTTTTCATGCCCGAGAGGTCACCCGCGGTTTTATCGCCTTAGCGCATCCGAGAGTTTTCCCGCGGTTTTCTATCCCCCCGCCCCGATGCGGATCGGTGGGAAGGCGCGCGAGAGCAAAACGGAGAAGCTTCGTGAAGGAGAAGTAGAAGGTGACAAAGTAAAAGTAGAATTAGAGAATTAGTAAAGAATATCTAAGGTTATGTTTATATAAAGTACCGTCAGGCGTAGAAACAAAAAGCAAGCAGACGATGAGCGAATCATCGTCTGCTTGCTTTTTTGCTATGGTTTTTCTTTCGGTTTTAGTGCTTCGGTCTTCAACTTTTTCGATTTTGAATACTTTTATTTGCAAATCGGCTCAAATCAAAGGATATACTATGTCATGTTGGCGAATCTTTCTACCGCGGTCGTAAAGCTTTCGATGGTCTTTTCTGCGTCGCCGTGCTCGATGCCATCGCGGACGCAATGGCGGATGTGCCCTTCCAGCACGACCTTTCCGCATCCGTGCAACGCCGATTTTGCCGCGTTGATCTGTGCCAGCACCTCCTCGCAGGGGACGTCCTCGTCCACCATGCGGTCGATCGCCTGCACCTGCCCGATGATCTTCTTTAATCTGCGGTGAAGATTCTCCGCATCCATACATTGCTTCATATCCTGCTCCTTTTGTGTCCGACCGCAAAATTCATGCGATGCGGGACGATGGTGCGGTGCGCATGGAGATCGCCCCGAACGGCAATCGGCACGCGCGCCGCCCGTTCACGAAATGATCCCTCATTCCCACTCGATGGTGGCGACGGGCTTCGGGGAGAGGTCGTAGAGCACGCGGTTCACGCCCTTGACCTCGGCGAGGATGCGGTCGGTGATGCGGTGCAGGAGAGCGTAGGGGATCTCCTCGATCGTGGCGCTCGTCGCGTCGATCGAGTTCACCGCGCGGATCACGACGGGAAGCTCCCATGTGCGCTTGCCGTCCTTGATGCCCGTGGAGCGGTAATCCGGCACGACGGTGAAATACTGCCACACCTTGCCCGCGAGCTTCGTGGCGGCGAATTCCTCGCGAAGGATCGCGTCCGACTCGCGCACGACCTCGAGGCGGTCACGCGTGATCGCGCCCGTGCAACGGACACCGAGCCCGGGGCCCGGGAAGGGCTGACGGTAGACCATGCTGTCGGGAAGCCCGAGGGTGTGTCCCACCATGCGGACTTCATCCTTATAGAGAAGCTTCACCGGCTCGACAAGCTCGAAGTTCAGCTCCTTCGGAAGACCGCCGACGTTGTGATGTGCCTTGACGCCGTGGCTCTCCAAAATATCGGGATAGATGGTGCCCTGTGCGAGGAAGCGGATGCCGTTCTGTTTCTTTGCCTCCTCCGCGAAGACGTCGATGAATTCCTTGCCGATGATCTTCCGCTTCTCTTCGGGGTCGGTGACGCCCGCAAGCTTATCGAGGAAGCGGTCGGTCGCGTCGACGTAGATGAGGTTCGCGTCCATTTGGTTGCGGAAGACCTCGATGACCTGCTCGGGCTCGCCCTTGCGGAGAAGTCCGTGATTGACATGCACGCAGACGAGGTTCTTCCCGATCGCGCGGATGAGGAGCGCGGCGACGACCGAAGAGTCCACGCCGCCCGACAAGGCGAGAAGTACCTTTCCGTCCTTTACCTGTGCGCGGATGGCTTCGATCTGCTCGGCGATAAACGCCTCGGCAAGCTCTTTTGTGTTGATCCTCGCCATATCGGCGGGGCGAATGTTGTTTTCCATCGTTTTCCCTGCTTTCTTTTCATTAGTTATTTCTATTATAACGGATATTGCGGGAAAAAGCAAGAGGGCGGGGCGAAAATTTTGTCGAAGGGAATTGCCACGTTTTTTTTGCTCAAAGTCCGATGCAAAATACGCAAAAGCCGCGGAGAGATTTTTCGTTTCTCCGCGACTTTTATGCGCAATATTGGGAATATTTATTTACATTTTCATCTTTCCGACGAGGTCGCCGTTGTATTCGTTCAGGAAAGCCTCCGCGGTCTTCGTCATGCGGAGCGTGACCATATCGTCCTTAAAAGCGAAGTAGGCGGTCATGTTCCCGAAATATTTATCGATGATCTGCACGAGAAGGGAGAAGCGGTTCTCGTCCCGCCATGCGCCCGACACGGCGTCCTTGTAGAAGTGGTCTGCCCCGCCGCTCATGCCGCCGATCTCATCGGAATAGCCCGCCTCGGGGAATTTGCCGAACACGTTATGCAAGAGTCCGAAGGGGATCTCCTTCTTCCCCGTCGCGTTCGTATAGGAGAAGACGCCCTCCTCCCCCGCAAAGCGAAGCGAAAACTCGGTGATGCCCATCGGATTTTCTCCGGCGACGAAGATCCTGCCACTGATCCTCTCTGCCGTGGCGGTCGTCCGTTCTCCCGTGACGGTGCGGAGCGTGCGGCTCGACGAGACCTCCTCGAGGCGCTTTACGGCTTCCGCATTTTCGGGCAGGGGGTCGCCGAGATGATCGACGATCCGCTCGAAGAGCTCTGCCATCAAGATCCCGCGTGCGAGAGGGTTGCCCTGATCGTCCGCCGTGCAGACGAAGAGGAAATCGAGCTCGGGAATACAGACGGTGATCTGATTCCCCATGCCGACGAAGGCAAAGCCGCGCTCCGCGCGCCAGATCTGGTAGCCGTAGCCGTGGTAGAAGGGACCGCGATGTCCCTCGGTGTCATTGTCCACCACGCGCGAGGTCGCCGTGCGCAGATACGCCTCGTCCATGAGGCGCCGCCCCTCGTAGACGCCGTAGTTCATCACGAGTCTGCCGAAGGATGCCATGTCCCGCGTCGTGCACAGCATGGCGGAATCTCCCCACGTGACGCCCGTCGGGGTCTTCAACATATGCGCGGTGCGGAAGGTTCCCATCGCGTCAAAGAGCTTTTCCCGCAGATAGGTGAGAAGGGGCTTGCCCGACAGGTTTTCGACAAGGTGGCAAAGCACCTGCGAGCCGGGGCTGTCGTACTCGAAGATCGTCCCCGCGGGGCGGACGGTGTCGGTGCGCCCGAAATAGATCTTCGTGCGGTCGTGCTCCTCGCTCGTGAACCAGTATTCCGAATTGCCCGCGGTCGTCATCGTCAGCATGTCGCGGACGGTCTGCGCGGCAAGGTAGGGCGGAAGATCCTCCCCCGCCTCCTCGGGAAAATAGGTCGCGATCTTCTCGTCGAGGGAAAGCTTCCCTTCCTCGAGCAAAAGTCCGATAGCGACGCCGACAAAGCTCTTCGTCTCGGAATACATGCGATGGCAAAAATCGCGGTTGAACGGCGCCCAATAGGTCTCCGAAAAAATGCGGTCTCCCCGCATCATCAACACGCTGTGAAGTGTGCTGCCCCGACGCTCGCAGGCGAGCAGGAAGTCCCGCACCGCGTCGCTCGATATGCCCGCCGCCTCGGGCGTAATTTTCTCAAACATGAACGCTCTCCTTCCTCGGCATCTGCCGAGTCGATCTCGTGCTTTCAGTATACATCACTTTTCGAAAAATTGCAAGGAAATACAAAAATTCGCGCAAAATTCTACATGTGCGTGCAAAATATTACATGAAAAATCCCGTGCCCGTTGAATGGGCGCGGGATAGAAAATATAGGTCGATGCGTGGCGGTACGCGGAAAGGGTCAGTGCGAAAGTGCGGGCACCTTTGCCGCGGCGCGGATGCGGCAGCTCGTGACGCCGAGAATGGTCTCGCCGTCGATCTGAAGCGCCGTCGGGCGGTCAAAGGTCACGGTGATGTCCCGTCCCGTCATGACCTCCACGGCGTTTTTATGCTTGACGTGCTCCCCCTTGAAGATGGAAGGGAAGATCATCAGGGTACGGAGCTTACCCGTTCCGTGCATGACCATGGTCGAGACGGTGTGCTCCTCCCCGAGACGATCCTGCGCGGGGGTCGGCATCATGCCGCCGCCGTAGTAGTGCCCGTTCATCGTCGGGGCGAGCCAGACCTTGCGGAATTCGTGCGTTACGCCGTCGACCGTGATCTTCGCATTGACGGGGCGGAAGTGGAAGAGCAGTCCCTTGATGGCGATGGCGGCATAGTTCACGGGCTTTTCCGACGTTTGGCGGAGGCGGTCGCCCACCTCACAGCAATAGCCGTCGATGCCGTAGCCGACGCCGTTGAGGACGCGGTAGGTCTTCCCGTTCACCTCGACGGTCGGGAGGTTCACGATGTAACGGTCGATGCAGAGGGGGGTATCCGTCCCGTCGGTGACGTCTCTCCAAAAGTCGTTTCCGCTTCCGACAGGGTAGTACCAAACGGAATTCGAGTAAGAGAGGTCTGCCGTATCGTTCAGGAAGCGGTTGAGCGTCCCGTCGCCGCCCGCGATGAGGATCCTGTCCTCGGGGGCGCACGCGGCGAAGAAGTCCGCGTAGCCATTCAGCTTTGTCATGTCGTAAAGCTCGACGGTGTCGCCGCTCATCTTCTCGACGAGCTTTTCCGTCTCCTGCTTTCCTTTTCCGTTTCCTGCTTCCGGATTGTAAAGAATTCTATATATATTCATTGTTTTTCCTCCATAAACGGATAAAGTGTGTGGTCATTTTTAATCTCTTGCCTTGCGGGCGATTCCTCTTTCGGCATGGCTTCGAGAAGGCGCACGAGGCGCGGACGGTTATATCGCTGGATCAAGATATACGGAAAATTGGCGGCGAAGCACGAAAGCGAGAAGACGAGTCCGCCGACGCCCTTCCAAAGAAACAGGCAGAAGAAACCGAGCACGCAAAGAAGCGCGTGGGTCAGCTCCGCGACACAGGTCTCCTGTATCATCAATGGGAGTCGTGCCCGAAAGTCGCCCGAAAGATTCTTCGGCGGCATGAGGTTCGGCACAATCCTGCTCATATCGGGAAGCTTCTTTTGCCAGCGTCTCACCTTCAGGCGGGCATACAGTCTGTCTTCCGCCTCGTGATGCCGAAAGGGAAAGTGCGCCGCGGAAAACCACGACTTCGGCACCAGACGCCCGAGGGGAAAGGCGAGAAGCTCGATGGCGGCGATATAGAGAATACAGCGAAGCATTTCGTTTGTCTCCTTCGCGGATGTTGCGTTCCTCTTCGGTTCCCTGCCCCGTTCTCCGAGGGGTGCCGAAAAGATTTTTACCGTATTATTATAAAGAGAAAATTGCAACTTTTCCTCAACAGAACATCAACAAATGTTGAGAATTGCCAAAAAGTTCATAATTTTTTCAAAAAAATCCCGAGAGCCGTGCAGTTACGGCTCTCGGGGAGAGATCCCGAAGGACTCAATAATTTTCTTTTCTCACTTCGAAGAAGCTCTGCGGATGGGCGCAGACGGGGCAGACCGCGGGCGCTTTCACACCCATGACAAGGTGACCGCAGTTGCGGCACTCCCACATGGTCATCTCACCCTTCTCGAACACCTTCTGCATCTCCACGTTGGAAAGCAGGGCGCGGTATCTTTCCTCGTGTGCCTTCTCGATGGCGCCGACGGCACGGAAACGATAGGCAAGCTTCGGGAAGCCTTCCTCCTCCGCTTCCTTCGCGAATTGCTCGTACATGTCCGTCCACTCGTAGTTTTCACCCGCTGCCGCCGCGGCGAGATTCTCCGCCGTGGTGCCGAGCCCGCCGAGCTCCTTGAACCACATCTTTGCGTGTTCCTTCTCGTTCTCCGCGGTCTTGAGGAAGATCTCCGCGATCTGCTCGTAGCCTTCCTTCTTCGCGACGGAGGCAAAGTAGGTGTACTTATTTCTTGCTTGGGATTCACCGGCAAATGCCGTCATGAGATTCTTTTCGGTTTTCGTTCCTTTGAGTTCCATTTTGTGTTTTCTCCTTTATCAATGTAAATTATTATTTTCTTTTTGCGCTTTTTCCCGACAGTCGGGGCAGATGTGACGAATCTTGAATTCGTAGGAGGTCGGCGCCTCTCCGAGTGCCTCTGTCAAGGATTTTTCGAGCCACGGGAGCGGCAGATCCTCCACCTTTCCGCACACCTCACAGATCAGATGGGGATGCGGGGTATACGCCTTATCGTAAAGGTCGGCACCGTCTACGGTGATGCGACGGATGCTCTTCTCCTCCTCCATCGCGTGGAGGTTGTTATACACCGTCGCCCGAGAGATTGCGGGGAGCCGTTCCTTCGCCAAGCGGAAGATCTCCTCCGCAGAAAGATGCCCTCCCGTCGAGCGAAGAACCTCGACGACGGCTTGCCGTTGTTTTGTCATGGATTTATCCTTTTTTTAGAATGATTCTATAAATATTATACTCATTCTAAATTCGTTTGTCAAGCCCTTTTTTCATTTTTTCCGAAAATTTTTATTTTAACGTGGATGTTGCGCGGGCAAGGAAGATAATTATGAATTAAGAATTATGAATTGTCTTGATTCTTGCTGTGTTCTGTTAAAGGGAGCGTAGGGATGGGCTGGGTGGGAGGTGCACGGACGGGGAGACGGGTGCTTTGTAAGAAAAGGCTTTTGGATGTGCTATTTTGCTACGCGTGAGAGGAGGCTTGGGAAAGTGCACGGACGTGAGGAAGTGCGGAGGCTTGCTTACTCCTCATCCACCGCTTCGCGGTCCCCCTTCTCCCTCAGGAGAAGGCTTAATTACGTTCGCGAGCATTCTTACTTTTGCGACTCGTGCAAGGCATATAAAAAGGACTGCCTTTCTTGCGGCAGTCCTTTTTGTGGAATATTGGTGTGAGCCACTCATTTGATACTCGTTTTGTATTTTCGAAAACGCGGGGCTTCGCTCCTAATTCTTAATTCTTAATTCATAATTCATCATTCTTAATTTTCTCTCCCTTCCCTTCTCTTCCGTGGCGACGGACGCAATCGGTCAGGAGATACTCGATCTGCCCGTTCACGGAACGGAAGTCGTCTGCCGCCCATGCGGCGAGGGCATCGTAGAGAGACTTCGACAGGCGGAGGGGGACTTGCTTCTTTTCTTCCGACATATCAATAGAGGCTTCCCGAATTGACGACGGGCTGTGCGTCGCGATTCCCGCACAAGACGACGAGGAGGTTCGATACCATTGCCGCCTTTCTCTCTTCGTCGAGGACGATCGTCCCGTTCGCACTGAGGCGCTCGAGCGCCATCTCGACCATGCCGACCGCGCCGTCGACGATCATCTTCCGCGCGTCGATGATGGCGGATGCCTGCTGACGTTGCAGCATGACGGCGGCGATCTCGGGGGCGTAGGCAAGATAGGTGATGCGTGCCTCGACGATCTCGAGTCCCGCGCTCTCTACCTTCGCCTGTATTTCCGCGCGGATCCGCTCCGCGACCACCTCGCTCGAGCCGCGAAGGCTTCCTTCATCGGCGATACCGTCGCCCGTGGTATCGACGTTGGGCGCGACGTCATAGGGGTAGATGCGGACGATGTTGCGCAGGGCGCTGTCGCATTGCAGGGAAAGGTATTCCTTATAGTTATCGACGTTGAACGCCGCCTTCGCCGTATCGACGATGCGCCAGATGACGGCGATACCGATCTCCACGGGATTGCCGAGGCAATCGTTGATCTTCTGACGGTTGTTGTTCAGAGTCATCATTTTGAGGGACATTTTCTTTGTGGGAAGCTCGAGCGTTACCGAGCCGTTGTTGTCCCCGATGGAGATCGACGCCTGACTCTTTACGTCACCGCTCTGATTGAGCTTCGTGGCGGCGGCGGGATTGACCGCGGTGGCAAAGGGATTGACGAAATAGAAACCCTCGCCCTTCAGCGTGCCGATGTATTTTCCGAAGAGGGTGAGGACGAGCGCCTCCTGCGGCTTCAGGACCTTCAAGCCCACGAAGGGTAGCCACCCGAGCGCGAGGCACACGACGCCGAGCACCATCAGGGGCACGATCTCTGTGATCGCGCCGATCACGATCAGGGCGATGGCGAGGCAGAGTCCGAGGAGCGTGAGGAGCAGCACCTTCATTCCGTTCTTTTTGCCTTCGAATACGATTTCTTTCATGAGAATTCCTCCGTATTAAAGTGATATCAATATCATATCACATTTTTCCGAACCTGTCAAGAGATCTCAGAAAAAAACCAGGGCAACAGCATTTACTTTTTCACAAAAACATGGTATAATAGGGGACATGA
>CAVEOF010000060.1:0-11324 GCA_963617165.1 Coriobacteriaceae bacterium | reverse complement strand
TTCCTCTCTCCGCACGCAGGGCGTCATAGCTTCCTTTCGTCTCAATTATTTTTTTTAAAATTTGGTCTCACATCATTGACAAATATACAGTTTTTATTTTATTTTGGCTCTTTTCAAAAACTTTTCGCCCCCGAAGGCGCATACCGCGTTTTCGCGAACCGGAGCCGCTTTTTCGTCGGAATCAAAAGGTCTGTCACGATTCGCCCTTTGAAAAAACGTTTGCGGCGGTCCTTTTATTTTTCGATAGCGGTTATAAACACTCGGATCGGAGCCCGAAAGGGCATCCGATCCGAGAATTCGTAAATTCGCTGTTGCAGACGCCTCAGCCGCGCTTCGGGCGGTGCGTGGGATAGCGCTTTCCGCTCTCCTTTTCGTACTGCTCGACGCTTCCGTTCAGAATCATCGTCAGACGGCGGCGCTTGGCTTCCAGCGCTTCGATCTCCGCGCGGCGCTCCGCTTCCGTCATATCCTCCGGGGATCTCGTCTGCGTATCCAAAGAATCTTTCGTGTTCATACGTTCAAATTCCTTTCTCTATTTTAAATTTTAAGCTGTGACTTCTGTACCTATGGATCGGCGACCGAGGTCAGAAGGGGATAACGCCGGCGGTGTGGAGTATGAAATACGCGGCGGCACCGAGAATGGCGATCGCGGCAATGACGATCAGCGAGGTCGCGACGGCGAGGGTATGGGATTCCTTGCGTCTTCTGCGTCCCTTGCCTTCGGCTTCGCGCACCTTGTTGGCAAGACGCTCTTCCGCAATCGAAAGCTCGCTCGCAAGTGCGGCTTCACGAACCTGTGCCTGCATACGGTCGGCAGGCTTCTTCGTCTTATAACGAAGCTGCTTGCCCGCACGAAGCTCGGCTTGAAGCTCGGTCACGCGATCCATCAGCGTGTAAAGCTCGTTCTTGTCCTCGGGGTCAAGGTGCATACGGTTCACGCGGTCTGCCGTCTTCTTCATTTTTCTGAAAGCGGCATTCTTTTCTTTTAGGTAGATCTTGAGTGCTTTCTTTCCGAGTGCCGCGGGCTGCCATGCGTCGTACTCGTAAAGCTCGACCAAACGGCGGTTGATGCGGTCACGCTCGGCAAGAAGGTCGGAGATGCGGTCGCGGAGTTTGCGGAGCATGATGGGATCGGCTTTTCTGCGCTTTGCCCGCTTCTTGTCGGCAAGAAGGTCGAGATACTTCGCGTTGAGGTATGCCTCTACTTCCTCCACCGGTTTCACGCGCTTTTCCATCGCGCGGATCTCTTTCTTCATGCGCTTCTTGGCTTTCTTCTGATCCTTGCGTGCGCGGAAGAGGAAGGAGAGACCTGCGGTGTAATAGCACTTCTTTCTGCGGGAGATCTCGTACTTTTCCTTTGCCTTGAGGTAGGCTTCGTCATTGTGACGCTTTTCCTCGGGCGTGGCTTCGGTGTTTGTCAGAAGAGCGAGCGCCTCGTCCGCGGCATTCTCGCTTCTCTTACGGAAGGGATTGCAAAGCTCGCCGCGAAGAATTCTGTCGGGCACGGTCTTCGCGATCGGCGTCCTGTCACCCGTGAACCATTTGCCCGCCTTGCGGGTCAGGGAATTGTAGAGGGCGATCTCGGTCAGCGTGCGGTTTTTGTAGGTTGCGGCATACGCCTTTTTCTTGTGGATATGGATCTGCTCGAGAATGTCAAAGTAGTGAGAGCATACCTCACACTCGAGCAAAATGCGCGTCTCGGCGTCCGACAGCTCGAAGCTTGCCTTCGCGTCGCGGATCTTCGTGTTTTTCTCGGCGAGATATCTCGTGAATGCGTCTTCGACCCCGCCCTCTTTCTTGTCGGAAACAGTGCCTTTTTGCAAACTTTCCTTAGCAAACGGGTCGAAAACTTCGCCCTTCAGGAGACGATCCGGGATATTGTAAGCAAGAGGCCTCAGTCCTGTCTTCTTCGGATTTCCTGCCTTGCGAACAAGATCATTGTAGATGGAGATCTCCTTCTTCGCCTTCTCCTTGTAGTTCGCGGCGTAGGTCTTTTTGTCCTGCACGGCGATCTCGTGAAGAACCTCGAAGAGAATCTTGCAGACCGCCTCCTCGATGGCGATCTTCTCGGAGAGCTTCGCCTTCTTGAAGACTGCCTTTTTTTCGCGGATGGCGGCATCCTGCTCGGCGAGCCACTTCGCAAATTCGTCGGGCGTCATGGCGCCTTCCATTTTTTCAATGTCGGAGAAGATCTTCTCCTTGCGCTTCGCGGCATCCTCCGCGCTCTCCCTCTGCAAGGGCTTGACATAGAGCGGCTCGGGATCTTCTCCCTTGAGAATGCGGTTCGGGATGGTCGGGTCGACGGGGATGAAGGCAATGACGTTCGATTTCTTTTTCAGGTATTTGCGGAGCATGTCGTTGTAGATGTCGATCTCGCGTCTCGCTCCGTCGCGGTACAGCTTGCGGAATTTCTTTCCGTTTTGCCGATAGATCTCGTAGAGTGCCTCGAAATACAGGTTGCAGATCTCCGCCTGTACATCGAGCTTGTCGGGGAGCTTCGTCTTCGAGCGCGCGCTCCGGCGCTCCGCGATCTTCTCGCTCTGCTCTTTCAGATATTTGGACAGCGGGTCGACGGCGGGAGCCGCGGCGATCGCCTGTTCTTCTTCGAGAACCTCGCTTGCCGATTGCTCCACGGTCTCTTCCACTGCTTTTTCGGTCTCTTTGTCGACACCCTCCGCCTCGTCATACGCTCTGCGCGAGGACACGTGAGCGGCGGGGAAGAGAAACGCGTTTGCGGCATCGGACGGCGCGGCGTCGCTTACGTTCTTCGCATCCGCAGGTGCCTGTGCAGCCGTCATTCCGTAGGCGGGGGATGCGCCGTACATCGCACCGTAATTCTCCCACCACTTCTTCATTAGGTCGTCGTAGGAGGTATTGTTGTCGGTGCCGTATGCCGTCTGCCATGCCTTTATGTAATCGTCTGGCGTCGGATATGTCGTGTCCTTCGCGGCGTCCTCCGCAGGCTCTGCCTTTGCGGGCTCTTCCGCAACTTTTGCGGCGGCAGGTTCTTCCTTCTCTTCCGCTTCGGGAAGATCGATCTTCACGTCAATGAGGGAGGCAAGATCATCGCCCTTGCCCGCATCGCCCTGCGCGTCGAGCAGGATCACACCGTCCGCAGCCTTTTCGCCGAGGGGTACACCGTCCACGGTGATCTCGGAGAGAAGATCGTCGGTATTCAGACCGTCGTCGGCAAAGAAATCCGTCACGGGCGGCATCTTGAAGGCGGAAGTCTCTTCTTTCCGCATCGTGGGTGCTGCGGGACGAACGGGCGTCGCAGACGCATTTTCACCGAATGTCACGGCAGGCTTTACCGCAGGCGCATTCTCACCGAACGCTACGGCAGGCTTCACCGCAGGCGCGTTTTCACCGAACGCCACGGCAGGCTTTGCCGCGGGCGCACTCTCCCTTGCGGGGGCTTGCTTTGCGGCGGCGAGACGCGCTTCCGCCTCCTCTTCTTCCTTTTGCCGTGCCTCTTCGGCACTGATCTCGGTCAGCATGGCAGCGTTGCGCTTGGCTCTCGCTTCGAATTCCTCTTTTTCCTTGCGGCGCGCTTCCTCTCTCGCGGCACGCTCCGCCTCTTCTTGCAGGCGCTTTTCCTCGGCGGCTTTCGCCTTGGCGCGGTTGGTGCTCGCCGCACGCTTTGCGCGCTCTTCCTTTTCCGCCTTCTGGTTGTCGCGGTAATTTTCCATGAAGTCGAGGGTGCGCGCTTTCCTTTCGGCGACCTCACGCGCGGCGCGCTCCGCTTCCGCTTTGACCTGCTCGGGGTCAGAAACGGCAGGGGTGCTCTCTGCGTTTTCCATAGCGGTTGCCTTGGTTTCGTCTGTCATGTGTTCGTTCCTCCCATAGGTTGTGCTCTATGTGTAATAATTTTTTCGCTTTGGGGTTCCTCGTCCTCCCGATAGAATTGCGAGAGATAATTGAGAACGTCGCGTCGCAGGATAATGCCGATAAAGCATCCGCGGTCGTCGACGACGGGGACGAAGTTGTGCTCTTTCACACGGTCGATCAGCGTCAGCATCGAATCGGTGTGCGATAAGGGCTTGTTATAGGTGGGGTCGAGGATCAGAGAAATGGAGTCCTTTTCCGCCTCTCTCGTCTCGAAGCTTCCGCTGTCGAGAAAATAGCGGAACAGATCGTCGTTATGTACCGTGCCGAGGTATTTTCCCTCATCGTCAATGACGGGGATCGCCGTATAGCGGTGAAAGCGCATCTTTTCGAGTGCCTGCCGTATCGTGCTGTCGACGGTGATATATTCAACCAGGCTTTTCGGTATGACAAAGCGGAAAATATTCATTCTCTGCCTTCCTTTTCGTGGGACATACCCGCGGGGGCGGGCGGTTGGTGAGCGGTGCGCGGTGTGTCGGAATGTCGATACGGGCGCACGACGGCAGACACATTCGCAGAGGCATAGCACCCGTGCGCTTTCGGAAGTGTGCCCGCGCGCACCGCGCGCGACCGCAGATCTTTCCGCGCCCGAGATCTTTAAGATTTACATAGACGGGCGCGTTCGCAAGTCTTTGCACCCGAGGCACCCGAGGTTTTTTGAATACTTACGCGAACGGGCGGCTTCACAAAATCGCCGCACCGACCGTTCATCCAAGCTTACGCGAACGAGTGGCTTCACAAAATCACCGCACCGACCGTTCATTCAAGTTTACGCGAACGGGCGGCTTCGCCGGTTCATCGCGCACGATGCCGTAAAAATTTACCGGACGATCGTTTCACGGGCGCCGTCCCCGCCCTTTGCGGGATCCGCGCGGAAAGATCTCCGCGCGCCCGCGGACGGGTACTCTCGCGAAAAAATTCGCGCTTTCCGTACTCACGGGCTCGTATCGGGGAATGTAATGCGGGCTTCACCTCCGAAAAGACGTCCCGAACTTTCGCCGACCGACGCGCAGACGCGCCGATCGCGGGAATTCATGAATCTTTTGACAATTCTTCCTTTTCGCAGCCGCAAAGTGCCGTGCCGATCACCGTCGCGAATCTCGCATTCTCGGGGAGCAGGAAATTCACGCCGTACATGTCGTTCATGCGGTTGAACTCGGCAAACTTTTCTTCGGCGTAGGGCAGGGTGGAGAGATTGCCCGTCAGGACAATGTCGCGGACTCCTGCGGAGCGCGCCGCGAAGATCGAAACCATTCCCACCGTCTCAAAGACGGTGTTGAGGATGCCCTTGGCAATATCCGCCTTGGTCGCAAGATCGGAGACGTTGCCGAAATTGGAGGCGGTGAGGTCGCGCGGCATGTTCTGCATGTCGTCGGATGCCGTGATGTCCGAGATCCGAAGGTCGATGCGGGAGAGGTCTCCGTCCCGCGCGATGTCTACGATGTGGTCTATGTTTTCGGCTTTCAGAAGCAACTTCGACAGCCCCATCAGGGTGCCGCCGCCGACGCCGCTTCCGCCGAGGTAATCGATGGAACCGTCCGCCTTTGCGTGGACGACCGCCGTTCCCGTGCCGAGGCTGACGACAAGACAATCGGCAAGTCCGGAAATATATAACCCGCCTCGCCCGATGCTGTGGAACTCGGGCACCCGCTCGCAGGTCAGCCCGTAAAGATCCCGCTTGATGAACGAAGCGCCGACCCCGGTCATCATCACCTTCTCGATGTCCGAGAGGGAGAGCCCGTTTTCGTCAATGAATTTGCCGAACGCACCGTAGATCGAGGTCACGGGATCGTCCGCGCGGATAAAGAGAGGAGGCATGAGCTTTGGCGGCAGATGCCCGTCGAGGGCAAACCCGACGATCTTCGTCGTGCTTCCGCCAACGTCGATGCCGATGACGACTTTCATGAAATGAGTCTCCTTTTTGAGTGGGGGCGTATTCTTTTCCCGCTTTCTTGCAAGGGATCGTCCGACGGGATCCGTCGGGAGAGCTTGCACGGCAGGGCAGGTATACCGCCCGCAAGGCTACGGATGCGCGTCCTTCTTCCCGAAGAGATTCTCGAAGGAAAGCCCGTACTTGTCGGCGATGTCCTTCGCGTAGGATTTGCCGTCCGGCTTTTTACGCAGAATGCGGAAGGAACGCTTGCCTTCCTCCATCCCCGCCACCAAGGTGTCGACGCCGACGCCGCCGTTTTCACGGGAGCGCGCGTCGATCTCGCCCGCGCGTGCGGCAAGGTCGTGCAGATGGGTGGAGAAGATCCCGCGGCAGCGGAGCGCGGCAAACGCCGTAAGAACCTCTTCGGCAATGTAGGTCGCCTCATACGCGCCCGTCGAAGAGAGGGATTCGTCAAGCAGGATCATGCTGTCCCCGTCCGCGGCACGGAAGATCTCGCAAAGGCGTGCGCACTCTTCGCCGAGTCGCCCTTTGTCGATCGTGTCGTCCGCTCCTTCGGGGAAGTGGGTGAAGATGCCGTCCGCGATCGAGATGACTGCCTCTTCGGCAGGGACGGGCATACCGAGCTGGCACATCGCCTGCGCGGCGCCGACCGCAACGGTAATGACCGATTTTCCTCCGCGGTTCGGACCGGTCAGAATATAGATACGGGCGTTCTCGTCAAAGGCGAAGTCGTTCGGTACGATCTCGTCCTCGATGGCGAGCGCCACACGGGGATTGTATAAGCCGCGGGCGGAAAATGCCTTTTCCGATGCGGGGCGTATCTGCGGCGCGGCAATGTGACAGCCGGGGTGAGCCGCAAGACGGCGAAGCAATTCGGATGCCCGCGCCACGAATTCGAGCTCGCCCGCAAGGCGGAGCAGAAAGTCGGTGTTGTCGAGCACGTATTCCCCGACGATCGACCGCCATCCGCGCACCGAGGAGCGGAACACGTCCTCGATCGCGGTGCGAAACGCACCGTTCAGAGCTTCCTGCCTGTTTTCGCTCTGCCCTTTCCCGAGAGGGGAGAGGGGGGCGATGCAGGTCATCGCGTCGTTTTTGAAGGACAAGCGTAAGATCTTATCGAGAACCTTTCCCGATTTGAAGGGCTCGGCATTGACCGACAGGACCCCCGCCGATTCGGGACGGAATTC
This sequence comes from Coriobacteriaceae bacterium, assembly GCA_963617165.1. Taxonomy (GTDB): domain Bacteria; phylum Bacillota; class Clostridia; order Oscillospirales; family CAG-272; genus UBA1740. The sequence goes on along the minus strand of CAVEOF010000060.1, from coordinate 4,355 downwards.
GCGGTCGAGGTTTACCCCGACGGTGATGCTTCGCACCTCGCTCACATGCGAGGCGAGCGCCTCGATCTTTTCGGTCAGCGCACGGTATTCCGCCGACGTCACGGTGGCGTGCACATAGTCGGTGAGCGCGGTCAGCGCGGGACTCTGCATACGGTCGCGAAGAGGGGAGAGCCCCTTCTCGAGCGTCTCGATGCAGGAAACGTACAATTCGATCTCGGTGATGCTGTATAAGTAAGATTCCGCCGCACCGCTCTCGTCGTCGAGACGGCGAAGCTCGCGGATGTCGCCGAGCAGGGGGTGCACCTCGGCAAAGACTTTTTCGATCTCGGGGATCGCGAGAAGGTCTTCAAAGGTCTTTTGCCGATAGAGGATCACCTCTTCGGAGGAGGTGAAAAATTCGGTCAGCGAGCCGCTCTTCAGGCGGAAGATCTCGTTCAGCCCGAGCTCTTCGCACACCCTTTCGGAAACGGAGGGCAGGTGCGCGGCGTCCTGATGATAGGCGCGGGACTCGGCGCTCGGATACAGAAGGCTGACGAAAAACTCGTTCATCGCGCGACATCCTCCTTTCCTGCGGCATACAAAGACCCAATGATTTATAAGTATTATATCATATATTTTTCGCCCGCGCAAGAGGAAAACCAAAAAAAGATGAAAATTTTTATATTTTCGCGCCCCGGAACGACCCGTTCTCCACCGTGCGGTTTTTTCATCTTTACCGACGGCGGATCTTTGAAAGTACCGCTTTCCGCTTCGCCTCCTTCATCTTTTTGCCGAAATCTGCACGATTTTTCCGATAATGGAAACAATTCTTTGCATTTTGAGAAAAAACATAAAAAGTCCGTCCGAAAGCCAAGGCTTGTCGGACGGACCGCAGGGGCAAAGAAAAGCGGTCTCACCCCTCAAACATATTTTTCCACCAGAACGTTCAGTTTTCCCTTTTTCGAAAGAGAAGCGACGCCGCGATAGCAAAATCGCCCGTGCGAGCGCACACTCACGATGTCGCCGTCGTGCGGTACGGCGCTCGCGCTTCCGACGGAGCGACCGTTGAGATAGACCAGCCCCTTCGGGAAAAGCGACTGCGCCTCCTCTCTCGAGAGGGAGAAGACTCTGGCGATCACGGCGTCGAGTCGCTCGCCGCTCACCTGTACCGTGAGCGGCTCGGTGCGGATGAGGAGCCCTTCGGGCGGCGGCACCTCGGTAAGCAGAAGATCGGTATGCTTTGCCCGCGTGAGATGCTCGAGAAGGAAGGGCGCGATCTTTTCTTCGACGAACAGGTAGGCGATCCCCTCGTGAAGGAAAATATCTCCGACGGTCTCCCGCTCGATGCCGAGATTCATCACGGCGCCGAGAAGGTCACGGTGCGTCAGCGCGTCGGCGAATTTCGGCGCGGCGGGCGCCGCCTTGATGCAGACGACGGGGAAGTCCTCCTCGTAGCCGAGCCGCTCGACAGAGCCGAAGCGTGCCATCACTCGCTCACACCCGGGGATCCCGCCGAAGAGCGTCACCCCCGCGTCCCTTGCCTCTCTGCATTCTGCGAGCAACGATTGCTCCGCAAGCCCGAGAAAGTCGGTGAACACGTAGCAGTCCCGCCCGACGGAACGCGCGGCAAGCTCGGAAAACCGCTTTCTTTGAAGCGCTTCGTCGCCGTTCATCAGAACTTATCCACGGGATAGAGGATCTTCAGCTGATTGATCTTGCTCTCGTAAGCCTTTTCCTGTTTTTCGGCAAGCAGCTTTTCGCCGAGCGCTCCCTTTACCTCCTCGAAGGTCAGCGCCTTCGCGGGAGTCTTGGAGTCGAGACGGATCAGATGATAGCCGAATTGCGTCTTGACGGGCTCCTTCGTGATCTCGCCCACCTCCATCGCAAAGACGGCGGCGTCGAATTCGGGCACCATCTGTCCGCGGGTGAATTCACCGAGCGAGCCGCCGTTTTCCTTCGACGGGCAGGAGGAGTAGGTCTTGGCGGCGTCCTCGAAGGTCAGCTCGCCGCGGCTGATCTTTTCGTAGATCTCTTTTGCCGATGCTTCGTTGTCGACGAGAATGTGCGAGGCGGCGACGACCTCCTCGCCCTTGAATTCCTCGGCGTGCGCGTCAAAGTACGCACGCACGTCCGCATCGCTTACGCGGACGGAGCCGACCGCCTTTTCGAGCGCGTAATTCGAGAGCAGCCGATCCTTGATCTTCGCGAGCTGTTCCTTGAAGGCGGGCTCCGCCTCGAAGAGGTTGCGCTTCGCGTCGAGCAAAAGCAACTTGTTGCCGATGAGACGCTCGAGGATCATTGCGCGTCCCTCGGGGGTGTTGTAGGCGCGTCCTCTCTGACCGAGCTCGGCGAGAAAAGCGTCCACATCCGTGTCGGTGATCGGCATACCGCCGACCGTTGCGAGAATCTTGTTTTCCATGTGTGTATCTCCTTGCGTTTATTGATACAAAAATAAAATACGGTTCCGAAAGACGGACACTTACGTGCGGAGCCCCTTCGGATAGTAATTGCGGATGCGATCGCCCACCCGCTTCCCGCCGCCGAGCGGGATCCCGTCACAGAGCACGGCGACGTAGCCGCCCTCTCCCTCCGAGAAGATCTCCTCCCCGTGAAGGTAGGCGGTAAGCCGCGGGTCGTCGGACGACAGGTCGACCTTGCGCGAAAAGAAGCTTCCGTAGGCGGAAAAGAACTGATGATGCGGAATGAGCCGTCCCCGTTCTATCACCCCGACCGTCACCCCGACGGAGAAGACCGATGCCTTCGGGATCGGGAAGGGGAATGTCAGCGCCGCGATCCGATCGCCGACCTTGCGGAATACAAGAGGGGGAAGCCCCGGGGCGGCGGAGAAAAGAAAGTCGGAAAGAAGTCGGTTTTCCTCCTTTGAGAGCGGAAGGGACGCGTCTTTGTAAAGAATTGATGGCGTTTGCGTTCCCGCACTCCGCACAAGCAGGGCAAAGAATTGCCCCTCCCCTCGCGAGCGGTGGGGATAAAAACGTCGGCACTCCGCAAGCTTCCCGCACATCACCCCTTTCGGCAAGATTCCGTCTGCCGTGACGGCGCGTACCTTCCCTGCGACGGGGACAAGACGATAATCGGGGTGCGCGGCGAGGAAGGCGTCGACGATCTCCTCGTCCTCCTTCGGCGCATAGGTGCAGGTCGAATAGAGAAGATACCCGCCCGCACGGACGAGAGACGCGGCATTTTTTAAGATCTCGGTCTGCCGCTTTGCCGAGGCGAGGACGGCGCCCTCGCTCCATTCTCCCGCGGCAAGCTCGTTTTTGCGGAACATGCCTTCCCCCGAGCAGGGCGCATCGCAGATCACAAGATCAAAATAGGAGTCGAAGAGCGTCGGGAGCACCGCGGTGTCGAGAGAAGTCACCATCGCGTTCGGGACCCCGAGCCGCTCGAAGTTTCCGACCATCGTCTTTGCCCGCGAGGGAATATATTCGTTCGCGACGAGCAGACCCTCTCTTCCCGCTGCCGAGATTGCCTGGTGCGATTTTCCGCCGGGCGCGGCGCAGAGGTCGAGGATCTTCGCCCCTTTCGCGATCGGAACTGCCGCGACCGCCGACATTGCGCCGGGATCCTGCACATAGAAGGCACCCGCGTGGTGCCACGGCGTCGCTCCGATCCTCTCCGCATCGAAGAAGTACCCGTTTTCCGCGTAGGGAACAGGCGTGAGGGAGAGCGCGTTTTGCATCCCCTCTGTCGGGTGTCCGTCCGCAAGCTTGAAGGGATTCATCCGAAGCGCACGCGAGGGCGCACATTCGGTGCTTTTGAGAAAATCGTCGTACTCCCCGCCGAGCAGGGTCTTCATCCGGGTCAGAAATGCCTCGGGATACATACCGCTCTCCTTTCTTTGCAAACTGCCTTTCTATTGTACCACATCCTTGCGTGGGATGCAAGAGTTTTTTATCTCTTTTTCCTTGACAGCCCGCATTCGGGTGCGGTATAACAGATATATAATTATTTAGGAAGGAAAGGGTCCTTACGGTGAGGGAATATAAAAGCGACGAGATCATCGGGCACGAGCTGACGCTCTCCATCTTTCGTACGAAGGAAAAGCGGCGCATCGATACGCACACGCATGACTTCATCGAGATCGTTTATATCCTTGCGTGAGAGGGCGTCGAGTACATCAACGATCAGCCGATCGCGGTAAATCGCGGCGACCTTCTGTTTATCAATTACGGGAGCAAACATTCCTTCACACCTCACGAATACCTCGATTATATCAACATATGTTTTCATCCGGAGTTCGTCGGGCAGAATATCATCACCCGCGAGAACGCTTTCGCCCTTTTGGAGCTTACGGCGATAGACGAGATACAAAAGGCGGAGGAAGAGGGCGTCGTTCACTTCCACGGCAAGGAGAG
>CAVEOF010000059.1:0-11356 GCA_963617165.1 Coriobacteriaceae bacterium | reverse complement strand
TTTGGTAATGGTGTGGGCGAACATGGTTTATTGTATCCGAGAACCATATCGGTATGTTGTTTTGGCGGCGGGCAAGTTTAAGGAAACAAACCGCGGAGCAATTGTCGAGGCATCTTTGAATATTGTGCTTTCTCTGATATTGGTTTTTCGTTTGGGATTGCTCGGAGTAGCCATCGGTACTCTCGCGGCGATTTTGTATCGATACGTTTATTTTATCGTATTTCTGAAAAAAAACATTTTATTTGTCAATTTCAAATACTATTTGCCGCGCGCAGTGATTATTTTTTTCGTATGCGGTTTGAATACTTTCATATATTTGTCGGGATGGATTGCGGTAACCGGCATATTGAGTTTGATTTTGCACGGCTTTATTATCGTGCTGGCAGAAAGTGCGGTCGTTGTCCCCTTGTTTTGGCTTGAGGGAAAGATGGCTCCTCGGTTGCTGAGTAAAACATGAAATACGGAGAAACAGATTTGAAATGAGATGACAAATACGGTAACGGCCGCGGATTGAATCGTTTGACAGCGGCCGGAGTATGAAAAAGAAAAATAAAACAAAAACAGGGGATAATCAAGAATGAAAACCGTCATGCTTATATTCGGCACCCGCCCGGAGGCGATCAAAATGTGCCCGCTCGTCAAGGAACTCAAAACGAGGGAGGGACTTCGCACAGTCGTCGCTGTGACGGGACAGCATCGCGAGATGCTCGCGCAGGTGCTCGACGCCTTCGGCGTCGTGCCCGATTATGATCTCGCCATCATGAAGGCGGGGCAGACGCTCTTCGACATCACGACGGAGATCCTCACGCGGATCCGCGGTGTGCTCGAGGAGGTGAAGCCCGATGTCGTCCTCGTGCACGGCGATACCTCGACGACCTTCGCCGCGGCGCTTGCCTGCTATTATATGCAGATCCCCGTCGGACATGTGGAGGCGGGACTTCGTACGTACAATATTGATTCACCTTATCCCGAGGAATTCAACCGACAGGCGGTCGGCATTCTCGCGGCGTACAACTTCGCGCCGACCGAGCTCTCCCGCGAGAACCTGCTCCGCGAGGGGAAAGCGCCCGAAAGCATTTACGTCACGGGAAATACCGCCATCGACGCGCTGAAAACCACGGTCAGAGAGGATTACTCCCACCTCGAGCTTTCGTGGGCGGAGGGAAGCCGACTGATCATCCTCACGGCACATCGCCGCGAGAATCTCGGCGAGCCGATGCACCATATGTTCCGCGCCATTCGCCGCATCATGGACGAACATCCCGATGTCAAGGCAATCTACCCGATTCATAAAAACCCCGTCGTCCGCGCGGCGGCGGAAGAAGAGCTCGGCGGATGCGACAGGATCCATATCATCGAGCCGCTCGAAGTGCTCGATTTTCACAATTTCCTCGCGCGCAGCTATCTGATCCTGACCGACAGCGGCGGGATTCAGGAGGAGGCGCCCTCCCTCGGCAAGCCCGTGCTTGTCATGCGGGATACCACCGAACGCCCCGAGGGCATCAAGGCGGGAACGCTGAAGCTCGTCGGCACCGAAGAAGAAACCATTTACCGAAACTTCAAAGAGCTTCTCGAAAACAGGGAAGCCTACCACGCGATGGCACACGCCTCAAACCCGTACGGCGACGGCTTTGCCTGTAAGAGGATCGCGGACGTGCTCGAAAGATCTTGAGCCTGCCCCGATAAGGAATCCATGAAAGAAGAAAAAATCACACTCTCGCAAAAAATACTGAATACCGCGCTCCCGCTTCTTTTGGAGGCGGGAGACCTTCTGCGCTCCGTCGATCGCCCCCACGGGGGAATTGCGGAGAAGAGCGGGGACGCAAACTTCGTCACGACCTACGATGTCGCCGTGCAGAAGCTCCTGCTCGAAAAGCTCGGGGAAGCCTTTCCGAATGCCCTCTTTTTCGCAGAGGAAAAGGAAAACGGCAGACTCACGGACGCCCTGACCTTTATCATCGACCCGATCGACGGCACGACGAATTTTATCCGCGGACTCCGACACAGCTGTATTTCCGTCGGCGTGTGCGAGGGCGGAGAGCCTCTTTGCGGCATGATCTATCACCCCTATGCCGACCTTCTCTATTATGCCGTCCGCGGGGAGGGCGCTTATCGCGCCGATGCGCCGCGTGCGCACGGACTCTCAAAGGCGCATCGCCTGATCCTGCCCGATACCCCCCTTTCCGAGACGCTTGCCGTTATCGGCACCGACCCGTATCATAAAAGCACGACGGCAAATACGACCCTCCGCGCCGCGAAGCTCCTGCTCGAGCACGCGCTCGATTTCCGCAGAAGCGGCTCGGCGGCACTCGATCTCGCCTATGTGGCGTCGGGGTGCTACGGCATTTATTATGAGAATTGCGTCTCCCCGTGGGACTATGCCGCGGGACGCCTGATCGTGTGTGAAGCCGGGGGCGTCGTTACTCGCGCCGACGGCTCGGAGATGCCGACCTGCGAAGTAACGACCATTCTCGCAGGTGCACCGACCGCGTGCAAAGAATTCCTTGCTTTGATGAAAAGAGAAGATAATTCTTCTGAAAATAGCTAAAAAGAAAAGAATTATTTACAAAATTACATGATTCAACGATAAAAATTCGAAAAGCGGAACACAAACATGGCAAATACGTTAGAAAATATTGAAAGCAAAATGGGAGAGGCGGCAGAGGAGCTCTGCACTGCGGCGAAGCTCCGTGCGGGAGATATTGTCGTTATCGGTTGCTCGACGAGCGAGGTGCTCGGTCATGCGGTCGGTAGTTTTTCCTCCCCCGAGGTCGCCGAGGTGCTCTATCGGGCGCTTGCCTCCGTCTTCGACGCGAAGGGCATCTTCCTCGCGGCACAGTGTTGCGAGCACCTGAACCGCGCGATCGTTGTCGAACGCGCCGCGGTGCACGATCTCGACGCACGGGTAAATGTCGTCCCGCAACCGAAGGCGGGCGGTTCCTTCGCCACGGCGGCATATCATGCCTTCCGTGAGCCGATCGTGCTCGAGGAGATCGCGGCAGACGCGGGACTCGACATCGGCGGCACGCTCATCGGGATGCACCTTCGCCGCGTCGCCGTCCCTCTGCGTCTTTCGGTGACGCACATCGGGGAGGCGATCCTTCTCGCCGCACGCACCCGCCCGAAGTACATCGGCGGTGCCCGCGCGGTCTATGACGAATCGCTCGGTTGATCCCGTGCGCTCGCTTCGTGCGTCTCTTTTTGCACATCTCGGAAAACGCAAGGCTTCCTTATGATAAGACGAAAAAGGCATGGTCGATCGACCATGCTTTTTTACATGAAGGAAGGGCTCGTCGCGGTACGTTATCCCCGTGCCCTCGTGCGCATGTGAAAGGCGGATACCCCTTTGCGCGGACGCGAAACGATGATAAATAGAAAACTCGGAAGGAGGGCGACCCGCGAGCGGGACACCCTCCTTCCGAGTTTTCGAGATCGTCGCTTTTTGACGACGAACATCAATATGCGATGGTCGTCATCAGGGCGTATTCCGCCTGCGAGACGTCGAGGCGGGACGCCTGCACTACGATCGGGCGGTCGGATTCCACCGCGACGGCGTAGGGAACCTTGCGGGGGATGGATTCGCCCGCGTCGTTTTTCAGGCGGTCGAGGCGGATATGGTGCGTCCGCTCGTTTTCGCAGGTCGCATGGAAGCCGCGCATCGGCGCGCGATCCTCAAAATACAGCGTCAGGGAAATGTGTGCCGTCTCACCCGAGAGGTTCAGGACGCATACCGCCTCGTGCGAGACGAACTCTCCCTTCGTCGTGTCGTTCATGTAGCCGTCGGGGATGAGCCAGTGTGTTTTGCCGTTCATTTCGCTCATGATGATCTCCGTTCCGCTACCCGAAGGCAGCCTTGTTTTCTACCGAAAGTATAGCATATCGCGCGGGAAAAGTCAAGAAGAATCGCACGCTGTGCCTTCTTTCCGCGCCCGAATGCCCGCATATTTCCTCTTGCACCTTCGTACGCTACGCTCTCGTAAGCGTGGAGCACATCCGCCGCCCGCGCGCATCTTCGCGTGCCATGCCCTCGCGACCCCCGCCGCACCCACAGCCCGCCCCACGGCGTCTGCACACTTCCTCTTGCACCTTCGCACGCTACGCTCTCGTAAGCGTGGAGCACATCCGCCGTCCGCGCGCACCTTCGCGTGCCATGCCCTCGTGAGCCCCCGCTGCACCCATAGTCCGCCCTCCGGTGCCCACGCGCTTCCTCTCGTACCTTCGCGCGCCGCGCTCCCGCGGGCATCGATGACATCCAGCCCACCACGTCCGCGCATTTGCTTGCGCACGTCCGCACGCCACGCCCTCGCGGGGGTTACACGCGCTCCGCACCCCTGCCTTCCGTCGCCCGCACCTTCGCTTTCGCACATCGCGTACCATGCTTCCGCGAACCTCGTTTCCGCTTTGCAATTCCGCCTTCCGCGTCCGCAGATCTCCGTGCTCCGAAAAGACCGTCGATCTTTCGCAAAAAGTTTGTAAACGCTCGCTTTCCCCTTGCAAATTCGCGAAAAATATGATAGAATAGATGAAAAAACACGGAGGATCGATATGAAAGCGGTCGTTACGGTCGTCGGACGGGATAAGGTTGGCATTATTGCCATGGCAAGCGGGGAGTGCGCGAAATTCGGCGTGAACATCCTCGACATCAGTCAGACGGTCATGAAGGAATATTTTTCGATGATCATGCTCGTGGAGCTTGACGGGTTGAAGATGGATTTTGCCGCCTTCGCGGAGGAATTCCGCAAGATCGGAGAAGCGGCAGGGGTGGATATCCGCGTCATGCATGAGGACATCTTCAACTCCATGCACCGCATCTGACGGAGGGAATATGATCAACGTACAGGATATTTTGGAAACGGTGAAGATGATCCGCGAGGAAAATCTCGACATCCGTACCGTAACGATGGGCATCTCCCTTTTTGATTGCATCTCGGACGATCCCGCTCGGCTCGAGGCGAAGATCTACGATAAGATCACGACGAAGGCAAAGGATCTTGTCCGCGTCGCCGAAGAGCTTGAGCGCACCTACGGGATCCCGATCGTCAATAAGCGCATCTCGGTCACTCCGATCTCCTATGTCGGCGCCGACCTCCCGCGCGAAAATTACGTTCGCCTTGCCAAAACGCTCGAGCGCGCCGCGTGCACCCTCGGCGTCAATTTCATCGGCGGCTTTTCCGCGCATGTACAGAAGGGAATGACTCGCGGCGCGGAGAATCTGCTCGCCGCCATCCCCGAGGCGCTCGCCGTCACCGAGCATATCTGCTCTTCGGTGAACGTCGCTACCACCAAGGCGGGCATCAATATGGACGCCGTCGCCCGCATGGGCAGGATCGTCAAGGAGACCGCACACCTCACCGCCGACCGCGATTCTCTCGGCTGTGCAAAGCTCGTGGTCTTTGCCAACATGCCCGAGGATAACCCCTTTATGGCGGGTGCCGTCCACGGCATCGGAGAACCGGATACCGTCATCAATGTCGGCGTCAGCGGACCGGGCGTCGTCGCCGCCGCGATCCGCGAGGCGGGGGATTGCGACTTTTCCGCCCTCGCCGATACCATCAAGAAGATCGCCTTCAAGATCACGAGAGTCGGTCAGCTCATCGCCGCCGAGGCGGCATCGAAGCTCGGCGTCCCCTACGGGATCGTCGACCTCTCGCTCGCTCCCACCCCTGCGGCGGGAGATTCGGTCGCCGAGATCCTCGAAAATATGGGACTCGAAAAGACGGGCACGCACGGCACCACCGCCGCCCTCGCGCTTCTCAACGACGCGGTGAAAAAGGGCGGCGTGATGGCGTCGAGCCACGTCGGCGGACTCTCGGGCGCCTTCATTCCCGTCTCGGAGGACAGGGGAATGATCGCCGCCGCGCGCGACGGCGTTCTCACACTCGAAAAGCTCGAGGCAATGACCGCCGTCTGCTCGGTCGGACTCGATATGATCGCCATCCCCGGGAAGACGAGCGCCGAGACGATCTCGGGCATCATCGCCGACGAGATCGCCATCGGCGTCGTCAACAATAAGACCACCGCCGTCCGCCTGATCCCCGTCGAGGGGAAGGATGTCGGCGATACGGCGGAGTTCGGCGGACTCCTCGGCTATGCGCCGATCATGCCCGTGAAGGACGCGGGATGCGACGCCTTCATTCACCGCGGCGGACGGATCCCCGCACCGATCCATTCTCTAAGGAATTAAAAGCTTCCGAACCTCTCATTGTATGAGAAATTCTTCGGACTCATTCAAAAAAGATATCGCAAATCCCGATAAAAAGAACGAAAAAGGAATGTTATGTTGACATTTTTCCTTCTTCGTTCTTTCTTTTTCGGGGAAACACGGCAAAAAACGACCGCCCGCGTCCGACAGATTTTTCTCCCGCCTCCCATTATAATGGAGAAAAAACGGGAGATCTCTCCCGATCGGAAAGGAAAGGTTCCATGGACGCAAACAAAAAAAGCGATCGCCGGAAGGGAGGGCTTCTTGACGGCTTGCGCGAATCCTTCAGGGGAGGGTTTTCTTCGAGGCGCGGGGACACCGAGGCGCTCGTGCGCGACGTTGCCGTGTTTTTGATCGCCTTTGTTCTCGCACGGCGGCATTTTGTGTTCGGAGCGTATCCCTTCGCGCTCGCGATGATCGCGGTGTTACCGTGCGAGGTCTTCATCGCCCTTCTCGGCGGCGCCGTCGGCGCGCTGACGCTCGGGGCGGAGGGCGCGGTGTACGCCCTCGTTTTCGCGGTGCTCGTCGTGCTTCGCATCGTGATCTCGGGCACGGGACGGGGAGAAGGGGAGGCGAAGGCGCGTCCCTTCTCGGAGAACGTCCTGCTCCGCATGTCCTCCGCGGTCATCGCGGGCTTCATCACGGCAGTGTACGCCCTGCTTCTCGAGGGATTCTCTCTTCGCACGCTCGCCTACGGGTTGACGATGGTCCTGACCCCCGGGGTGCTCACCGTCGTTCTTTCGGGACTCTTCGGCGCGGGGATCCACGCGCGGGAGTTTATCTTCGGACGCACCGAGTATTTCACGGGGAAGAGAAAGGGGAGCCGTTCTGCTTACGACCTCTGGTTCTTTCAGGGCTCCTTCCTCACGCTCTCCTTCCTGCTCGCCTTTTCGCTGTCCGCCTACGAGCTGTTCGGCGTTTCGCTTGCCTATGTGTTCGTCGGCGCGCTGACCCTCTTTGTCGCGAAGCGCTTCGGCGCCCTCCGCGCGATGGCGGTCGGCTTCTTTTCCACCCTCGGCGTCTCGGGACTCGGCGCGGTGGCGTTTGCCCTCGCGGGGCTTTGTGCGGGCTTCCTCTTTCCCCTCGGCATCGGGTATGCCCTCCTCGGCGGCGGCGTCCTCCTCTCGGCGTGGGGCGCGTATCAGGGGGGACTCACGGGCTTTCTCTCCCTTTTTCCCGAGTACGCGATCGCCTCGCTCCTCGCATTCCCCCTTCTCCGAAAGCTCACGACCGAGAAAAAGCCCGAGGAGGTCGCAAGCGTCTCGAAGAACGCGACCGATATGGTCGGCACGATGGCGCTCTCCTACCGCGCGAAAAAAACGCGCGGGCTGGATACCCTCGGCGCGGCGTTTTCCTCTCTCGCCCCCCTGATCCGCAAGCTCGGGGAAGCGGACGGAAAGCCGACGGTCGAAGAATATAAGAACCTCTGCATCGAATGTGCGGACGTCTATTGCAGGACCTGTAGCGGCTACGCGGTCTGCCTCTCGCAGAGCCACCGCCCCTTCGCCGACAGCGCCGATACGTTAGCGCATAAGCTCGCCGCAGGGGAGAAGATCTCGGTCGACGACCTCGGCGGCACCCTCGGCTTCTGTCAGCAGGAGGGACGGATCCTCGAATCCATCCGCTCCGCCGCCGCGAACCTCGCCGAGGAAAAATTCAAGAACCGCAAGACCGAGAGCGTCTCCGACGTCTGCGAGCTGGTGTCCAAGATGATGAACGAAGCCCGCCGACGCGACGAGGAGGAGCAGGCGATGGACGAGCCTCTCTCCGAGACGCTCGGACGCGCCTTTGCCGAGAACGGCTTTCCCGACGGCGTGATCCGCGCGTTCGGAAAACGGCGCAAATATATCCTCGCCGCGGGTGAGGATAAGGACGGGACGAAGATCACCTCGCCCGCCCTGCGCGACGCGCTCGAGGAGAGCAGTGAAGAGAAGCTCTCCGCCCCCGAATACTACCGCAAGGATTCCATGGTGCTGATGGAATGTCACGCCGCACCGAAGTATCGCGTCGAGTATGCCGTTTCCGCGGTCGCGAAGGAGAATACCGACATCTCGGGCGACAGCGTCAAATGCTTTACCGAGGACGACCGCTTTTATGCCATCCTGTCGGACGGCATGGGAACGGGGGAGAGCGCGCACGCCACCTCCGCCTTCTCGACCGAATTCCTCGCCCGCACCGCGGACGCGGGATGTAGCGGCGATACCTCCCTGCATTTGCTGAATCATGTCATCCGCGAGCGGAGCGAGGAATGCTCGACCACCGTCGACCTCTTCACCTTCGACCTCGTGGACGGGGAAGCGAAATTTTATAAGAGCGGCGCTGCCCCCTCTTACGTCAAGCGCGGGAATTCCATCTTCCGCGTCCGCTCGCAGACGGTGCCCCTCGGACTTCTGCGCCGCGTCGACGCGGAACGCATCCGCGTCGAGGTCTCCTTTGACGATTACGTGATCCTCCTGTCCGACGGCATCAGCCAGTCGCCCGAGGACGCACCGTGGCTCCTCGAGCTTCTGAACAAGCCCGCAAAGCGGGACATCAAAGCCTACGCCGATACCATCCTCGCCACCGCGGTGAAGTACAACGCCCGCCGCGACGACATGAGCGTCGTAGTCTTGCACATCCTCGCGGCGTGATCCCCCACGTCGCAACAACATCAAAAAAGCAACAAACGGAGAAAAACCTTCCGCTTGTTGTTTTTTGCATAGAATTATTTGCATTTTTCAATATAATCGCTTCGATAATGCGTCGACGATCTGCGTGCGCTCCTCCTCTCGGAAGCGCCGGTCGGAAGAGAACGCACGCTTGCCCTTTGCGAAGAGGTGCTCGGGCAGGTAGATTGCCATACGGTACCGTCGGGAAACGCCATGTATACGCTAAGGGAGCATATCAATCGCAAGATCGGAGACGCGGTCGCGCGGAAAAGAATGCACCCTAAAGCGGGTAAGAATTGCAACGCAAAACAGAGAAGAAGCGAAGCGAAAAACGGGAAGAACCTCGACGTAAAAAAGGGAAGCCCCCGGCACGGGACGGGCGTAAAAACGAAAGCTTCGATTTTGTGTGATTAGTCAAGCAAAAATCGCATTTTTCTTGACTTATTTATGCGCGTTTTTTGCATTTTCTTTGAGATAACGACGCGATGGAAAACCGATACCCCGAAAAAATAAGCCGTTTTGACTTCACGTTTTCTTCGCAAAAGAGCATTGCGCTCGCCCGTTTTTCTCGCGACACAAACGAAAAATCAACCGAATTGCAAATAATTATTTGCAATTCGGTTGATTGTTATAAAAATTCTTCGGATACGATCAATTCTTCAAAGCTGCAATAGGAACGACAAAGACACCGTCGGGGCGCACATAGGCGGCATTTGAAAGCCCCGAGATGACCGCGAGCACCGAAGGGGGCGTATCTCCGCCCGATGCGAGCTTGTCGCGGAGCGCGCACAGATGCTCCGCCGCCTTGTCGATCTGATTGGCGCCGAGCTTGATCTCGAACGCGCACCATCTGCCGTCCTCGAGCTCCACGACGGCATCGATCTCGTCGTCCGCGTAGTCGCGGTAATGGAACATGCGCGCACCGAACGATTCCGCGTAGATCCGCAGATCCCGCTCGCACAAAGCTTCAAACAAAAAGCCGAAGGTTTTCAGATCGCCGATCAGGCGCTCGGGCGTCGCACGCAGGAGCGCGGCGGCGAGCGAGGGGTCTGCAAAATGCCGTTTTGCCGCCTGACGGATGCGCACGGAGGAGCGGAGATTCTGGGAGAACGCGGGTTGATCGTCAAGTAGGAAGAGGCGCTCGAAGGCGTCGAGATAACCGTTCAGCGTGTCGATGTCCATCGGGTCTTCTCCCATGGCGCGGATGTCGTCGATCAGCTTCTTTTTGCTTGCCGTCGTGCTTTCGTTTCTCGCGAGAGATTGCAAAAGGAGCCGCATTTTTGTTTTATCGTACCGCTTTTCGTCAAGGCGTGTGATATCGTCGTCGACGATGGCGTCGAGATACGCACGGGGGAGCAGAGCCGCCTTTTCGGCGGGGACATTCAGATTCGCGGGAAAGCCGCCGCGCACGATCAACCCCGCAAGCGTCCGCAGATCGACCTCTCCCGTGATCGTCGGCGTCAGCTCTCCGTTGCAGAGCGCAGAGAGGGAGACCGCACCGACGGAATCGCCCGATTCAAAGAGTGACATGGTGCGCATACGGAGCTTGCCGATCCTTCCCGCACCGCTGTGCAGGATCCCCTTTCTTTGGGGTGTCGACGAGCCGGTCAGGAGGAATTGACCGGGCGTCGCCCGCTCATCCACCGTGTAGCGCACGGCGTCCCAGAGCGCGGGCGCCTCCTGCCATTCGTCGAGCAGACGGGGGACCTCTCCCTCCAGAACGAGAGCGGGGGACATTTGCGCAAGTGCCCGATTCTGAAATCCGCCCGCCGGGTCGCCGATGAAAAATTCACTCTTGCTGTGATGCGCGGCAGTCCATGTTTTACCGCACCACTTCGGACCCTCGATGCAAACGGCGCCGAAGGCGGAAAGATACTCGTCGACCATCCCGTCGATGATACGCGGCTTATATTGCTTTTCGGTGGTTTTCATGGTGCCCTCCGGATCCTGCGGAAAACCGTGCGACGCACGGATCGTTTTTAAGATAAGATAAGTATACCATAGACCTCTCCGTTTTGCAAGACGTTTGCTCAAAATTTTTTCGAATATTCCGTCAAATTTTCCGTTTTCATTCCGTCAAATTCTTCGTTTTCATTCCGACAAATTTTCCATTTTCGCTCCTTCAAATTTTCCGCTTTCATTCCTTCAAATTCCGCACTTTTCTTCGGCGCGATTTTCTCGCCGACCTCGCCCGACGCGCGCCCACAGGCTGTTTTTCTCCTTACGCGTACCCGCGCGAAATTTTTCTTGACATTTTTCTACTTCTATGTTATAATCCTCGTAGTAAATTCGCTTCGGCATCAAACATCGACAAAAAGGGAGAAAGATCCCTACCCCGACGTCGAGAACGGCGCGAGAGGCGCTTTGCCTCCCCATTTTTCAAAAAATTTCCGAATCGGACGAAAATTTACGGAAAACCACTTGACAAAGCGAGGTAAGTCATGCACAATCCTTTAGACAGACAGACAGACAGACAGACAGACAGACAGACAGACAGACAGACAGA
>CAVEOF010000058.1:0-11363 GCA_963617165.1 Coriobacteriaceae bacterium | reverse complement strand
ATTGCTTTGGAGTCGGACAGAGCCTTCGGGACTTCCGACTCCCTTTTCGAAAATTAAGAATTATGAATTAAGAATTATGAATTATTTTTACTCCTTGCCTTCTTCTTTTTGAGGGGGCGAGGGCATTGAGCTTCCGATAGTTCGGAGAGTTTTTACTAATCTTTGCCGCCTATGGCGGCGGATCGGAGAATGTATGAAAGTTGCTTTGATCACGGGTGCCTCCCGCGGCATCGGGCGCGCGTGCGCGCTTCGTCTCGCGGCGGACGGGTACACCGTCGTCGTCAATTACAGTCACAGCGAGGCGGAAGCGCTCTCGGCGCTGGAGGAGATCCGCGCCGCGGGCGGGGATGGCATGATCTGCAAAGCCGACGTGTCAAACCCCGACGAAGTGCGCGAAATGGTAACATTGGTTGACAAAGCCTATAGTCAGATCGACCTGCTCGTCAACAACGCGGGACTGGTGAAGGACGAATATCTTCTGATGATGAATCCCGATACGCTCGACAAATGCCTGTCGCTGAACGTCAAGGGATACTTCTTTTGCGCCCAAGCCGTGGCGCTCAAAATGTTCCGCCGCCGTCGCGGCGTGATCCTCAACATGTCCTCGGTCAGCGGCGAGCTTGCCCTCGCGGGGCAGAGCGTTTACAGCGCGACGAAGGGCGCGGTCAATTCCATGACCCGCGTACTCGCGAAGGAGCTGTCCCCGAAGGGCATCCGCGTCAACGCGCTCGCCCCCGGTTTTATCGAGACGGACATGATCCGCGCGCTCCCCGAGGAGAAAAAGACGGAATACCTCGCCGCCATCCCGATGCACCGCTTCGGTAAGCCCGAGGAGGTCGCCGCCGCCGTCTCTGCCCTCGCGTCGGACGCGTTTTCCTACATGACGGGGCAGGTGCTGACGCTGGACGGAGGGATCTCGCTATGATGAATATCATGGAAGTCAACCGCAGACTGAAACAGCGTCCGCCCTTTCAGATGATCGAGCGGGTGCTCGAATGGACGCCCTCCGAATCTGCCGTCGGCGTCAAGTGCGTCTCGGTCAACGAGCCCTATTTCGTCGGGCATTTTCCGAACGCGCCCATCCTCCCCGGTGTGCTCATCACCGAGGCGTGCGCCCAGCTCTGTTCCCTCGTCGTCGACCTGTCGCCGAGCGAGGAGCTACTGTGGGTGCTTTTGAAGATCGACAATTTCAAATTCATGAAGTCGGTGATCCCCGGCGACCGCATGGAGATCTCCGTCAAAAAGACGCGCGACGCGGGCGCTCTTCTCTCCTTCGACGCCGTGGTGCGTGTCGAAGGCGAGGTGCGCGCCAAGGGGGCGCTGACCTTCACCTCGGTGCCAAAGTCCCGCGTCTTTGCCGAAGGCGAAGAAACGGAGGGCAAAGATCATGAGTAAGCTTGCCGTCCTCTTTTGCGGACAGGGCGCACAGCGCGTCGGCATGGGGCATGATCTCTACCTCTCCTCGGAGAGAGCACGCGCGCTCTTCGACGCGGGAGAGAAAGCGCTCCCGGGACTTCTCGACACCCTCTTTTCGGGGGATGACGCGACGCTCACCCGCACCGAATATGCACAGCCCGCGCTCTTCCTCACGGGGCTCGCCTTTGCCGAAGAGCTCCGCGCTCGGGGCATCTCCGCGGACGCCGCCGCGGGATTCTCTCTCGGGGAGATCCCCGCGCTCGCCTATACGGGCATCCTCTCGGTCGAGGACGCCTTTTCCCTCGTGCTCGCCCGCTCTCGCAAGATGGCGGAGCTGTCGGCACGCTATCCCGGCGCCATGGCGGCGGTGCTGAAGCTGGATGCCGCCACCGTGGAGGACGCCTGCCGCCGCCACCCCGGGGTGACTCCCGTCAACTACAACTGCCCGGGGCAGATCGCCTGCGCGGGCGAGGTCGACGCGGTGGACGCCCTCTGCGAGGATGTGAAAGCCCTCGGGGGCAGAGCGGTGAAGCTCGCGGTCGCGGGCGCCTTCCATACCCCCTTCATGGCGGAGGCAGAGCCGGTGCTCCGCGACACGCTCGCGGGCATGACGGTACATGCGCCGACGCTTCCCCTTTACGCCGATCTGACGGGTTTGCCCTATCCCGACGATGCCGAAGGCATCCGCGAGAGGGTCGCGAAGCAGGTCGACTCCCCCGTCCGCTTTGAAGCCATCCTCAAAAACATGTCCGCCGCGGGCATCGACACCTTCGTCGAGGTCAGCGCGGGAGGAACGCTTACGGGCTTTGCCAAACGCACGCTCCCCGAGGCGCGTCTCTTCACCGTGACCGACGTCCCCTCTCTCGAGAGTGCCGTAAAGGTCCTGAAAGGAGAAGAATAAATGTCCGAGCATACCCCGACGCTTTCGGCGATCCGAAGCTCCAAAAAGCGGGTCGCTTGTCCAAAATGTAAACAAGAGGCGACAGAAGCAGAGCTTTTCGACACCTATTACCTCTGCCCGTCCTGCGGCGCGTACTATCGGATGCCCGCAAGAATTCGCGCAGAATTTCTCTCGGACACCGACGCCTTCTCCGAGCTGTTCGGCGAGGATGTCGTCGGCGATCCGATCTCCTTCCCCTCCTATCCCGAAAAGGTCGCCGCGGCGAAGGAAAAGAGCGGCGAGAACGAAGCCGTCCTCTGCGGCAAGACCAAGATCTGCGGATATACCGCCTGCCTTTTCATCATGAATCCCGACTTCATGCTCGGGAGTATGGGGACGGTGGTCGGTGACCGCATTGCCGCGCTCTTCGAATACGCGACGGCGAGACGCCTGCCCGTCATCGGCTATACCGTCTCGGGCGGTGCGCGGATGCAGGAGGGGGTGCTCTCCCTCATGCAGATGGCGAAGGTCTCGATGGCGCTCAAGCGTCACAGTGACGCGGGGCTCTTCTACCTCTCCTGTCTCACCGACCCGACGATGGGCGGACTGACCGCCTCCTTCGCGAGCCTCGGAGACGTCATCATCGCGGAGCCGGGCGCGCAGATCGGCTTTGCGGGTAAGCGCGTGATCGAGCAGAACACGGGCGAGACCCTGCCCCCCGATTTCCAGAGCGCGGAATTCCAGCTGAAAACGGGATTTCTCGACGCCATCGTGGAGAGAAAAGCGCAGCGCGCCTATCTTTCGCGTATGCTCGCCTTCCACGAACGATACTGAAAGGAGCCTATCATGGACACCGTTACGACCGCGGAGAGCCGTCTCTCCGCCTACGATAAAATTCGGCTGACGCGCAGTGCGCACCGCGCCACCGCCACCGATTACATCCGCCATATGTTCACCGATTTCACCGAGCTTCACGGCGACCGCCGCTTCGGCGACGACCCCGCGATCGTCGGGGGCATCGCCCACCTGTTCGACATGCCCGTGACGGTCATCGGCATCGAAAAGGGCAAGGACGCCTACGGGCGCATGGGGCATCACTTCGGCTTCGTCGGTCCCGAAGGGTACCGTAAGGCGCTCCGCCTCGCGAAGGAGGCGGAAAAGTTTTCCCGCCCCGTGATCTTCCTCGTCGACACGCAGGGTGCAAGCTGCGGAAAGAGCGCGGAGGAGCGCGGCATCGGCGAGGCGATCGCCGAGAACCTCTTCGAGCTCGGCACCGTGAGGACGCCCACCCTTTCCCTAATGATCGGGGAGGGAGGAAGCGGCGGCGCCCTCGCTCTCGCGGTGGCGGACGAGGTATGGATGCTCGAGAACGCCTACTACTCGGTCATTGCGCCCGAGTCCTGCGCGAGTATTCTCTTCAAGGATCCCGCCCGCGCCCCCGAGGTCACCGACTATCTGAAGCTCGGCGCGCACGATCTGTGGAAAATGGAGGTCGTGGAGCGCATCGTCGAGGAACCCGAGAGCTTTGCCGAAGGGGAGCTCCTCGACACCTTCATGTCGCATCTCGCCTCCGAGCTCTACGGCAAGCTGACGCATCTCTCCCACGAGGACACCGACCGTCTGCTCGCCGCGCGTTACGAAAAATACCGCAAGATCGGCAGATACCCCGTCTACGGTGCCGCCGCGAAAAAGCGCCGCGGTCTCTTCTCATGAGTCGGCGCGTGCTCATCCTGAACGGCAGTCCCCGCCGTGCCGCCTCCTCGACGATGGTCGTGACGCGGGCATTCTGCGAGGGGTTTGCCGAGGGGTGCGACGCCGAGTTTGAGACGGTAAACGTCTCCGACCTGCACGTGACCCCCTGTCGCGGCTGTCTTTCCTGTTGGGGACGGACGGCGGGGCGGTGCGTGATCGCAGGGGACGACGTGCCCGCGCTGATCGCAAAGATCCGCGCGGCGGACGTCCTCGTCGCGAGCTTTCCTCTCTACTTTTTCGGAATGCCGGGCGAGATGAAACTGCTCGTCGACCGTCTTCTTCCTCTGATGTCCACCTACCGCGGACAGCTCCCGCCGAAGGGGGGAGAGTCCTTCCACGGCTTCCGCTTTCCGGATCCCGAGAAGCGGCTCGTTCTGGTCTCCTCCTGCGCCTATTCGGACACCGCCGGAGTGTACGATCCTCTCCTGCACGAGCTCGACTGCATCCTCGGGCGGGACCGCTACACGCCGATCCTCGCGCCCGAGCTCAAGACGCTCGTCGACACGGGAGACAGCGCCGCCTTCCGTCGCGCGATGAAAAAATACCGCGCCGCGGGTCGCACCTTTGCCGAACGGGAGCTGACCGAAGAAGAAACGAGAGCGCTTGCCCGCCCGCCCTTCTCCGAAGGCATCTACAAGGAATTTCTCGCCGCCTTTTGGCAAAAGGAAGAGGCAAAGGCTACTTCTTCCGAAGAAGAACCGACTCGCAAAGGGTGAAAATTCCTACTTTTCTTTACGTTTTATGCTTTTTCTCGAAAGCTTTCGAAAATCTCTCCCGAAAAAGAGACGCGGTGCACCGCGTCTCTTTTTCTTTATTTTGGAAGCAAAAAATCGTGTAGCGCCGTGTGAGAAAATGCGCGATTCTCGGCGAAGGGAGGGCAAGAAATCGCGGATTTTCTCCGCTTATGTAAAGAATACTTTCCGTTTTTGATAATTTTTTAACAAAGAACGGCGAATTTTGCGTCTGAAAGTTACCTTCGGCTAACGTGAAGAAAATTCGGGAAATTCGGAAAATTCCTTGACAGATGCGGAATAATATATTATAATAAAGGAAACAAACCGACGGACATCCGCAAAGCGTCCCTTCGCAAAAACGGCGAAGCCGCGCCCTGCCGATGTCCGCTCTCCTCCGCCCGCGCAGGGCGGCTGTCGCGATCTCTACGGCGTACCGCGCCATAGAAAGTGCGACCGCTCTGCGGTCACGGTGGGATCTTTTCGCTCCGCGCCCTGCGGTAGCGAAAGCCCGCCCGCCTTTTCGGTGTAACGGGAGCTTTCTTCTCTGCGTTTGCGGTAGCGAAAGCCCTCCCGCTCCTTCGGTGTAACGGTGAGCTTTCTTCTTCGCGCTTGCGATAGAAACGCAGGGGGGGCACTCTCACGAAATTCGGGCGACACTGTGAGCCTTCCCTGCTCCGTCTCCCGCGGCAACAAGGCGGTGATTCCTCTCCGCCTTGCGGTTCGGAAGCCTGCCCTTTTCCGAGGGTGCGAGAGATCTTGTCGGCTTGTCTTTTTCCCACGTAAAAATTTTTTCTGTAAAAACGAGAAAGGAAAGGGAGTCCGCGCCAAATGCGCCTTGCTCCCTCGGTCATGAACATGCCGTTTTTCAAGCTCGGTAAAACGCGCCTGCCTCACAAAAAGGCGACCGCCCATTCCCGCGCGGTGCGCATGACGCCGCCCGCAGAGGTCCTGCTCCTGCTCTCCCAGCACATCGGCGCTCCCGCCGCCCCGATCGTCAAGGTCGGCGACACGGTGAAGGTCGGGCAGAAGATCGCGGAGGCTTCGGGCTACGTCTCCTCCCCCGTCTATGCCTCGGTCTCGGGCACCGTGACGAAGATCGAACCCTACCTCACCTCGGGCGGACGCACCGTCGATGCCATCCGCATTGCCTCGGACGGGCAGATGACGCCCGACGAGAAGATCGCGCCCCCCTCCGTCTCCGACTTCGACGGCTTTTCCGCCGCGGTGCGGGAGAGCGGACTCGTCGGTCTCGGCGGCGCGGGCTTCCCGACGCAAGTCAAGCTCGACGCGGTGAAAAAGGGACTCATCGACACGGTGATCATCAACGCGGCGGAATGCGAGCCGTATATCACCTCGGACACGCACACGATGCTCTTCGAGAGCGGCTACGTCTACCGCGGCATGAAGCTTCTCATGTCCTACGTGCCCGCGAAGGAATTCCTCATCGGCATCGAGAAGAACAAGCCCGACGCCATCGCCAAGATGGAGGAGATCTTCTCCTCGGAGGCGAAGGTGCGCGTCGTTTCCCTGCCCGACACCTATCCGCAGGGCGGCGAAAAAATCCTGATCTACAACACGACGGGACGGATCGTCCCCGAAGGAAAGCTCCCCGCCGACGTCGGCGCCCTCGTCATCAACATCACCTCTCTCGCCTTCCTCGCAAAGTATTTTGAAAGCGGAATGCCCCTTGTCGAGAAGTGCGTGACGGTGGACGGTTCCGCCGTCAGGGAACCGAAAAACGTCATCGTCCCGATCGGGGCGAGCATCGGCGACGTGATCGAATTTGCGGGCGGCACCTCGAAGCCCGTCGGCAAAATCCTGCTCGGCGGTCCGATGATGGGCGTCGCGGTCTGCTCGACCCTCGACCCCGTACTGAAAACGACGAACGCCTTGACCGTCCTCGACAAAAAGGACGCAAAGCTCCCCGAGTCGACCGCCTGCATCCACTGCGGCAGATGCGTCGACAACTGCCCGATGCATCTGAATCCCACGCTCTACGCCCGCGCGATGAACGTGGAGGACGCCGCCGACCGCGCCGCAAGGCTCGAGGAGGCGAAGATCAATCTCTGCATCGAATGCGGCTCCTGCTCCTATGTCTGCCCCGCGAAGCGCCCGCTCGTCGCAACGAACCGCCTCGCGAAAGCCGCCCTGCGCGAATACAAGGCGCATCAAGACACGCTGAAGTAAAGGAAGGAATCTCATGGAAAAGCTTGTTGTATCTTCCTCTCCGCACATCCGCTCGTCCGTGACGACGCGCCGCCTGATGGGGGACGTGCTCATCGCCCTTGCCCCCGCGACGATAGCGGCGGTCGTTCTGTTCGGACTCTCCGCCTTCGTGATCATTTTCGCCTGCGTGGCGACGGCGGTGCTGACGGAATATCTCTTCAATCTCGTGACGAAGAAAAAGCAGACGGTCGACGACCTTTCCGCCGTCGTGACGGGTCTGCTCCTCGCGCTGAACATTCACGCCGACGTGCCCGTGTGGCAGTGCGTGATCGGCGCGGTCTTCTCGATCCTCGTCGTCAAATGCCTGTTCGGCGGGCTCGGCTGTAACTTCGCGAACCCTGCGATCACGGGCAGAATTTTCATGCTGATCGCCTTCTCCGAGGCGGGCGGCGGCACCATGCCCCTCGACCTCGAGGCGAGCGCGACGCCCCTTGAGAGCATCGGAAAGATCCTCTCGGGCGGCTCGGCGTCTCTTCCGAGCATCGGGGATATGTTCCTCGGCATCCGCGGCGGCGCGATGGGTGAGACCTGCGCGATCGCGCTTCTTCTCGGCTTCGTCTACCTCGTCGTGCGCGGGGTGATCGACTGGTACGTGCCCGCGACCTTCGTCGGCACGGTGTATCTCTTCTCTCTCTGCGTCACGGGGGACGCCCTGCTCTCGCTCTACGAGATCTTGGCGGGCGGACTTCTCATCGGCGCGATCTTCATGGCGACCGATTACGTAACGGGACCGATCAACAAGCTCGGGCGTGTGGTCTTCGCCTTCGGGTGCGGACTCATCACCTGCCTCATCCGCTTCTTCGGCTCCTATCCCGAGGGCGTGTCCTTCGCGATCCTCTTCATGAACATCCTCTCTCCCTATATTGAGAAATGGACGGCAAAGCGTCCGCTCGGAGGTGCACGGAAATGACGGAAGCACAAAAGACGAAATTCATGCCTGCCATCGTTCTGACCTCCATCTGTCTCGTGGTGGCACTGGCACTCGCGGTGGTGAACCTCTTCACCGCCCCGATCGTGGAAGAAAACGCACACAAAAAAGAGATGGAATCCCTGCGCATCGTCATGAAGGACGGCGCGGACTTCACCGCACTCGAGGGGCTGACCCTGCCCGACACGGTGAAGAGCGTCTACCGCGAGAGCGAGGGACGGGGGTACGTCCTCCTCCTTTCGACGACCTCGCAATACACCTCGGCGGGCGAGCCGATGAACATCACCGTCGGCATCGGAAGCGACGGGAAGATCACGGGCGTGCTCTTAACCTCCTATTCCGAATCGAAGGATTTCGGCAAGGAGACCTACCCCGAAAGCTACGTCGGGAAGGACGAATCTCTCGAGGGTGTGAAGCTCGTCGCGGGCGTCACCTATTCCTCGACCGCCTTCCGTAACGCCATCAAGGACGCGTTCCGCGCGCTGACGGACAACGCATTGCTCGCAAAGTGAGGAGGTACGGTATGAACAAGCTCAAAAACAGCAAATGGATGATCCTCCTTCGCGGACTCATCATGGAGAACCCCGTTCTCGTTCTCGTCCTCGGCACCTGTCCGACCCTCGCCCAGACGGGGAGCGTCATTTCCGCCGTCGGCATGGGACTCGCGGCGACCGCCGTCCTCGTCTGCTCGAACGCGGCGATCTCCGCCCTGCGCAAGGTCATTCCCGACACGGTGCGCATCCCCTGTTATATCGTCATTATCGCGGGCTTTGTCTCGGTCGTGCAGATGCTCATGCACGCGTTCTTGCCCGATCTTTACGACATGATGGGCGTGTATCTCGCCCTGATCGTCGTCAACTGCATCATCCTCGGCAGAGCCGAGATGTTCGCGAGGAAGCACCCCGTCGTCGACTCCATGCTCGACGGTCTCGGCATGGGTCTCGGATTCCTGCTCGCCCTCTTCTGCATGGCGACGATCCGCGAGGTGTTCGGCAACGGTACCTTCGCCGGCATCGCGATCCCCTTCCTTAAGGATTACCATATTCCGATCCTGACGCAGGCGCCCGGCGGCTTCCTCATTTTCGGACTTCTGATCGCCCTGATGAACAAGCTGCGCGAAAAGCAGGGCGGCGTCATGAAAAAGGAATTCAGCTGCGAGAGCTGTCCCTCCGCCGCGCTGTGCGGCAAGACCTCTTGCAGTGAGGTGACCGAGATCGCGGAGGATGCGGGCGAGCCGAAGGACGCCGCCGACACCGACGCACAAAAGAAGGAGGACGGACAATGACCTTCAAATCTCTGATCCTGATCTTAATGAGCGGCGTGCTCATCAACAACTACGTGCTTCAGAAATTCCTCGGCATCTGCCCCTTCCTCGGCGTATCGAAGAAATTCGATCAGGCGAGCGGCATGGGCATCGCCGTGACCTTCGTCATGCTGTGCGCGACGGCAGTGACGTATCCTTTGCAGACCTTCGTGCTTGCGCCCCTGAAACTCGAGTATTTGCAAACAATTGTATTCATTCTCGTGATTGCGGCATTGGTGCAGTTTGTGGAACTCGTGTTGAAGAAGTTTTTGCCCGCGCTTCATAAATCGCTCGGCGTCTACCTTCCTCTGATCACGACCAACTGTGCCGTGCTCGGCGTTGCCATCAACAACGTGACCGACGGCTACAACTTCCTCGAGTCGATGTTCTCCTCCCTCGGCGTGGGACTCGGCTTCCTCTTTGCGATGGTGCTCTTCGCGGGGGTGCGCTCCCGTATCGAGAACTGCCCGTCGCCGAAGCCCTTCCGCGGCCTCCCCGTGACCCTGATCGCCGCCGCCATCGTGTCCCTCGCCTTCTACGGCTTTGCGGGCATTGTGGAAACTCTTCTCGGCTGACGGCGGACGTCAGTCAGTGTTAG
This sequence comes from Coriobacteriaceae bacterium, assembly GCA_963617165.1. Taxonomy (GTDB): domain Bacteria; phylum Bacillota; class Clostridia; order Oscillospirales; family CAG-272; genus UBA1740. The sequence goes on along the minus strand of CAVEOF010000058.1, from coordinate 1,526 downwards.
TATTGAAAGGAACGAACCGATGGAAATTCTGATTCCCGTACTCATCCTTTCCGCCATCGCGGTGCTGTGCGCCGTGCTTCTCACTCTTTCTTCGGTCTTTTTCGCCGTCAAGGAGGACGAGCGCGCCGCCGCCATCCGCGAGTGCCTGCCGGGCGCCAACTGCGGCGCCTGCGGCTTCAGCGGCTGTGACGGCTACGCCAAGGCGCTCTCCGAGGGCACGACCGACAAGACGAATCTCTGCGTCCCCGGCGGGGATGCCGCCGCACGCGACATTGCGGCGATCCTCGGCGTGGAGGCGGCGGATGTCGTCGAACGCGTGGCATACGTCGGCTGTAACGGCAAATGCCTCTCGGACGGAAAGAAATACGAATATGACGGTCCCGCCACCTGTCAGGCGGCAAACATGAACTTCTCGGGCGACCGGTATTGCACCTATGCCTGCCTCGGCTACGGCGACTGCGCGGCGGTGTGCCCGCACGACGCCATCTGTATCGAAAACGGCATTGCCCACGTCGACCCCCGCCGCTGTGTGGGGTGCGGCATCTGCACCCGCGCGTGCCCGAACCACCTGATCCGCCTCGTGAACGATACCGTCCGCGTGGTCGTCAAGTGCTCGAACCACGACAAGGGCGCCCTAACGCGCAAATACTGCGACGTCGGCTGTATCGGCTGCGGCAAGTGCGAGCGCACCTGCCCTGCGGGAGCCATTCACGTGGAGAACAACCTCGCGACCATCAACTACGACCTGTGCACGGGTTGCGGTGCCTGTCGGAGCGTCTGCCCCGTGGGCTGTATCCACGAGGGAAGCTTCCTCTGCGGAGCACATTTTGATAATTAAGAATGAAGAATTATGAATTAAGAATTAGGTAGAAAGCCTTGCGGTAACCTTGAAATTCGGGCGTATTCATGAAATGGAAATTCGACGAAGCCGCGCGACGTTAAAATCAAGGCACGCTTGCATCACGCCGACATGATCCCATCACAGACCCACGCAAGACTCCGCACCATAATTCATAATTCATAATTCATAATTCTGAATTCCCTACATACCCCCGGGAAAGGAAGTCCGAGCGATGAAACAAAACGAGCGTAACAGCGGTGACACCGCCTCCGAAGTCCGAGGCGGCTTTCTCCGCCGCGCCGACGTTTGGCTCATCCTCGGACTGCTCCTTGTCGGGGGAATTTTGTTTCTCGTATTCCGCCTGTCGGCGCCCCTCGGCGCATCGGTCACGGTCCGCATCGAAAACGACGTCGTCGCGCGCTATCCGCTGAACGTCGACGGCACCTATTCGCTGAACGGGGGGACGAACGTCCTCGTCGTAAAGGACGGACGCGCGCACATGGAGCACGCCGACTGCCCCGACGGTCTGTGCATCAAGCAGGGCGAGATCTCAAAAGAAGGCGAACGCATCGTCTGCCTGCCGAATCGGGTCATGATTACGGTAGATAATTAAGAATTCAGAATTGTGGGTTTACAATATAAGTGCAACACTTAGAAAAAAAGTAATGACACAGAAAGAACCTCG
>CAVEOF010000057.1:0-11635 GCA_963617165.1 Coriobacteriaceae bacterium | reverse complement strand
TGAAAATAACAAAATTACGCGCTTCATGATAAAAGGCTGTCGCAAATAGGCTTTGAAAAGCCTATTTGCGACAGCCTCTTTTTATTACGATAAAATTTCCGCGCATGGGAAAACTAAGAAAAAAGGAGAGCAAAATGGAAGAACGACCACTGCTTCTTGTCGGCTATTTCGGCTACGGGAATCTCGGGGACGAAGAGACGCTTCGCGTATTTTCCGAACGCTTGCGTTCGCGCGGGATCCCCTATCGGGTGCTGTGCGGCGGGCGGGAAAAACGAAGCGGGCACGAGCACGCGCTACCGCTTCGAAAAGCTTTTCGGAAAGAAGAATGCGTTATTCCCCATGCGCCGACCTTGGCGAAGGATAAGTTGGAAGCGCGGGAGGGATTCCTCGACACGGTGCGAAGGGGAGAACCGCTTGCCCTTCTCCGCGCGATACGGGAATGCCGCGGCGTGATCCTTGTCGGCGGGAATCTCTTGCAGAGCGAGAGCAGCATTCGCTCCCTTCTTTACTATGCGGCGCTTCTTCGTTATGCCGTGCGTCTCGGAAAGCCGATCCTTCTTTTCGGGGGCGGACTCGGCGGATTTCGCGGAGGGATCTCTGAGATCGTCATGCAAAAACTGCTTCCGCAGTTTTCTTATCTCGGGCTTCGAAGCGAGGGCGATATTTCGTCTTCTTTGCGGTTTTCTGTCGAAAAATGTAAGGTACACTTTACACCCGACCTTTGTTTTTCGCTTTCCGACGGAATATATGCAGATTCGGAAGGAGGATGTAAAGACCTGAAAAAAAGATACAAAGATACGAAAGAAAGATTCGAAGATTCGGAAGAAAGATACGAAGATCCGAAAGGAGAACGCGAAGATTCCGATAGGATGTACGAAAAAGCAAAAGACGTAGTTTTTATCCCGCGGAAAGCGGCGGCTTCGGACATTTGCTTTTGGCGTATTCTCGATGCGGTGCGGGAGGCGGGACGCCACGCGGTGATCGCGGTCTTCTTCCCGCGGGAGGACGGCGCGGCGCTCTCTCGCCTTGCGGCGAAGGCGGGTGCGTCGCTCGTGACGCCACGCACCTACGAGGAATTCTCTCACATTGCCGCGGCGGCGGAATGTACGGTCTGCGAACGATTTCACGGCGGGGTGTTTTCCCTGCTCTCCCACACCGTCTGCTACCTGCGTACAACGAGCGAAAAGTGCAAGGGACTATATGAGACGGTCGAGTCCCTTGCGCCGAGCGGCGGGCTTCTTGTCCCCTTTCAAAGCTACGAAGAGCTGCTTCCCCGCCTTCAAAAGCTACTCGGAACGAGGGACGAAATGCAAAATCGGACATACGCCGAACCTCCACTCGCCGAGGCGGAAACGATAAGAAACGAATCTTACCCCACGGGAAGGCGCGGAAACGGACCTTCTCTCGCGAAACGGGACAAAAGCGAACCCGCCCTCTATGCAAGAGTAAAAAATGCCCCTGCCCTTGTGATAAGTGAAAAAAATAGCCCCTTCCTTGCAGAGAGAGACAGAAGCACTTCCGCTAAATCGGCTTCGGAGTCTTCCCGCGCGGATAGGGATGAAGGTGCCCCTGCCCTCATGAAAAGAAGCGAAAGCGAGCCCGCGCCCGCCATCACGAGCGGAAACGACCCCTGCCGCATGAAAAGCGGAGGAAACGCTTCTAACGTCTCGGATTCGAAAGTCTCCCGAGCGAGGCGGAATGAAAGCGACTCCGCACCTGCCAAAAGAAGCGAAAGCGAGCCCATGCCCGCCATCACGAGCGGATACGACCCATACCGCGCGAAAAAAGGCGAAAACGCTTCTACCATCTCGGCTTCGGAAGCCTCCCGAGCGAGGCGGAATGAAAGCGACTCCGCCCCTGTGGAAAGAAGCGAAAGAGAGCCCGCGTCCGCCGTAACGAGCGGAAACGACCCCGCCGCGGCGAAAAGACACGAAAGCGCCCCCTCCTTCGCGGAAGGGGACAGCGCAAACAAAAAGACAAAAAAAGAAATCGGAGACAAAGCCTCCGATTTCTCTCGTGTGATCTCTCTTCTTCGGGATAAGGAAGAAGAGAAATTCACTCTGTTTTTGCGGGAATTTTCAGGGGAATGAATCAGGCTTCGGGAGCCGTCTCGGGCGCCGCTTCGGTTGCTGCCTCGGGAGCCGCTTCCGCCGTCTCTGCGACGGGCTCTGCGGTCTCGACGGGGATCGCCGCCTCAAGGGTAACGGGCTCTGCTACGGGAGCTTCCTCGACCTTCTTATCCTCTGCCTTCTTGTCAGCCTTCTTCTGGAGCTTTGCGCGCTCTCTCTCGAGGGCATCGGCAAGGGACTTGTTGTCCTTCAGCATGGTCTTCAAGCCGTCAAGAATGCCTGCCTGAAGCTCTTCTGCCGCTTTCTGCTTCTCGCTGACCGCTTTCTGATCGCGGGCGAGGATCTTCTGTGCGTTGGCGGCATCCTTCTGCTGATCGTTGAGTTCATTCTGCATTTCGGCAATGCGCTTCCATGCTTCCATGTTCTCGTTATTGCTCTTCGTAAGATTCTCCTGCGCGGTGACGATGTCGCCCTGTGCGGCGGCGATCGACTTCATCGCCTCGCCGATCTCACCCTGCGCGTCGATAAGCATTGCCTGCTCCTTCGCGACCTCGGTCTGTGCCTCGAGGATCGCCTGCTGACGCTCTACGGCAGCCTTCTGCTGCTCGGCGACGGCGGTCTGCTCCTCGACAACGGCGATCTGATCCTTACCGATAACCTTCTGGTTGACCTGAACGCCCTGCTGCTCACGAAGTGTGTAGCGCTGGATGTCGTTGGTCTTCTTCTGCTGCTCGGAGATCTCCTTCTGCTTGTCGGTGATGTCGTCATACGCGACGTTCAGCTCAAGCATCTTCTCGTTGATCGCCTTGATGTTCTCGACCATGGCGGCGAGCTTATCCATGAGGAATTTCTCATCCTCGGAGACCTGTACCTCCATCTCATACGCCTTCACGGTCGCGGCGGAAAGTCCGCTCGGTGCGGGCATGGAAGCTATGTAATCGTTGAGCTTGGTCTCAAACTCGCTCGCGAAACGGGTGAGCGCGGTATTGACCGCCTTCTCCACCGCCTTCGAGATGTCGACGTTGACGGGAAGGACCTTCACCTCGGGACGGGTCTCGGTCGCCGCGGGCGCGGAAGCCGGCGCGGGTGCGGGTGCCGCGGGCTGATAGATGTTGTAGACCGGGGGATACATCGGAGGATACGGATAGGGCGGGAAGGGATATGCGGGAGCCTTCTGCTCTTCCTTTGCTTCCTCTTCGGCGGGCTCTTCCTCGACGGACTCTTCCACGGGAAGAACGATGCCGTAGGTCTCCTCGATCTTCGCCTTATGCTGATCGACGTACTGAACGAAATCCGACTCCTCGATCTCCGCCTTATACGCAAGCTTACGCTTGTCGGCAAGGAGCTCGCGAAGCTCCGCGTACTGTGCCGCGACGTCTTCCATCTTTACGCGGATATCCTCGGCGATCGCCTTGACCTCCGCATCCTGCGCGTTGTACGCATCCTGCGCGGCGTCAGCCTTGCTCTTTTTGCCGTAGTTTCTCGGCTTCGCGGCGGATGCCTGCTGTGCCTTCACGTTGGCATTTGCTTTCTTTTGCAACGATTTTGCCGCCTTCTTGTAATCGTCGAGAGCGTTCACGACGCTTCTCTGGCTCTCCGCGATGGTCTTTTTCTTGTTCGCGAGAGCGACCTTACGCTCCTGATTCGTCATCGGAACGCTGTTCTCCGCGACATTCATGGATTCACCGTTCATACCGTACCTCTTTCTCCGTTATCGGATAATATTATATACTGCCTATATTATAGCAAAGAAATTTGCGCGCGTCAAGACTTTTTTCACAAAAATCTAAATATTTTTCGCGTATTTTTCGCGCGCGAGGGAGTTATCGCGCGGGAGAAGGAAAAAAACGCTTCTCTTCCCCGCGCGAAAACATCCTTATCGGGGTGTCCGATCAGTGGCAGATGCACTTCTCGGTATCTTTATCGAAGATGTGGATGCGGGAGGCGTCGATCGCGACCTTGATCTTATCGCCCGCACGCGCCTGCGAACGGGAGGAGACTCTCGCGATGATGTCCTTGTCGTTGGTGGCGTCCTCCATGCCCTCGAATCTGAGGTAGAGGTAGATCTCCGCGCCCATCAGCTCGGTGACGTCGACGTCGACGTCCATCGTGGTCTCGGAGAGCGTCTGAAGGTACATCGGCTCGTCGTGGATCGCCTCGGGACGGATGCCGAAGATAACGTCCTGACCGATATACTCCTTGAGAGTGGGGTTGTTCGCCTTATCGGCGGGAAGCTTGATCTCGGCGGTGCCGAAGGTAGCGAACAGATCGTTCTCCTTCTTGATAAGCTTGCCGTTGATGAAGTTCATCTGCGGCGTGCCGATGAAGCCGGCGACGAAGAGGTTGCAGGGGCTGTCGTAGAGGTTCTGAGGCGTATCTACCTGCTGGATGATACCGTCTCTCATAACGACGATACGCGTCGCCATCGTCATAGCCTCGACCTGGTCATGCGTAACGTAAATGAAGGTGGTCTGCACGCTCTTATGAAGCTTTGTCAGCTCGGTTCTCATGCTGGCACGGAGCTTCGCGTCCAGGTTGGACAGCGGCTCGTCGAGAAGGAAGACCTTCGGGTTACGGACGATGGCACGGCCGAGCGCGACACGCTGCTTCTGACCACCCGAAAGAGCCTTCGGGCGTCTCTCGAGAAGGTGGCTGATGTCGAGGATGCGGGCAGCCTCCTCCACGCGGCGCTTGATCTCCTCCTTCGGGACCTTGCGCAGCTTCAGACCGAACGCCATGTTGTCGAACACGGTCATGTGAGGATACAGCGCGTAGTTCTGGAACACCATCGCGATGTCTCTGTCCTTCGGTGCCACGTCGTTGACGTAGCGGTCGCCTATGTAAAGCTCGCCTTCCGTGATCTCTTCGAGACCCGCGATCATACGGAGGGTCGTGGACTTACCGCAACCCGAGGGGCCGACGAAGATCAGGAATTCCTTGTCCTTGATCTCGAGGTTGAAGTCCGAAACGGCGGTAACGCCGCCGGGGTACTTTTTGTAGATGTGTCTGAGGGAAAGACCTGCCATTTGTTTTTCTCCTTCGGAAAAGTTTTTTAACGATTCCATTATAACGGAAACCGCGGCGGTTTTCCATGGGCAATATCACGATTTTCCGAGAATCTTTTTGTTCGTGTTGCACAATGCGGGGACGGAATTTTTGTGCGACATCACGGTTTGTCCGCACTGACTCTAATTTATTAGAATTTCCACGCTTTGTAGAAAATACGGAGGGGTGATTGACATCGGTATCGGAATATGCTATACTGACTGCGACCTTTTTCGGCGACACTCTGCCGAAGGACCGAAAGGAGCCGTCTCATGGCGATCACATTCGACAAAAACACAAGTACGTTCTTCCTCGACGGGAAGGGCATCACCTACGCCTTCACCGTCAACGCATCGGGCTATCCCGAGCATCTGTATTTCGGCGCGACCGTCGCGCACGATCCTCTTTTCTTTACGCGCTCGGGCGGGGGCGGATCCTGCGTCCCCTCGATCCCCGGGGCGTTCGACCCCTTCGTCACCTATCAGAACGTTCCCGCCGAGCTGACCTTCTTCGGCAACGGGGACTACCGCGAGCCGACCGTCTCGGTCACCTCCCCCTCGGGCGACCGACTCACCGAGCTTCTCTTCGACGGGTATGAGATCCTCCCCGAAAAGCCGCTCATCTCGGGGATGCCCTCCCTTTCGGGCGGCGAGACGCTCGTGCTTCATCTGCTCGACCGTCATTCCCTCTTTGCCGCCGATCTGTATTACACGGTCTACGACGATGCCGCCGTGATCGCGAGGCGGGCGGTCTACCGCAATCTTTCCGAAGAGCCCGTGCGGCTCGATCGCGCCTACTCCTTCGCATTGAGCCTGCCCGAGGGCGGGTACGACCTTCTTTCCCTCGAGGGGGCGTGGGCGAGAGAACGCACGCCCGAGCGCGCGCCGATGCGCCGCGGTGTCATCTCCGTCGACTCGAAGCGGGCGAGCTCGTCGGCGGTGCTGAATCCCTTCCTCGGCATCCTCTCAAAGGATACGACCGAGACCTTCGGTGAGGCGTACGGCGTGAGCCTTGTCTATTCTTCCTCCTACGTGCTGAAGGCGCAGGGGCTGTCGAACGGAGAATCCCTCATCCTCGGCGGCATCAACGATTTCGGCTTCTCGTGGGAGCTTGCCCCGGGGGACGCCTTCGAGACGCCCGAGGCGGTCATCGCCTACTCGGACGAGGGACTCGGCGGCATGAGCCGTGCGTTCCACGACGCGTTCCGCAACCATCTGATGCCCGCGGACAAGGTGCGCGCGCATCGTCCCCTTCTCATCAACAACTGGGAGGGGACCTACTTCAACTTCACCCCCGAAAAGCTCATCGCCATCATGGACGCGGTGAAGGGCACGGGGATCGACACCTTCGTCCTCGACGACGGGTGGTTCGGCGTGCGCAACAACGACCGCTCGGGTCTCGGCGACTGGTTCGTCAACACGGACAAGATGCCCGAGGGGCTGACGCCCGTGATCGAGCACGCGCACGCGTTCGGTATGAAGTTCGGTCTTTGGTTCGAGCCCGAGATGATCAGCGAGGACTCCGACCTCTTCCGCGCGCATCCCGACTACGCCATCGGCGTGCCGGGGCGCCTTCCCTGCTACTCCCGCCGTCAGCGGATGCTCGACCTGACGCGGGCGGACGTGCGTGACTATATCGTAAACGCGGTGAATCGGGTGCTCGCGGACAACGCGATCGACTACGTGAAGTGGGACTACAACCGCAACGTGACCGAGTTCTTCTCCGAAAGACTCCCCGCCGACCGTCAGGGAGAATTCTCCCACCGCTACGCGCTCGGACTTTACGACATTCTCGACAGGATCGTCCTCGCAAACCCGAACGTCTTCTTCGAGGGCTGTGCGGGCGGAGGCGCTCGCTTTGACCCCGCCGTGCTCGCCTACTTCCCGCAGATCTGGACCTCCGACGACTCCGACGCGGAGGAGCGCACGCGCATCCAATACGGAACGTCGATCGTCTACCCGCTCTCCTCGATGAGCTGTCACGTCTCCGAGGTGCCGAACCATCAGGTGCGGCGCATCACCCCGCTCGCGACGCGCGCGGACATCGCCGCCCTCGGTGCGACGGGCTACGAGCTCGATGCGACGAAGCTCACGGAAGAGGACCTCGACGCGGTGCGCGCGCAGGTGAAGGAATATCTCGCAAACGAAGATCTGATCCTCGACGGCGACCTCTACCGCATCGCCGACCCGCATCACTCGCGCTACTTCGGCTTCCACGTCGTGGCGAAGGACAAGAGCCGCTCCGTACTGACACTTTACCGCAGGCTGAATCCCGCGAACGGCGACGTGATCCGCTTCAAGGCGACGGGGCTCGACGAGAGCAAGCGCTACTACGTCAGAGAGCTCGGACTGATCCTCTCGGGCGCGACGCTGACGCACGTCGGTCTGGTGCCGAAATTCCCCGTCTGCGACTTCGCCACTTACAAGTTCCATTTTGAAGAAAAGTAAGCCAAAGTTTACACGGTGTCTTCTTTTCCGACAACAAAAAGTTCCATATATTATAATAGGTAGAAAACAAAATATCCCGAGGAAAAATCCTCGGGATATTTTGTTTCGTTTTTCGCGTTTGAAAATGCTAATGAAAGTTTACAAAAATCAATTCGCCGCTTTGACGATAACGGTAAACTTATCGGTTTTCAGCGAGGCGCCGCCGATCAGACCGCCGTCGACGTTCTCTTTTGCGAGAAGCTCCGCGCAGTTGCCGTCGTTCATCGAGCCGCCGTACTGAATGGTCAGCTCCTCCGCGGCATCCTTGCCGTAGAGGGCGGCGACCGTCCGACGGATCACGCCGCAGGTCTCGTCCGCCTGCTCGGGCGTCGCGGTAAGTCCCGTGCCGATCGCCCAGACGGGCTCGTAGGCGATGATGACGTTTTTCAGTTCTTCGGCAGAGACGCCCGCAAGATCGAGCTTCGTCTGCATGGCGACGACCTCGTCGGTGATGCCGGCGAGTCTCTGCTCCTTGACCTCACCGAGGCAGAGGATGACCTTGAGTCCGGCGGCGAGCGCCGCCTTGGTTCTGAGGTTCACCGTCTCGTCGGTCTCGCCGAAATACTGACGTCTCTCGGAATGTCCGATCACGACGTATTCGGTCCCGATCTCGGTGAGCATCTCGGCGCTCACCTCACCCGTGTAGGCGCCGCTCTTTGCGAAGTGGACGTTTTCCGCACCGATGTGGATGTTCGTGCCCTTCGCGGCTTCGACCGCGACGGCGATGTCCACATAGGGGACGCAGAGAACGATGTCACACTTGTCCATCCCCCGCACCATCGGCGCGAGCTCTTCGATAAAAGCCTTCGCCGCCTTGGGGGTCATGTTCATTTTCCAGTTGCCTGCAATGACTGTTCTTCTCATGTTGTTTCTCCGAAGCTTAGTCTTTGTCCATCAGGCAGGAGATACCGGGAAGATCCTTGCCCTCGAGGAATTCGAGAGAAGCACCGCCGCCCGTCGAGATGTGCGTGATCTTCGAGGCAAAGCCGAGCTGCTCGCACGCCGCCGCGGAGTCGCCGCCGCCGACGATGGTCACGGCGTCGCTATCCGCGAGTGCCTGTGCCACGGCGATGGTACCCTTCGCAAGGGTGGGGTTCTCGAACACGCCCATCGGTCCGTTCCAGACCACGGTCTTCGCGGCGAGAACGGCATCGGTAAAGAGCTTCGCGGTCTTGGGTCCGATGTCGAGTCCTTCCATATCCTCGGGGATCTTATCCACGTCGACGTACTGAATGTCGATCGGCGCGTCTATGGGGTTCGGGAAATCCTTCGCGATCGCGGTATCGACGGGAAGAAGGAGGTTGACGCCCTTTTCCTTCGCCTTTGCCATCATCTCGCGGCAATAGTCGAGCTTGGTCTCGTCGAGCAGGGATTTACCGACGCAAAGTCCCTTCGCCGCGGCGAAAGTAAAGGACATACCGCCGCCGATGATGAGGGTATCGACCTTGGTCAGAAGGTTGTCGATGACGTTGAGCTTATCCGCGACCTTGGCACCGCCGAGGATGGCAACGAAGGGTCTCTCGGGATTCGAGAGCGCCTTGCCCATCACGGTGATCTCCTTCTGAATGAGGTAGCCGCAGACGGCGGGAATATAATCGGCAACACCCGCGGTGGAGGCGTGCGCTCTGTGTGCGGCGCCGAACGCGTCGTTGACGAAAATGTCGGCAAGAGAGGCGAGCTCCTTTGCCATCGTGGGGTCGTTCTTCTCTTCTCTCGCATCGAAGCGGGTGTTCTCGAGAAGGACCGCCTCACCGGGCTTCATAGCGGCGATCTTCGCCTTGGCATCCGCACCGACGATGTCCTCGGCGAAGGTGACCTTCTTCTCGCCGAGAAGCTCGTTGATCCTGTCGCAGACGGGACGGAGGGTCAGCTTCTTTTTATCGTCCTTCAGCGCCTTGGCAAGGTAAGCTTCCTTTGCCGCCTTCTGCTCTTCTGCGGGAAGCGCCTCGACCGCCTTCTTCTCCTTCTTCGTCAGACCGAAGCCCTCGGTGAAGATATTGTGGGGCTTACCCATATGGGAGCAAAGAATGACCTTTGCGCCGTGGTTCATGAGATATTCGATGGTGGGCATCGCGCCGACGATGCGCTTGTCCGAGGTGATCACGCCGTCCTTCATCGGGACGTTGAAGTCACAGCGGACCAGTACGGTCTTACCCGCGACGTCGACATCTTCGATGGTCTTCTTGTTGTAAGTTGCCATGTTGAAATCTCCTTTTTCCGGAAATCCGGTTAAAATATTTTTTACCGTTACTTATCATACCATAATTTTGCCCGTTAGTCAATATCTTATTGTTAAAAACATAACGATTTTTCTTTTTCTTGACAAGCGAAAGAGAGAATGGTAAAATAGAAATGAAAAAGAGGAAGACACGAGTGAAGCTTCTGCTAAGGTAAGCGTTCGTCTCAATTCAGAATTAAGAATTAAGAATTAAGAATTATGAATTAAGAATTATGAATTTTAAGCGGCGCTTGCGGAGATGCTTTGAAATCGGTCGGTTATTCTTTCGGGCGGGTCTCCCTCGGATCTTGATCTTGCCGTCGACGGCGGAACGGAGTGCTTATGACAATCGACAAAAATGCTTTTTTCTCGGAGATGAACGCGAGCTTTTCCGAGAACGGATTCTCTTCCCTTCTTACCAAAACGAAAAACGAACGATTCCTTCTTCTCACCGAGCATCTTCTCGAAGAAAATGAAAAGTACAATCTGACCGCCATCGAGGAGCCCTCGGAGATCGTCTTCCGTCATTATCTCGACTGTGCGCCCCTCGCCCGCCTTCTGCCGCGGGGAGCGAAGATCATCGACATCGGCTGCGGCGCGGGCTTCCCGACCCTGCCGCTCGCGCTGTTACGTGAGGACGTCACCGTCCTCGCGGTGGATTCCACCGAAAAAAAGGTGAATTTCGTGCGGGAGAGCGCCGCGCTCCTCGGGCTTACGAACGTGACGACGCTCTCCGCCCGTGCCGAAGAGCTCGGTCAGTCGGAGACTCACCGTGAGCACTACGACATCGCGGTCTCCCGTGCGGTCGCCGCAATGAAAATTCTCGTCGAGCTCTGCCTTCCGCTCGTGCGCGTCGGAGGTCGGATGATCGCGATGAAGGGGAAAAACGCGGCGTTCGAGGCGCGGGACGCAAAGCGCGGGATCGCCCTCCTCGGCGGCAAGCTTGCGGATGCGGGCGAGGTGACGCTTCGCTACCGCGGCGAGACGTTCGAGCGTCCCCTTCTGACGGTCGAGAAGATCTCCCGCACCCCCTCCGCCTACCCGCGCCCCTACGCGCAGATCTCGAAAAAGCCGTTATAAAAGCCTTTGTGGGCGGCGCTACGAATTTTTTCAAAACTTAGATTTCCCGACAGGGTGCGACGCTTTTTTTCCTTTCCTTGTGCTACAATGGGGACAAGGATGTAAAAAACGGGCGGAAGTGCCCGAGGAGGAAAAAAGATGAACATGTTTGAAGAAGCGCGCGCCGTCTACGGAATGCTCCGCATTTGCGGCGGGACACAGGAAGAGGCAGCAAAAAAGCTCGGAGTCAGCCAATCTTACATAGCCAACAAATTGCGGCTTTTGAAATTTTCCCAGCCGATCCAGGATCTCATCACCGACAATCTTCTGACCGAGCGTCACGCGCGGGCGCTTTTGCGTCTCTCCGACGAGGGGCAGATCCGCGCCGCGGTCGGTCGCATTGCCGAAGAGCATCTGAACGTCGCGGATACCGAAGCGCTCGTGGACACGCTTGCCGACGGGGCACGGGCGACGAACGTCTCGGAAAAGCTCGGTATCTTCTCCCGCGCGCTGAATTCCGCGCTCGCGTCCCTGCGTACGTCGGGCATCTCCGCGTCCAAAACGGTGGAAGAGGGCGAGCAGGGCATCACCATCACGTTAAAACTCGCCGCCGCACAATAAACGCAAAGTATTATTTGCATAAAGCTGTGTTTTAAGGTTTGCAACGTAAAACTAAAAGCATCCGTCCCCTCTTCGATGTCCGAAGGGCGGGCGGATGCTTTTTTGCTTTTGATCATTCGAGAATGACCTTGGCAATG
>CAVEOF010000056.1:0-12026 GCA_963617165.1 Coriobacteriaceae bacterium | reverse complement strand
CTTTACCGGTGCATGAATCCATCCTGCAAAAAGATCTTCTCTATGCCACAAACGTAAAAAAGTCACTCGCGAAGGCGGTGGACTGCGCGGGCATCTTTACGGGGGCAAAGGTGGATAAATTCCAAAAATGCGGCTTCACCAAGACGGAGAGCCGCACCGTCGCGCCCCCTACCATTGCAGAGTGCCCCGTCGCGCTCGAGTGCCGCGTCACCGAGGTCGTCCCGATGGGAACGCACGACGTCTTCCTCGCCGATATTCTCGACGTCTCCTGCGACGAGCGCCTGCTCGACGAGAAGGGGAAGATCCATATGGAGTGCGCGCACCTCCTCTTTCATGAAGATGCTCCCCGCCCTCGCCGAGAAATTTCACATGACGGTCGGAGAGCTGCTCGACCTGCCCCTCGGGAAAACGGGGTCGGAGCTGTCCGACGAGGAGCTCCGCCTTCTGCGTCTCTACCGCAAAGCCCGTACCCTGCCGAAGGAGCGCCGCGCCGCCCTCACGGCGACCCTCGAGTCGGTGATCTCCCTATACCTCACGGGAGAGCAACCGAAAAGATCCCGAGGCGCGGACTGAAAGTCGGGATCGGCTCTATTCCTTACGCTTGCAAGAGCGGATCTGAGCCTTACATTTGCAAAAACGAGGTCGAGTCTTAAAAGCGAGCTTGAAATTTTCCTTCACAAGCGCGAGTCCGAGCCCTACGTTTATAAGAAACGAAGGGGGCGTCGCGCGATCCGAAAATATGCAAAATGACCGAGAGAGCAAGAAGAGTCTCGGTCATTTTTCGTTTGTCATCCTGAAAAAGCACGGAATGCGACTGCCTTTTTTCTCCGAGCGATACGGAATGACGACAATCCTTTTTTTCTCCCTTCGATATTTCCGCGCGAAGCGCGCGGAAGCCGTTTTGCAAAACCACCGCAGAGATGCCTTCGGAGGCGATCCCTGCGGTGGTTTTTTCGGTCAATTCCTTTTTCCAAAGCGTCCTCGGCGGGAAAGGGCATGTCGACGCCGCGTTCCGCCGCGGGCGCTTTGGTCCTTTCGGTTTATTCCGCCGATCTTAAGTAGGTCTCTTCGTCGGCATCCTCGTCGACTGTCGGCGAGTGAACGCCCGATGTTGTCAGGATGTCCTCTTCTCCGAGGGGGAGAAGGAGGAATTTAGGGGTCTTGTAGTTGCTTTTGTAAACTTTCATTTTCATATCTTTCTTATTTACTCTCGGTTTTGTTGATAACGGAGTTTCGATAGGCGGTCGCGGACTGCGCATACTTCGCGAGGCGGAGGGTCAGGGTCTGAAGCTCTTCGCGCTTTGCTTTCTGCTCTTCCGTAATGCCCGCTTCCTCGGGGTGGATGCCGTAATAGTATGCCGCGAGGTAGTAGGTGCCCTCTTGCTCTGCCCCGTTTTCATCCGTGTAGGTGAAGGTCAGCTTGTCGCCCATCGCGTAGGCGTAGGTCGTGACTTCAAGGTAGGTGCGCCCGTCTTTGCCTGCTTCCTTCTTCACCGTTACCGCGAGGGGTGCGCCGCTCGCCGATCTGAACTTGAAGCTATCGGCGAGAGACTCCTTGCCCTCTTTGAGATAGAAGACGAAGGCGGGGGTCGCGTCAAGGTTCAGGCACAGGGCGGAAAGTGCGTTACCGGGATCGGAAGCAATATTGTTTTCCTCCGTGAGTCCTACCGCCTCGGCGGTCAGACCGCTATTGTAGTTTTCGCCGATGATGTCGGTGATGGTGTTCTGCTTCTCGTCCGTCGAAGTCCCGAAGTAGGTCATGGCGGAGGAGATGTAGGAGAGAATATCCTTCATCAGGGTCTGTGTCGTCGCGTCGTAAGCGGCATTGTTGACGATCTTCTTCGCGTACTTCGGGATCGAGAGGGTGTAGGTGCTCCTTCTCTCCCCTTCCGCGGCGGCGAAGGTGATCTCTGCCCCGATCTTGTCCGTGCCGTTCTTCGGCGCGATGGCGCGGCACACCTTGAGATACGCGATGCCGTCGATCGTGACGATCTCGGGCGAGGTCAGATCCTCCGTCACGCCGCCCGCCGTGACCGTCAGGTTCGGTGCGATGCGGAAGTACATATTGTATTTGAAGTCGGAGGAGAGCGTGATATTCGACTTCGCGGCGAAGTCCTCTGCCGCGAGGGTCGGTGACTTTTCCCGATAGACCGTGAGGGCGGCGGACTCGATCGCTACAAGAGAGGTGTCCGCGACGACAAGCTCATCGACCGTGAAGTCCGCCGCGTCCGCCGAGATCGTAAGGCTCGTGACACCTCGGGCGACATCTGCCGCGCTCGCGGTGTAGCGCAGGGTGAGCGTGCCGTCTGCGGTGGTCTCGCTCACGCGCACGTCGGTACCGTCGACCGAAAGGGTGAAGGTCCTTGCCGCGTCGGCGCTTACCTTAACGGTGATCGTGTACTCCCGTCCCTCCTGCACGACGGCGTCTCTGCCGCCGAAGGCGTTGCGGAAGGTGATGCTCTCTCCGCTCACCCGACCGACGCCACCGTCAAGAGTCAGCGTGCCGTCGGTCGTGTAGTCGACGTCCGCAAACAGCTCTACGGAGGAGAAGTCCGCGTGCAGGTATTCTTTTCCGCCCGCGTCCTCGCTCACCACAGCGAAGGAGGCAAAGCCACCTGCGGCGCGGACGTATTCGGTGACGTCGAGGCGAAGCTCGCCCGTCATCGCGACCGCGGTCGCGATCGGCTTTCCGCCGAAGACGTGCGAAAGATCGACTCCCTCGTCATAGCGATTGGCGGGTGCGTTGTTCCACGTCACGGAGTCCGAAAGCGCCTTCGGCAGTCCGTAGATCTTCAGGATCTGCCCTTCCGCCTCGGTGATGCGGAGGACGAGCTCGGCGCGGTTCGCATGTGCGCCCGTGAGATCGGCAAAGGCAAGATACACCTTGCGAATGCCGAAGAGCGTCTCCTCTCCCGCCGCGGTGCGGTCGACCGAAAGGGTGCCGTCGGTCTTCCCGTTCGAGACTGCCGTCGCCTCGGTGACGGAGGGACGGTACGCCGTGCGGGCGGAGAACTCGGTCGAGGTGATGTCGTCGAGATAAATGTCGGCGAATTGCGAGCCGTTCGCATTCTGTCCGAAGCCCGAGAAGGTCAAGGTCAGAAGTCCCGCGTTCTTCTCGATCATCGCGCGGTTCACGGTGACGAGATAGGAGAAGGTCTGATAGGAGCCTGCCTGCGTATAGGAAAGCGTTGTCTTTTCGGTATAGCTCTTGTCGCCCGTCGCGTAAGCGGTTAGGGAGACGTCGAAGCTGCCGGCGATCGCCGCCTTCAGGCGGAAGGTGACAAGGAACTGCCGCCCGAGGTCGTCGGAGGAGAGCGCACTGTTCTGCGTTCCCGTGTTCTCCGTCCGATAGAGAGGAGAGACGACGTTATAGAGCATCACGCGGTTGTAGACCTTGTTCGAGTGTATGCGCACCGCCTTGTTTCCGTCCTCCTCGCTGACGAGGGAAGCGCCCGCGCCCGTCGCGGCTTCAAAGCCGCCGTAGGTCAAAGCACGCGTCGGATGTAAAGGACCGTTTGCATTTGTCCAGTCCGCCGCAGTCGCGGACTCAAAATCCTCGCTGTAACGGTAGAGCGCGTCTTTCGCGTCGCGCGTCAGCTCGTAGCACGTAAGATCGTCGATATAGATGTGACATTTCGTCTCACGGCTCCACCCTTCGTCAAGGAAGAGGGTGGGGAGGGCGGCGCTGTTATTCACCATTTCCTCGGTGATCGTAAACTCGTAGGCGTATTCCCGCCACGGGTCGTTTGCGTCATACGTATAGGTATACGGCTCGGACTTCACCGTGAAGGTGTTCGCCCCCTGCGACTTCGAAGTCACGGCGAGACGGAAGGAGCCGCTTTGCTCTCCGCGAAACCGGAAGGAGAAGCGGAAGGAGCGCCCGACGTCTGCCTCGGTGAGCGCATTCCCCTCGACGGGAGAGATCATATTATAAAATTTGATCTGCGAGGAGGTCAGCTCTCCCCAGAATTGCAGCCCCGCTCGGACGGTGCCGCCGAGATACCTCGTGTGATCCGCCCATGCGTTGTTGCTTCCCACAAGATAGTTGACCGACTGCGTGCCCGTGCCCGCCCAAACGACGCCGTACGCGTCGTTCAGTGCGTCGTCGACGTTCTCGCTCGGCCATGCGGCGCCGACGGAAGCCGATGCGCCTCCCTCGGGTGCGAAGCGGGAGAAATCCTCCGTGCGCACGGTCGTGTAGCTATCCGCCGCGGGCGAGAGCGAGAGGACCGTGATCTCGTCGATGCTCGTATCGGTCGCAGTGTCATAATCCGCGTATCCGTTCATCCGTAGGCAGAGGAGCGCCGCGCCGTCCCGCACCATCTCTTCGGTCACGGTGAAGGAATACTCGTACCGCTGCCATACCTTGACGGCGTCGATGTTTACCGTTTTCACGGGTGCGTAGTCTTTCCAGATGTTCGAGACATTGGTAACGGTGATGTCAAAGGTGCCCGTCTGCGAATGTCCGCGGAGCCAGAAGGAGACGAAAATTCTCCGTCCGACGTCCGCCTCGGAGAGGGTAGCGCCCGCATAGGGCTTGATAAGATTGTAGAAGAGGAGCGCAGAGTCGGCGGCAAGCCCTATGGTATACACGCCGCCGGTACCGTCATCCGCGGTGTGGATCGTCCAAGTATCTGTCCGAATGCTCAGTCCGCCGACCTTGTACCCGCCGACGCTCGGCATCGCGAGAGGACCGTCGGAGGTCGCGTCCTTCACTGCCGTGGTACCGCTCGCGAAATTCTCGGTCAGCACGCCGTGAGGATAGAGCCCGTCGAGCTCCGTGAGCGAAACGTCGTCGACGTTGTACGCCGCGTCGCTCTCCGTCACGGCGGCGCCGAGGCGGATGGCGGGGGTCATGCTCCCCTTCGCGATCATCTCGGCGGTGACGGTATATTCGAAGGTATACGCGTGCCACGTCGTATCGGTAGCGGTAAAGGAGGTCACCTTCCCGATGAAGTTCCCCTCCGCGTCCGCGACGCCGAAGTCAAAGGCGCGGGAGGTCGCGGCGTAGCTGCGAAGCCAAACCGTGAAGCGGAAGCGTCTGCCGAGATCGGCATCGCTCGGGGCATCTCCGAAGGCGGGGGTCGGTGTACGGAAGCGGAGCACCGCGCCCGCGCCGTCGCTCGTCGCGCTGTGCGGGTGGTAAACGCCGTTCTTTCCCGTTGTCCCCGTGTAGCCTGCCCAGTTATAGACCGTGCCCTTCGTCCCGCCGATGTAGGTGAAGACGGGGTTCGCCGTGCCGGAATACGCCACGCCGCTTGTCAGGCTATCGAAATCCTCCGAATAGGAGGCGTCGAAGGAAGTCTTATCGCTCGCCATGCGGTAGCCGAGGGAGGTCAGCGCCTTCCCCGCGGTGAATTCAAAGGAGATGTCGGCGCTCGAAAGCTCGACGACGCGGATGTTATCGATATAGGCGGTGACGTTCTCTTCCCCGCCCTCGGCGCGGACGCCCATTTTGTCAAAGCAGATGCCGAAGTAGGAGGCATCGACCGTTCCCGTCGTGTCGGCGAAAACGAGCTTGTCGGTCGCCTCGAATTCGTAGGAATACTCCTGCCATACGCCCGCGGTCTCGTAGGTCTTTCTCTCAAGCTGCATATCGCCGTAGGGTTCGCCCTTGCCGTTGACGATGATGTTCGTGAAGCTGCCGGTCTTATCCGCCTTCAACTGATAGGTCACGCGGAAGCGTCTGCCGATGTCGGCTCTCGTCATGTCCTTGAAGCGCGCGACGTCGAATTTGACGCGGTCGTAATACTTTGTCGAAAGGAATTTATAGGAATAGCCCTGCCCGTCGGGGTAGTTCTCCGCCGCGGAGATGAGCGCTTCCTTCGCGTCGCCCGCGCGGGAAATGTCAAAATCGACGACGTAATCGTTGAAGTCCTCGTCGGTGATGACCGTGCCGCCGGGTTCCGTATCCGAGACGATGATCAGGGTACCGACGCTGCCGCCCGCCGCGCGGATCGCGCGGGCGTAGTCCGTGACGTTCACGGTATAGATGCCCTCGCCGAGCACCGCGAGCGTCGCGATCGGCGCGCCGCCGTATACTTTTTCCGTGTCGACGCGTGCACCGCTTCTGTCATTGGCGGGCGCGCTGTACCAGCTCATGCTGTCCGCCGACCAGTTTGCCGCCTCGAAAACATCCGAGACACCGTAGACGAGCAGATTGCCGAATTTCGCGTTCTTCACGCGGAGGGTGACGGCGGCTTGCGCCTCGGTATCGTAGCCGTCGAGGGAAAGCTTTGCATAGACCTTTTTATAGGTAGCGCTCTTTTCGCTCTCGGCTCTGCCCGAGACGATGAGGGTGTCGGAGGTCGTATCGGCACTCTCGCCGTTCCCGATGCCGAAGGAGCCGCTCGCCGCGGTCGTATTCTTCGTCGAGGGATGGGTGATAAGTCCGGCGGCGCCGCCCTCACTTCCGAGGGAGGGAGAGATCTTCACCTCCGTGGCGATCTCGGTCAGGGTGATGTCGTCGACGTACATCCACTCGGTATCGACCGTCTCGGTCGCGCTGTCGATGGTCTGACGGTCCTCCTTCAGTCCCGCGCCGCTCTTCGTGATATAGAGTCCGACCTTCTGAATGCCCGCCTTAACGTAGTCGGGATCGTTGATGCGGTAATCGAGCGTAACCTTGTTCCACTCTCCGACGGTCAGGTCGTAAAGCGGGGTGAAGGTACTGTCGAGGGGATCCATATACGTGGACTGTGCGTGCGCCGTCGTGCGGATGCGGACGAAGACGGGGCGATCCGCCGTCGGCTTGATCCACAGGGTGATGCGGAAGCGGCGTCCGAAGTCCTCCTCCGACAGTCCGTAGGGGAAGAGGATCAGCGATTCGGAGAAGTAGGTGGTCTTTGCGGACTTTCCGCCGCCCTCGGTATGGTTCTCCTCCGAGGACATCGACGTCCACGTCGTAAGGCGGAAAGGATAATCCTTCGTAAAGTCCTCGGTGCGGACGACCGACTCGCCGACCGTCTTTTCTTCCTCGAGATAGAAGACGGGACGCGTCCCTTCGGGCAGGGTGTCGAGGTATTCCCCGACGTCGAGGCGGTATTCTCCCCTGCCGCCGATCTTTACGGTGCCGAGCTTCTGCCCGCGCACGGAGGAGGCGGGGTCTGCCTCGTTGTAGTCCGTCACGGCATAGACCGCGACGCGGTTATAGGCGTCGTTCTCCACGAAGAAACGAAGGCTCTCCGAGGTGGAGTCCGACAGGTCTTTTGCGGGCAGGACGATGTACACACCCGAGGCGCCCTCCTCGCTCTTCGTCAGCGTCATGTCACCCGAGGTGGAAAAGCACGCGGACGCGCCGACGAAGCTCTCGCCGACGGTGGTAAAGCGGATCGCCTTCGCGGCGGCAAGGGGCTTGCCGTTCTCGGCAAGGAGATCCGCGGGGACGTAGACGATGTGCTCGACACCCCCGCGCATATCGTAGGGGGTAAACGTCCAGCTCGTGCGTCCGAGCTCGCATTCCCATGCGCCCGACACGTCGGTGCCCGATACGGTATCGATGACCCGCACCTTTCCTTCGATCTCGGTGCGGGAGACGGGGCCGGTGAATTTTATCTCGATCTTATCGCTCGTCGCGACCTCCTCCGTTCCGTCGAGCGGAAGGATATATTCGCACACGGCGTTCGCATCCTGCAAATAATAGTTTGCAAAATCGAAGAGTGCCTTGTACATATCGACTCTGTACTTCTGGCTATACCCGTAGATCAGAGTGTGCCCGACGTCGGGCATTGTGAAGCCGAGGTAGGGGGTATCGAGGCGTCGGCTGTTCGAGCGAAGGCGCTCCATGAAGGAGAGCACCGAGACGTCGCCGTCGTCCTCGCCCTGCGACGAGAAGGTGGGAGCGAAGCCGTCGGAGCACCACTCTTCCCCGTTGCCGACCGCCGCGTACACCATCTGCACGTTCGCGGGGATCGTCTCCCCGTCGTGCTCGCCGCCCTCGTAGGTCAGCCATCTCTGCGGACCGTTCGTCGCGTCGACGTCTCCCGCGAGATCCCAGAGCTCGGCGAAGGCTTCGGGGTGTTTGTTACCGAGCAGGTAGACGTACCCGCCCTTCGACATACCGAACGCGCCGAAGCGGTCGAGGTCGAAGCGGTAGGTGTCGTGCTCCTTGTTCGCCATATAGCGGACGAAGCGGACCGCCGCCGTCTGCGCCTTCACGCCGATGAGGCGCTGAAGCGTGTGGGCGTCATAGTTTTGTGTATCTTCGAAATAGCCGTAATGGTCATAGCGCGCCATCGGGACATACACGTGATCCCACGTGACGCCCGCGTAGCCCGCGAAGAGGAAGCCTGTCATATGCGGGCGGATGTTCACCATCCAGTTGCCGTTTCTGTCCTCCGAGGAGGAGGAAAGGCACATGACGGGAACCTCGTGATCGGGGTTCGAGGGATAGATAAAGTCCATGCGCAGCTTCAGGTCGAGCGCGGAGCCGTCCTTGTTGCGGCAGTCGTCGATCGTCTCCGCTTTGATGTCGCTCACCTTGCAGGCATTTCCGTTTTTATCGACGGTTTCCATGTCACCGCAGCGGTCGGTGAAGTCCTCGTTCCAAATCTTGACGATCCAATCGAGAACGCCCTCGTTCGTTTCGGCGGCGATGTCGAAATACTCGAGACCTCGCACGATGCGATAGCCTGCGGGCAGGATGTAATTCTGCTTTGCGTGGTGCTTCGCGCCGCCGAGGTAGGTTCCGTTCTCCACCGCGTCGAGGCGGAGCTTTTGCAGGCTCCAGTCGAGCGAGGGGCTCACCGCGAGCGGATGCTCACGATAGTCGACCACGGTGACGAGATACCCTTCGTCGAGCAGATCGCGGATGATCGCCTCATCCGAGTCGGTGCCGACGCGCTCGGTATTCGTCCCGATCACGTAAAAGATGCTCGCCGTGTCGGTCGTGGTGATCGACGCGTCCCCGTCCTTGACGTAGGTATTCAGCTCGACGGGAATCCCGATGGTCCCGTCGTCCGAGAGCACCTTACCGGTGATCCATTCCTCGCAGAACGCCTCCATCGGCGTGGGCGCCTCCTCGACCTCCGCCGCCGCGGAAAGAAGCGCGAACGTCGGTAGGATCAGGGCAAGACACAGGAGGAAGGAAAGAATTCGCTGTTTCATAGACAGTCCTCTTTTCTGTATGCGGGCGTGTGGAAAATTCTCTCATTTTCGTCCGACACGGCTCCGCAGGTTACTTCCAGTATACCCCTCTCCTCCCCCGTTGTCCATTGTCTATTCAAAATAGGATGGAGAATTCTACGCAAGATTTTGCTCTTTTTTGCAAAATACCCCGCTTTTCCATGGAATATTTTATCCGATTCTACGAGGATGGAGAATTCAGCACAAAGGAAAATGATCAATTAAGAATTAAGAATTAAGAATTATGAATTATGAATGGGAAGTTAGACGAAGGTGTTTTTCCGCTTGCGGGCAGGTCGGACGAAAAAAGCCCCGCGGCGGTGAAAACGGCGGAGGAAGATTTTTCGTTAATTTTTTTAGATTAGGTTGACAACATCCTAAAATTCATATATAATATTTATATACGAATTGAAGCATAGGAGGAGAAGGCTATGAACATCAACAGCAATCAGATCGTTTCCGTCTCGGAAGCAAATCAGAATTTTTCGCGTGTTGCCCGCACGGCAGACAGACTCGGAACCGTGATTATTTTTAAGAACAACAAGCCAAAATATAAGTTGATCGACATCGAACAGGACTCGGAAATTCAGATGACCGATGACGAAAAAATTGACTTCGTCGCCGCACGGATTTTGAAAGAATATCGCAAAGCATTTGAGGAACTGGCAAAATGATTCGTTTCGACAGAGATAAGGTTTTGCTTCTTCACCAAATCATTTCAGAAGCAACTGGCGGTGACCCGAATCTGCGCGACATAACGCTTCTCGACAGCGCGTTAGAATCCGCATTCCAGACCTTTGACGGAAAAGATCTTTATCCGACAAAGGAAGAAAAGGCGGCACGTATCGGTTATGCCCTAATTTCGAACCACGCGTTCGTTGACGGAAACAAGCGCATCGGTATGTACGTTCTACTTTCTTTTCTTGAAGTAAACGGGATCAAAATTCGCCCGAGCAACGAAGAAGTGGTTCGCGTCGGGCTTGCGACCGCCGCAGGGGAAATGAAATACGAGGATATTCTTTCGTGGATATTGGAGAACGAATAATAACGAGCTATGCGCTTACAATGTGAGTCTTTAGTCACACCTACGAGAAGATGGGCTGTCGCAACGGAATTTGAACCTTCCGTTTGCGATAGCCCATCTTGGTAGAATGTCGGGTGAAAAAAGCCCCGCGGCGGATGCCGATAGGTTTTTGCAATTTAGTCATTTATGATTATGTAATTTACGATTATGTAGTTTACGATCATCTGATTTTCTTAAGGAAGGGGATAAAAGACGCGCGGTGTGGCGGAGCTTTTTTTCGGGAAAGCAAAAACGGAAGCCTTCGCAAAAGGCTTCCGTTTTTTCGGTGAAAGATCGAACGCGAGGGGCTTCCCTTGTCTTCGTTTTTCCGAGAGAGGCGGGGAGGCTTAGGTTCCGCGTGTTTCGTCCTCCTCTTTTGGGGTCTCGTTTTTTCTTTCGGGAAGAAATCTTCCTTTGATATCATATAACACGCGCGCGAGGGGGAGAAACAAAAGGGGGAACACCACCGCGTTGCACGCGATCTCCACGAGATAGAATACGATCCCGCGGGCATAATAGATCGCGAAGCGATGAAAAAAATTCTCGTAAAAGCCCGTGAACAGTCCGACGTCGACAAGGGAGCTGAGCACCCCGAACCACACGACGAGAAGCACCGCGCAGATCGTGAGGGGCAGACGCCGCTTCACCCCGAGGCGGGAGAGAAACAAAAATACGATGCCGACAAGGGGCCAGTAGAGGTAATAGGTGAGCACCCACGTGTTAAAGCCCCACATGAGCGGCTCCACCGAGACGAACACGAGGATCGCGGGGATGCCGAGCCATCCGAACACGTACCCGTACAGGGCGCAAAGAAGGGTGACGACCTCAACGTTCGGAATGACGGCGAGCGCGAGCTTCCCCCCCGTGAGAATGGCAGCCATCATTCCCACGAGGGCGATCTTGCGCACGGCGAGCGAGGCGCCGCGGCGCGCTTTCATTTAGCCCCAGGTTTCGATGCCGAGGTAAATCACGGCACCGTCGGTCATGTGCATATCCTTCGCTCCGACGCCCGAGGAGGTCAAGGTCTGCCCCTTATACTCCATTGTCGCCGTATACTGCGAAACGTCGAAGTCCTCCTCGACCGAGGTGTAAAGGCGAATATATTCCTTGCCTTCCGGCTTCAGGTCGCCGACCTCGTTCAAAAAGCCTCCCGTCTCGGCATAGGTAAGGTTCTTTTCGGTTTTCAGATAGGCGAGAACGGAAAGAAGTCCGTCCGTTCCTTCCACCTTGTCCATATTGACCTTATATTCGGTCGGGGTCTCGGTACCGATCACGACGGTAACGATCCCGTTCTTGCTGTTTTCGCCGCAAGAGGCGAGCGCGCACAGCGCGATGGCGATGACGAGGACGAGTGTTAAGATCCGTCCCATGTGTTTTTGCTTTGTCATGTGTTGTCTCCTTCAAAATAACAAATTGAGACATTCCGACAAAAAGAAAGATGGGGTCCCTGCCGCCCCCGCAGAGCTGCGGGCAGGCGTCTCGGAGCCTCCATCAAAGGGTGCGCGAAAAAGAGCCGTCGGAAAACCCGACCGCCTGCGCGATGTCCCCCTTTGGTTTTCCTCCGTTTGCCCAAGGAATGTGTGCCAAAGTCACGGTCGACAGGCCTTCCGACTGGGCGGGTGGCTGCCCCCGCGTCACGGCAATGGCTGTTGCTGCGGATTTGCACCGCATTTCCCTGCTTGAAGGAATCCCGCGCTTTTTTCGGCGATTCCCCGGCGACCGATCCTGACAACCCCTATTATAATAGATAGGTAGCGAAATGTCAAGGGAAAATTGGCGAAGAGGCAGGGCAACAGCATTTACTTTTTCGGTAAAAAAAGGATATCCAGCAGAACCTGTG
>CAVEOF010000055.1:0-12528 GCA_963617165.1 Coriobacteriaceae bacterium | reverse complement strand
CTTGAACTTCCTTCGTTTCTTCCTTTGTTCGGTTTTCTGTGAGCACTTCAAAAAAGCAAGGACGTCTCCCGTCCTTGCTTTTTTTGCGCCTTTTTACGGTTTTATACCGTTCGCGCCTACTTGCCGTTCGCGCCTTCTTACCGTTCTGTGCCTTCTTACTGCTTCGTGCCTTCTTACCGTTCTGCACCTTCTTACTGCATCGTGCATCCTTACTGCCATTTTGCGCCCTCTTTCCTTTACACCATCTTTCTCATTTGTTTGTGCCACCTTGCCGTTTCGTACCCTCTTGTCGAGTGTCGTTGTCCCCACGAGAAGATGCTCTATTCCATCGCCTTCCTGTCGAGCGTATCAACGTGATTCCCGCAAGGGAAGAGCCTATATTTTTACACGTCCTATCGAACATAGTGACAAGACCGGCGGAAGACTCTTGTTTTTGATATTCCTTCTCGTTTGCTCTTGCTATTTTTTGCGAGATATGGTATACTGTTTGTGTCAAGACGTTCCGCGGCGGACGGCGCTTGCTTTCCCATGTCGGACGGCATGGTTGTTTCATAGGGAACGACCGAAAATACAACGAATTCTTTTGCGATATAATTTTTATCGGGAGGACATCATGAAGAGAAAATATGATATAGCGGCATATATCTGGCCCGCATATACGGGGGACGAGCCTCGCACGCGGATGTTTTGGCGCGAGGGGATCGGCGAGTGGCAATCGGTAAAAAACGCCGTCCCGAAAGAGAACGGCTATGATTGGAACAGAAAGCCGCTTTGGGGCTATCGCAATGAGGCGGATCCGACGGTGATGCACGATCAGATCGAAGAAGCGGTGAAATACGGCGTCAATGTGTTTATCTACGATTGGTATTGGTACGATAACCGACCGTTCCTCGAAAATTGCCTGGACGACGGATTTTTGAAAGCCGACAACAGAGAAAAAATGCAATTTTATCTGATGTGGGCGAACCACGATGCAAACAATTATTGGAATATCGACCTTTCCGACGAGGACGGCGATACGGTGATATGGAACGGCGCCGTCAGCCGTGAAGTCTTTGAGACAGTGGTACATCGAGTGATCTCAAAGTATTTTTCCATGCCGAATTATTATCGGATCGACGGCTGTCCCGTGTTCATGATCTATGATGTCAACAACCTGTTGAAGGGGCTCGGCGGGATCGAAAAAACAAAGGAAGCGCTTGCATGGTTCAGAGAACAGGTCAAAGCGGCAGGCTTCCCCGATCTCCATTTGCAGTTCACGATTTGGGGAGAGGCTTCCATGAATCTGAGCGGCTTCGACTCCAACCTCAAGGGATCTACGAAGGATGCCGTATCGCTGCTCGGCGCCGACAGCGTGACCCATTATCAATTCGTTCATTTCACGGACATCGACAGAGACTATCGGGAGATCCTCGGGGATGTGCAAAAGGAATGGGGGCGCATCGATACCGAATATTCCGTGCCCTATTTCCCGCATATTTCGTGCGGATGGGACAACAATCCGCGCTTCCGCAAATTCAGGAGCGGTATCATAAAAAATAACACGCCCGAAGCCATAAAAGAGGGAATGCAGATGGCAAAGGACTACATAGATTCCCACCCCGACAGGGTCCCGCTCGTTACGGTCAATTCGTGGAACGAGTGGACGGAAACAAGCTATCTTGAACCGGACGATCTGTACGGATACGGCTACCTCGAGGCGATCAAGAGCGTATTTTGCGACGATTGACCCGACATCCCGACGATAACAAATTCCGCAGGCGTCCGCGGATCGCCGATGGCGCCTCTTAACGAACATTCCGCGAAAAACGGAACAAGAGGGGCTGTCGCATTTAGCGTTTTTCCCGTATTACAAGCAAAAATGACCGAGAATTTCCTTGATTTCTCGGTCATTTTTGCGTACTTATTCAGATTTTCGCTCGGTATGCGCTTCGTGCGACAGCCATTTTTGCTTGGAATTTCGGGGTGTCAGCTTCCCCGATACGCTTCCAAAGCCGCGTCTACGGCGGCGCGCGTCGCGGCGGTGGCGGACGCGAGGGGGAGACGTACATCCTCCGAGCAAAGCGCGAGACGCGACATCGCATATTTGACGGGCGTCGGGTTCGTCTCGGTGAACAGTGCGCGGATGAGCGGAAGCGCTTCGAGCTGTTTTTGATAGCTCTCGCGGTGCCGCCCCTCAAAATACAGATTGCAGATCTCCCCGATCTTGCGGGGAAAGAGGTTCGACGCGACCGAGATCACGCCGAGTCCCCCGAGGGCGAGCACCGTATAGATCTGCGAATCGTTGCCTGCGTAAAGCGCGAGATCATCGCCGAAGGCAGAGAGCGCGAGCAGGCGGTCTGCCGAGTCGGACGCCTCTTTGATCCCGACGATGTTTTCGCAGAGCGAAAGCTCCCGTAGCACCTTCAGCGAGAGAGTCACTCCCGTGCGGGAGGGAACATTGTAGAGCAGAACCGGTACGTCGGACGCGTCCGCGATCCCGAGATAGTGACGGATCAGACCGTCTTCGGTGCCCTTGTTATAGTAAGGCGTGACGACGAGCACGCCGTCGGCGCCGAGAGAGGAGGAAACGCGGGTATGTTCGCACGCCTTGCGCGTGTCGTTGGTGCCCGTGCCGAGCAGAACCTTGCACCTGCCGCCGATGCGATCGATGGCGCGGGTATAGAGCTCGTAGCGCTCGCGGTCGGAGAGCGTCGCCGCCTCTCCCGTCGTACCGCCGACGATCAGGGCGTCGATCCCTTCGTCGATCTGTCGGTCGATCAGGGAGAACAGGACGGGATAGTCGATCTTGCCGTCCGAGAAAGGCGTCACGATCGCCGTGCCCGTCCCGCGAAAGAGGATTTTCTTTTTCATCTTGTTGTCTAACCCTTGAAAAATGTCAGGAATTCGTGTATAATAGATACACTGCTATTATTTTATGAGAAAAACGGATTTTGGAGCAAGCATGGAAGAAAAATTGACGCATATCATAAATGAACGGATACCGACGACCCTCTCGACCTCCGACTTTTTTTACGAGCTGCCCGAGGAACTGATCGCGCAGTCTCCCTTGCCCGAGCGCGACGGATGCCGTCTGATGGTTCTCGACCGGGGGAAGGATCACGTCGAGCATCGGGTATTCCACGATATTATCGACTATCTGAACCCCGAGGATATGCTCGTCGTTAATTCCTCGAAGGTCATCCCCGCCCGCCTTCTCGGCACGGAGGTGAATCGCGGCGGCTCGATGGAGCTGTTGCTCCTTCGTATGCTCGAGAGCGGCGAGTGGGAGACGCTCGTCCGCCCCGGCAAACGCGCGAAGCTCGGCGCGGAATTCTCATTTTCCGACATTCTCCGTGCGACCGTCACCGAAGTGATGGAAGACGGAAATCGCAAAGTAAAGTTTACATACGATACGAATAAGTATCAAAATATCTACGAGGTCCTCGATGCCGTCGGCAATATGCCCCTTCCGCCGTACATCACGAAGAAGCTCGAAAACAAGGACGACTACCAGACCGTTTACGCGAAGGAGGAGGGCTCCGCCGCCGCACCGACCGCAGGACTTCATTTTACCGAGAGTCTTCTCGAAAAGATCCGCGCGAAGGGCGTCGGCTACGGTGAGGTCACGCTTCACGTCGGACTTGGCACCTTCCGCCCCGTCAAGGCGGAGAAGATCGAAGATCATCTCATGCACGGCGAGTATTTTTACGTCACCGAGGAGGTCGCCTCGGAGATCAACCGCCGCCGCGCGGCGGGGGGAAGGATCGTCGCGGTCGGGACGACCTCCTGCCGCGTGCTCGAGAGCGCATCGGACGAGCAGGGGATCGTCCACCCGATGCACGCCGAGACAAGCATTTTCATCTACCCCGGCTACCGCTTCAAGGCGACCGATGCCCTAATCACCAATTTTCACCTGCCCGAGAGCACTCTCATCATGCTGGTCAGCGCCCTTGCGGGAAAGGATAGGGTCATGAAAGCCTATGAAGAAGCGGTCAGGGAGCGCTATCGCTTTTTCTCCTTCGGCGATGCCATGCTTATAGTATAAAAGTTTTCCAATCGATAATCAAGTTATATCTTAAAATTCCTTGATTTTTTGTGACAAAACGCAAAGAACTCCTAAAAATGAAATTGAACTTGCAAAGAAATATCGAAATGAATTTTTGAAGAGGGAGGGAAAGTGATATGACAAATTACAAGGATTTTTTGGATGAACAGCTTCAAAACGAAGAATTCAAAAAAGAATATGATGCGCTCGACGCGGAGTTTTCTATTATTCAGGCTATGCTTGATGCAAGAAAAGCGGCGGGACTGACACAAAAGGATTTGACGGCTCGTACCGGTATTGCACAGGCAGACATCAGCAAATTGGAAAACGGCAATGCAAATCCGTCCTTGCGGACTCTCCGGAGATTGGCAGAGGGAATGGGAATGAAATTAAAGGTAGAATTTGTTCCAGTAAGTCGCTAAAAGTATTTATAGGTTGGTTTGTGAAAACCCACCGATCGGTATCTTATATCTAACAATTTGGCGATGCCATGCCGATCGTAAAAGGCTGTCGCAAATAGGTCTTTGAAAAGCCTATTTGCGACAGCCCCAATAAAGTCAAGAGAAAAAACGAAAAAACGCAGAAAATCTGGAAAAATATGGGAAAAGAAAATCACACCGGACTCGTCGGACTGAAAAAACTGCGGTGTGCCCGCGGCTTTAGCCAACTGAAAGTAGCAATGGACTTAAACATCTCGCGCGAAGCAATTTCATATTACGAAAGCGGGAAGAGAAATCCCGATCTACAGATGCTTCTCGCCCTGTCCGATTATTTTCGCGTCTCGGTGGATTATCTGATCACGGGAGAGGAGCGCTCCTTTCCCGAGCGAAAAAAAGAGTAAAACGGCGGTCTTCCGCCGTTTTTTCTTGACACAAGAGAGGATCTGTGATACAATGAGAAAAAACAAAACAGAGAGAACCTATGACAGAGCTTTGGACTTGCCCGAAGTGCGGCGAGACGCTCTCCTTTTCGGAGAGATGCGCCCGTTGTCCCGCGGGGCATTGCTATGATATTGCGAAGGAAGGGTATGTCAACCTCCTTCTTTCGACGGGCGGGATCCACGGTGACTCCCGCGAGATGGTGGAGGCGCGCCGCCGCTTCCTCGGGAGCGGAGCGTATGAGCCCTTGCGTCTTGCCGTCGCGGAAGCTGTCAGACAGCATTTGCCCGAGAACGGCGTATTGCTCGACGCAGGATGCGGGGAAGGCTATTACACCGAGGGCATCGTTCGCGCACTCGGCGCGGACGCCTCGGTCTTCGCCTTCGACATTTCCCGCGATGCCGCACGTCGCGCGGCAAAACGCGACCGCGCCCTCTCGGTCGCCGTGGCGAGCGCATACCGCATTCCCGTAAAGGACGGGAGCGTCGATCTTGTCACCGACCTCTTCTCCCCGATGGCGATCGAAGAATTTCACCGCGTCTTAAAGCCGCACGGCGTCCTCCTTCTCGCCATACCCGAACGGGAGCATCTCTTCGGGCTCAAGCGGATCCTTTACGATACCCCGTATAAAAACGAGGTCGCCGATACCGCCCTTTCGGGCTTTTCCCTCCTTGAAAGCATCGAGCTCCGCTATCTCCTGACCGTTGTCGGGAGAGAGCAGATCTCCGACCTCTTTTACATGACCCCTTATGCCTATCGCACCTCGCCGAAGGATAAGGAAAAGCTGGCGGGATGCGACACGCTCGGGACCGACGCGCATTTTCGTCTGTTGATTTATCAAAAAGGGGATTGCCAAGCAAGCCCCGATGTGCTATAATATAAGTGAAAAAATTTGCTTGCAAGGACTTTTTCACGCTATATTTCAACGAACATATTGCGAATGCAATACAAAAATTTATTTTCGTAAGCCGTTGCATGTTATCATAGCGATAAGAAACCGTGCCGACACGTTTGATAGGAGAAGCATATGGAAGAAATCTATAAAATATCCATGCAGAAGATCATCGAGGAATTCCACCTCGAGACCATCTATCTGCCCGATCTGCCCGAGAATATTTTCGTCACCTGCTCGAGGGTCAACCGCCCGGGGCTTCAGATGGTCGGCTTCTACGACCACTATGAGCAGGCGCGCCTTCAGATCATCGGAAAGGTGGAGAACCTCTTCGTCTCCCAGCTGCCGAAGGAGGAGCGCTCCCGCCGCCTCGAGGATTTCTTCCGCTCCAAGCCGAGCGGCGTGATCGTCACCACGTCGATCGACGTCTCGGCGGACACCGTTGCCATCGCGGAGAAGCATCACGTGCCGATCCTCCGCACCAAGGAGCGCACCTCCGACTTCATGGCGGCGCTCATCGCCTATCTGAACGTTCAGCTCGGACCGCGCATCACGCGCCACGGCGTTCTGGTCGAGGTCTACGGAGAGGGAATTCTGCTGCTCGGCGATTCTGGCGTCGGAAAGAGTGAGACCGCCATCGAGCTCATCAAGCGCGGGCATCGTCTCATCGCCGACGACGCCGTGGAGATCAAGAAAGTCTCCGCAACCACCCTCGTCGGACGTGCCCCCGATCTCATCCGTCACTACGTCGAGCTTCGCGGTATCGGCATCGTCGACGTCCGCCGCCTCTTCGGTATGGGCGCCATCAAGGAGACCGAGAAGATCGATCTCGTCATCAATCTCGAGCCGTGGCATCAGGGAAAAATGTACGACCGCCTCGGACTCGAGGAGGAGACGACCAACATCCTCGGCATCGAGGTGCCGACCATCCTGATCCCCGTCTCCCCGGGACGAAATCTCTCGGTCGTCATTGAGGTCGCCGCCATGAACAACCGTCAAAAGCGTATGGGCTATAACACCGCCGCCGAATTCAATAAGCGGCTGATGGAATCCATGGCACGCGAATGATCGTATAAAACCGCCCCCGCTCTCCGAAAGGCGCGGGGGCATCGCCTTACTTACAAAAAGGCGGGAAGGGACGGAAAATGAGTATCCTTGACGAATATGACCCGGAGGGGAAGCCCCTTCTCACCCCCGAGAACCTCTACGGCAAGGGGGAAACGATCGCCGATGTCTGCATCGTTACCTTCCATCATAAGGTGACGGAAAAGGTCCTCGTGGAGTATGCCCCGACGAAGGTCGCGGCGGCGTTCACCGCGAACGACGAGATCCCGATCTATCGCTTTTCCTCGGAGGGGAAGCATATCCTCTTCTATATGAGCCCGATCGGCGCCCCCGCCGCGGGCGCCGTCCTCACGGAGGTGAGCGCACTCACGGGCGCGCGGCACTTCATCGTCTTCGGCAGCTGCGGAGTTCTGGAGCCCGAGCGCGCGCGGGGGAAGATCCTCGTCCCCACGTCGTCCTATCGCGACGAAGGGCTCTCCTATCACTACGCTCCGCCTGCCGATACGATCCGCCTGAAGAACAGCGGGACGGTCGAACGCTATTTTGCCGAGAAGCGCGTCCCTTGTCTCGCCCTCGGACTCGCCAATAAACTCTCATAAAAAAGCGGAATATGAAAACAAAAGTTTTCATATTCCGCTTTTTACGTCCTATCTTAAGGCACTAACGCAAGATCTACAATGATAATTCATAATTCATAATTCTTAATTCTGAATTCCGAATTCCTCCCGATACTCTCTCGGCGTCATCCCCACGGCTTCCCGAAAGCGACGGTTGAAATGCGTGACGCTTTCGTACCCGCAGGAGAGCGCAACGTCAAGCACACGCTCGCGTCCGCGGACAAGTGCACGCTTTGCCTCCTCGATGCGCACCCGATTCAGAAAGGTCGCGTAGCTCATGCCGCATTCCTTGGCGAAGAGCCGCCCGAGATACTTCTCATTCATGAAATATCGCCTCGCCATGCCGTGGAGGGACAGATGCTCGAAATATCGCTGCTCCGTGTATTCTTTCATCTCGCTCACCACCCAATTGCCGTTTCCCTCCGCGCTCGGCTTTCGGAGTCCCTCTGCACTGCAAAGTGCCGCGAGATATTCTCCGACCGCCGCCGCGGTCTTTTCGTAAAACGCTTCGTCAAATTGCCGCTCGGCGGAGGAGAGGAGAGGAGAGGGGACAGCGACTCGCACGGCACATCGGAAAACTCACATGCCGCCCTGCATTTTTGCAAAGAGCGCTCGACGGAGAGCACGCCCCCGCCCGCATAGACCGCGCATACGATCTCCCCGTGCAGGATCACGGGATAGACCGCCTCGAATAGCCCGTAGGGACAGAGCCCCGAGAACGGTGCCCGCTCCCGCATGGCTTTGGCGTTACAGAGGTTTTTGCACCCGACGCAGAGCGCGTAGCCGCGTTTCGTGCTCTTCGCCGTGTCGCAAAAGGCGCTCGCGTGGAACTTGTATCGATAGGGGAGCTTCAGCGACGCGTGATTCAGAATGCCCGAAAGGTCGGCGACGGAGATCCGCACCCGTCGCCCCGCCGTCAGAACGTCCAAAAAGTCGGAAAGAGAAGACATGTTACCACCTCCGAAAGTAGCATAGCATAAAACAGGCACTTTTTCAACCGTTTTTAACATTTTTTCAAGAAAAAATATCTTTCGGATAAGATTTTGCGGCTATTTTTTGCTATTCTGAATATATAGACAAGGAGGAGTTACAATGAAGACCTATGATGTGATCGTGATCGGCGGCGGCTTTTCGGGTGCCGCGGCGGCAATCTCCGCGGCGCGGGAGGGCGCGTCGGTCCTGCTCGTCGAGCGGGCAAACTGCCTCGGAGGCGCGGCGGCGGGATGCCTCGTCTTCCCGTATATGGAATACCATACCAAGATCGACGGAAAAAGCGTTCCGCTTTGCCGCGGGATCTTTTCCGAGATCAATCGACGCCTTGCGGAATACAATGTTATCGACTCCGCCATCGACGGCTGTCGCTTCCATGACGAATATCTGAAGCTCGTCCTCGCCGACATGGCGGAGGAAGCGGGCGTCAGTCTTCTTTTCCATTCTCTCCTGACCGACTGCACGCAAAAGGACGGCAGGGTCGAGAGCATAGAGGTCGCCGGGAAATCGGGGAAAATGACCCTCCGCGCAAAGACCTTTATCGACGCGAGCGGAGACGGCGATCTTTGCCACCTCGCGGGCTTTCCGATGCGCCTCGGCAGAGAGCCCGACTCGCTCTGTCAGCCGATGACCCTCTGCTTCCGTCTCTCGGGGATCGACGTCGACGCATTTTATGCCGAATACCCGAAGATGCAAGCCCTTTATAAGACCCTCCGCGAGGAAGGAAAGATCAAGAATCTCCGCGAAGACATCCTCACCTTCCGTCCGCTCGGGGAAGGCATCGTTCATTTCAACTCGACGAGGATCGTGAAGCGCAATCCTACCGACGTCTTCGACCTGACGGCGGCGGAGCTGGAGGCGCGCCGACAGGTGCTCGAGCTCTTCCGCTTCTTAAAGGAGAATTTCGCCTCCTGTAAGAACGCCCACCTGCTCACCACCGCCACCGAGATCGGTGTGCGCGAGAGCCGTATGGCGTGCGGAGAATACGTCCTCACGTCAGAGGATCTCAAAGCCTGCAAGAAATTTCCCGACGCCATCGCCTACGGGAACTACGACATCGATATTCACAACCCCGAAGGAAGCGGAACGAGCCACTACTATTTCCGCGCCGGAGAATATTATACCGTTCCGTATCGCTCCCTGATCCCGAAGGACAGCAAAAATCTTCTCGTCACGGGCAGATGTATCTCCGCCACGCACGAGGCGCAGGCGTCGGTTCGCATCATGCCGATCGTCACCTGCCTCGGTGAGGCGGCAGGCGTTGCCGCGGCGCTTGCCGTCAAGGAAGATTGCGCCCTCTCCGACGTCCCCGCGCAGTCGATTCGGGAGATCCTCTACGCAAGAGGCGCCCTCACCCACGACCTCGATTGAAAATTCCGATATACAGCACCCGAAGCCGCAGGACGGACCGATGTGGCTTCGGGTGTTTTCTTTTCGGAATGTTTTCCCGCGCGAGCCGCATATAGTGGAGAGAGTCCCCGTCGGGGAATCTCAAAAACGAGATCGGAGGGCGGTATGAGCCGTAGAAAACGTTTTCTCGCAAACGGTCTGCTATTGACCGCCGTCGCACTGTCTGCCCGCGCGGTGTCCCTGTTCTTCGGTGCCTTCGTCACCAAGACGGTGGGCGCCGAGGGCATCGGACTGTTCACCCTGATTATGACGCTCTATAACTTCGCCGTCACCTTCGCGACCTCGGGCGTCAGCCTCACGGTGACGAAGCTCGTCGCCGCCGCCATCGGAGAGGGAAGGCGGGAGCGGGTCGGAGGAATTCTTCGCGCCGCCGTAGCCTATGCTCTCTTTTTCAGCGTGACCGCGACGGCGGTGCTCTTCTTTTTCGCGCCGCCGCTCGGCATCCGCGTTCTCGGAGACGCCCGCGCGGTGCGCTCCATCCGCCTTTTGTCCCTTTCTCTTGTCCCGAGCGCTCTTTGCGCGATCTTTTCGGGCTACTTCGTCGGTGTCCGCCGCGTCGCGAGGAATGCCGCGACGCAGGTGATCGCCCAAGGCGTGAAGATCCTTCTCACCCTCGCCATCGTGACGAAGAGCGCCGCCCT
The DNA here is from genome assembly GCA_963617165.1 of Coriobacteriaceae bacterium. Taxonomy (GTDB): domain Bacteria; phylum Bacillota; class Clostridia; order Oscillospirales; family CAG-272; genus UBA1740. The sequence continues at coordinate 2,008 of CAVEOF010000055.1, read as the reverse complement.
CGGCGCCGAGAGCGCCTGCTTCGCCCTCTCTCTTTGCTCGGTTCTGACCGATGCCGTTGCCTTTCTCGTCCTTCTTCTCCAGTTTTTCGCCGAGCGCCGTCACGAGCGCGCGGACGGGAAATCGCGGGAAATGCCCGCCGTCGCGGGGATGGCGTTCCCCCTCGCCGTGTCCGCCTATCTTCGCTCGGCGCTTCTGACCGTGGAGCATGTCCTGATCCCGAAGCGCCTGCAAAAACGGGGAGATACCCGCTCCGAGGCGCTTGCGTCCTACGGCATCCTGCACGGCATGGCTCTGCCGATGATCCTCTTTCCGATGGCGCCCCTGACCTCCTTTTCGGGGCTTCTCGTGCCCGAATTTTCCGAGTGCTTCGCCGCGAAGGATACCGCCCGCATGAGCAGAATCGCCGAGGAAGCCTATCATCTCACCCTCACCTTTGCCGTCGGCGTGTCGGCGTTTTTGCTCCTCTTTTCGGAGGAGCTCGGCTACGTGATCTACCGCTCCTATGAGGCGGGGGTCTATATCGCCTTTCTCGCCCCCGTCGTCCCCCTCATGTACCTCGACCACGTGACCGACTCCATCCTCAAGGGCATCGGTGAGCACGTCTATTCCATGTGGGTGAACATCTCGGATTCCTTCCTCTCGGTCGTTCTCGTCTTTTTCCTCCTGCCGCAGATGGGCATCCGCGGCTACGGCGTCGTGATCATCGCAATGGAGAGCTATAACTTCCTGTTGTCCTATCTCCGCCTGCGCAAGCGGATCCGTTTCCCCCTGCATCCCGTTCGCTCCTTTCTTCTCCCGCTTCTCGCCGCCTCGCTCTCCGTCATACTCTCAAAGACCCTCTTCGTCATGAACGGGCAGGCGACGGGCGGCTTTTGGCTCGCGATGAAGATCCTGTTCGCCGCGTCCGTCTTTATCGCCTTTACCTTGAGTGCGGAACGGCTCCTGTCCCTCCGTCGGAAAAGAGGGGAGAGCGGAGGTCGCGCGTAACCTCTCTGGTACCCCTCGTTTGAACGCTCGCACGTTCGCGGGCGGGGCTTTGCCCGAGCGTAAATTCTCGGGCAAAGCCCCCGGGAGTCGCACATCCGTATTCCTTTCCGAAGCGGAACCCGATGCCCGAGAGGAAAGAAATTCCCGCCGCCGCTTGACTTGCATCCTCTCCCGTGATATAATACAAATGAAAGCCCGTTGCAAAGGCTTTCAAGCCCGATGCCACGCCCGAAACGGCGAGCCGATGAAAGCAAAGCGCAAGCGACACCTCCGACAAAATTTAAGTTTGTCGTTCCTTGGTTATCATAAATTTGTCGTGCTCTTGGTTATCATAAAAAAGACAGAAAAACGAGAGGAGACCCCCGTGCAAGACAGTCTGACCTGTTCCTTCACCGGACACCGTACCATCCCCGCCGCCCATCTTGCGACGCTCCCCGACCTGCTTTCCCGCGCGGTCGCCTATGCCTATGGGGAAGGGTGTCGCACCTTTTGTGCCGGGGGTGCCCTCGGCTTCGATACCTATGCCGCCCGCGCCGTGATCTCCTTCCGCGTGACGCATCGCGACGTTCGTCTCGTTCTGCTCCTCCCCTGTCTCGATCAGGCGAAGGCGTGGAGCGCACACGGACGCGCCGAGTACGAGTGGATCCTCGGACAGGCGGACGAGGTGCAATACTTCGCCGATGCCTATACCAAGGATTGTATGCGCCTTCGCAACCTTGCTCTTGCCGAGCGCGGCGATCTTCTGATCGCTTACGTCGGGCACGAGCGAAGCGGCGCCGCGCAGACCCTCCGCGCCGCCGCAAGGCTCGGAAAAAGAGTCTACAACCTCTTCCCCTCGGCGGAAAAAACAACGAAGGCAGAAGAGTGACCGCAGGCGAAGATCTCCTGCAAAAAAATCGGCAACCCGCCGAAAAAAGCATCATCGCCGCCCTTCAAGCACCGATAAAAAAAGAAAAAAGGCACGGCTGACCTCCCCGCCTCATCAAAAAGCAACTTCCGCACGACTTCTCGCCATAATTC
>CAVEOF010000054.1:0-13584 GCA_963617165.1 Coriobacteriaceae bacterium | reverse complement strand
AGTAAAATCCGTGAGAAATATCCTCGGAAACCGATTTAATGTTGCTCTTGGAATAAGAGACTTCATTTAATCCTCCCGCATAGCCGAGACGGATGGTGTTCTGGCTGAGCTGCTCTGCATTGATTGCACTGTATGCACCCCAGCCTAACTGATTGTACATATAAGGATTGCCCTCGTTGCCGTCGAGCCAGTTTTCTGCCTTATCGATTTTTTCAAGGCGATAATAGCAAGCTTCGGTCTTTGAAGTCTTATCCGACTCCTTGGTAATGGCACGGTTACCCTTTTCTTCCATATAGTTGTTATATTCGTCGGCAAAGCAGTTGTAGTCGTCAATGCTCATTTGCTGATATACCGGCTGCTGCGGAATAGACAGGGTCATTGCCATGCCGTCCGACCATTCGCCGTTTTCATCCAGAACCTCGTAGCAATAGATAAAAACCGGCGTTCTTGCAACCAATGCCGTGTTATACGCCTGTGCCTTAACGGTCATGGCGTATTCTGTTTCAAGTGCTTCTGAATAAGTTTTGCTCCATTCAAGAGAATAACCCGACGAAACATTTACTTCAAAAGGCGAAAACAGTCAGCCGTAACTGTAGGACATACCCACGCTATAGGAAACATTTTTTGAAGAGGATTGCTCAAGCTCATAGCTTTCGGTAATGGTATAATCGGTTTCATTATTTGCCGAATCGCCCAATGCCGCAAAGTACGGTGCCGCCTGTATTACCGCCTTGACTTCGGGGTCGCTGTAGGCGTAGCTGACGCCCTTGTAACGGGCAATAACGCCGTCTTGGTCACGGTCGCAGGATGTCAGTACAACCTGTGCTCCGATACCCTTATAGCCACCGTTCGCATTATTCGGTCCCCAATCGGATATAGTCGTTTTGAAGCCGGTTGCGACATCGTAATTTTCTCCGGAATCATTGCTATATACACCGGCAATCATACCTTTTTTGAAAGAATATACACTGTCCTTATCACGGCATGAGGCAACAAACACTATTTGCTCTCTGCCGGCAGTATTGCCGTCAAAATTGCCAACCGCAACCGAACGCATAAACTCCTCGTGTCCGCCGAGAGTGCCGTCAAACTGAAATCCGCTTGTTGTATAACCTTGTGAAGAAACGGTATTAAATTCGCCGGTAGAAGAATCATATGTATACAGTGAACCATTTATAAAGATGAAATCAGCGGCGTTTTCTCCGTTAAAGGCAACAGCCTCAACCGCATTCGGAGATACACCGTAGGTCCAACCGTTGGCGGACATGGTTTTAACCTCCGACTGCACAAAGCCCTTGTTACAGTTGTTCATAAGAACGCAGTATGCAAATGAATCATCTGCTTCTATAACTTGATTGGTCAAAATGGAAGTGTCAACACCGTTGTAAAGCTCCGAATAAAGTTTTGAGCCCGCAACAAAGAGGTCGTCATAACCGTCATTGTTTATGTCGCCGCAGGCAATTCCGCAATCGTTGACAGATAGCATACTGCTGTATCCGCTGGTATTGGGATCGGATAAATTTCTTATTGAATATTTTTCGTCGGCATTGCTGTCCACAAATGAGGAATTATCGCTTCTGCCCGTTTTGCCGTACTTTATTTTGACTTGCGGGAAGCCCTTAATCTGCCAAAAGGTGGTATCGTTAAAGTAAGAAAGCACTGCCAAATCGTCTATTTGGTCGCCGTTAAAGTCGCCGACAACCATATCGACCGTAAGTTTGCCGTATGAATTGCTTGCCGTATCGCTGCCTGAGGCGTTGAATTTGTCTCCGCCGGCAATTGAGGATGAGCTCCCGTATTGGTAATACTTGATATATACATCATTCAGCAAATCATATCCCATTTTGTAATAACCTGCATCATTCTCAAGCCGGTTAAGCATTGTCAGCTTGTTATCGGCAAAATCATACTCCTTCAGATAACAACCGACTTCATATTTTTCTGATTCATAGTCAAGACCGTGAAGCTTGGTTGACGGAGTTTTCTTGCTGTTAGCAACATAAACGATAAGGGAGTCCTTACCGTCATTGTCAAAATCTCCGGCAACAATGCTTATATAACGATTGGAATTATACCCGTTGATTTGAACTTCTCCGTCGCTGTCAAACGCCCAAGTCATTTCGCCGACAACCTCGGAACTGCACAAACTGCCGCTTACCGCGTTATATACAAAAACGTAAACATTTTTATCACTTTGGTTTAATCCGACATAGGCAACATGGTCGCGCCTGCCCGAACCTGTCGGGTCAAATGCCGTGGATTGTACCAACGCAAAATTGTTTAATGCACTGACATCCATAGAGGTTAAAGACTCGTCCGAAGCAGTATTGTTTTTGGATACAAAGCTTTTCAGGCTGTCCGCCGTACCGACATCCGCTATTTTACCTGCGGTATGACCGGTATATGTCTCAAAATACAGCAGCTCGCTTTGTTCCACCAAAGCGAAAGGCTTGTCAATACCGTAGCCGTAAGGATTGGTAGTTTTGTCATAACCGGACGGCACGGTGTTTTTCATCAGCGAATTTGCTGCATCTGATGAAAAAGTCGGACTGTCGTTTGCGGCAAAAGCCGAAAAAGGCATACAGGCAATAACCATCACGATAGCCAGTGCTGCACATACAGTCCGTCGAATAATGAATTTTTTGTTCATAACTCAGGTCTCCTTTGATAATCTGGTTCTGCTGCCCGCTACGGCAACAAAATCTAAAAGCGGATAAGTAAGCGTGGGCATAATATTTCACGATACTTACACTATTATCTATTTTATCACAATTGCGCCGGTTTCGGTTGTGTCGTTTACGCTGTATTTTGGTTGTTTACGCTGTAAACGATCACTTGTGCGGAATACCCCTTGTAAAAATGCGGATTTTCAAGTATAATAATAGTGTACGGATAATTTTCCACATATAAAATGCAGAAAAAATAAAACGGGGAGGTGCCTCGTCGGAATGAAAAAATATTTACGATGGATCTGTTTGGCGCTGTTCTTTGTGCTTTGCATCGGTATGCTCTGTTTTTTGCAGAATTTTACGCAGCTTAACACATCCATACAGTATCTTGAGTGGCAAACAGCCTATATGGTAGGAGCAGACGGCACGGAAACGGAGCTGGATTATACTGTGCCGCCCGAAAATGGAGATCGTTTTCGATTGGAAACAGCCGTCCCGGCAAGCAGCGAATACGGAAACATGGTATTTGAAGCGGCAGGACTTAATTTGACCGTCAGCATAAACGGTAAAGAAGTGTGGCAGTCGGAAACCACGGTGCCGGAGGGTGCAGTAGGACAGGCACAGGCGATTATCCCGCTGCCGCAAAATACCGAGTGCCGTCTTACTGTTACAGGCACGGTAACCGACACGGAAAACCTTATTTTTCCGCCGCTGCCTCGCTTTGTGCCGGTGGACGCACAAGAAATAGAAAGCTACGCATACGCAAACTACTACGGTATTCCCGCAGGTGCTACCGCTTTTATATCGCTGATGCTCGCAGGGCTGTTCCTGTTGGGCGTAACACGCAAAAAGGCCGACTGGAGCCTGATTCCGCTTTTCCTTGCCTCAGTGGGGCTTACGGTGCAATGGATCACCAAAGGAATGGGACGCTGTTTTGTCAATGACGGACTGGTCGATTTTCTGAACCGTCAGGAGAACGGTATTTTACTGCTCGTGCTTTTGGTTATTTATCTTGCTATGAACCGACAGCGCAGATTTTGGAAATACTTCGGAATTTCAGCCGCCGCAAGTGTAATTGCAATGATTGCCGTTTATACGGTATCGTATTTTGCAAACACTTATTTTTCAAAATATATCGGTCAACTCATTTCCGATGTCACGGAGCTTGCGGATTATTCGGGGCTTTTGTATTGGGTTACGGTCTGGATGGTTACGGTTTGCGCCGTTATTTCCGCCTATGCCGTAATGCGCTCGATTATAGCACAGCAGATGGAAACCAAAACTCTCCGCCTGCGCAACGAGTTGATTATGAACAGCTATCGTGCGATGGAAAGCAAAGTGACCGACAGTGCCGCCATTCGCCATGAAATGAAGCATAAAGTAATCGCCCTTGACGCATTATACCAAAAAGGTGATTATGAGGCACTGGGGCAACTGATCGGGGATATAAAAAAGCAAAACGATCATCTGGCGCAAACGCAGTTTAGCGAGAATTTCACGGTCAATACGATCCTGCAGGACGCCGCTTACCGTGCCGTCCAGTCGGACATCCGCTTTGAAGCGTTTGTTTCCGTTCCACCGCAGTTGACCGTTGCGGAAAGCGACCTGTGCGAGCTGCTGATGAATATGCTGGACAACGCATTGGAAGCTGCCGCCGAGGCGGATGCCGGAAAACGGTTTGTCCGCTTTCAAATTGAAACAAAGAACGGCTTTCTTGCCATCAAATGTGAAAATTCGTTTTCCGGCAAGCGCAGACAGGACGCGGACGGCAACTATATCACGACCAAGAAAGACGCTGAAACCCACGGCTTCGGCTTAAAGCTGATGAACACTGTCGCCGTGCGTTACCACAGCATACTGGATATTTTCACTTCGGAGAATCAAACCTTTACCGTGCAAACGGCGCTGAAGCTGCCGAAAAAATAAACAAAAAAAGAAGGACGCCGCTTTGAAATAAACGGAGTCCTTCTATTTTTAGCTATTGATTTATATAGCGCACAAATGCACTTTGGAAGGCTTTGTAATAGGATCTCCCCATTGGGAGTGCTTCGCCGCTTTGCAGGGAAAGCTCGGTTCGCCTGATTTCCCGTACCTCATCCAAATTCACAAGATAACTGTTGTGACAGCGTGCAAATTGCCCCATCGGAAGCTGCCTTTCAAATTCCGAAAGCGAAAAATAATAGGTATTGTTACCGGTGCTTTGATGGATTGCGATGCTGTGGTTGTAGCTCTCAATATATCGGATGTCCGAAAGCGACAGATGCACCAGCTTATTTCCAATGTGAACCACGGCTGTCTTTGGTATATAATTTAGCTTGAGGTCGGTAGAAATTGCACTTGCCAGCGCTTCTCGCCGAACCGGTTTTAGAAGAAAATGTATCGGCTGGACACCGTACCCCTCACTAAGATAATCCGCACAGGCTGTTACAAAAATGATGGATACTCGGTTGCCTTTTTCTCTTAAAGACCGGGCAAGCTCCATACCTGTCATACCGTCCATTTGAATATCCAATATCAGCAGGTCAAAAGGGCAGCTTTCGGCGTTCAACCTTTTTTCAAGTTCGCAAGCCGAGCAAAAAGGCTCAAGCGTATATTCAATGCAGTCATTAGTTAAAATATCACGGCAAAGAGAACATAACTCTTCTCGTATTATATCGTCATCATCGCAAACTGCGATTCTATATGTAATCATCTTTTTACCTGTAAATTTGGAATTATTTTGTTTGATTATATCATAAATCGCTTGTGTGGTAGCACAAGCGGCACGGAGTGCCGGCGGCGAAAGCCGCAATTTAGTCATTCAATGTTCTTCCCAGCTGTTTAAATCTTTGATTTCGCTCAGAGTATAGTATCTATTATATCATATTTTCAAGCAGATTGCAACCAAGATGGTAGTATTTTGTCAAATCATCGGTAGTATTTTGTCAAATCATCGGAGACCAGTGAATTCCCGAAGTAAATTCCACTGTGGAATTTACTTCGGGAATTCACTCCTTCTTTTGCGCGGAAAAAATTGTCTTCTTTTCGATTGACAAGCTACGACTTTTATGATATAATGTTATATTAGCAAAAAAGGAGGGAGAGCCGATGAAAGAGAGCGAACGGGAAGCCGACGAATTCTGGGATATTTCCCGCCTTGTACCGAAGAAAAAAGAGCCGCTCGCACCCTTTTCGACGAAGCCGAAGCTCACCCCCTTCACGGACGGGACGACGGGAGGCGAGAGCTCGTCCGGTGCCTCCCCTCTGACCTTTCCCGCCCGCACGGGCACCTTCCGCGAGGAGACCTACGTCCCCGATCGGAATCGGTTTCTCAAGCGGATCACCGTCAGACATCGCGTCGACGGGTATGATTTTTACGAGAATTTCCGCCGCGCGGCACTGCTTTACTATGACGTGAAGGGGAGCGAGTGTCCCTTCGTTTCCTTCTATTCCTACATGCCGCAATACGCGCAGATGACGAAGGAGCAGAAAAGCTACTATTTCTATTGGCGCTCCGAGCTCCGCGCGGGACGCTACGGAAAGACCGAGCCCTCCTATGTCTATCTTTACGTCTACGAGATCCTGAACCTTCCCGATAAGATCCCGCCCGTCTCGGGGCTCTCCTTGCTCTGCGATGTCTGGCGCGCTTACCGAAAGACGCATCCGACGATCGACCGCTATTTTTCGGTCTGGGTGCAGGATTATTGCATGGTGCATAAGCTCCCCACCCCGGGGCATCTCATCGCGGACTTCCTCTTCGAGGCGGTCGCGGCATCGGGCTTTCGCGAATTCTACCTTTCGGACTTCGACGGGGAGAGCGGCGTCGGCACCGAGGGGCTTCTCGCCTATCTTTCGGATTACGACTGGCGCACGGGACGGTATGCCGGAGGCGAGAGCCGCGCGGTCTACGAAACGTGTATGGAGCGGACGCTCGGCGCCTTTTTGACCGAGCTCTTCCGACGGGGCGATCTCTTTTCGGAGAACGCCGCGAGCGCCGTCATCCGCCGCGAGGCGTTTCCGTGCTCCCTTTGCACGTATAGTGTCAAGTGCTCGCTCGAGATCGAGTATTACCCCCTCGGCGAGTCGACGGAGCTCCGCGCACTCGTGACGGGGGCGGTCAAGCATACGGAGAACCGCCTTCGCGCCGCGATGGGGGTGAAAAGCCGCCTGTCGGTCAAGAATTTTCCCGAGGACGCCGCCCGCCTCGTCGATCGGATCTTCGACGATCTGTTCGCCGCGCACAAAAAGAAAAGCGCCGCGTCCGCCCTCCCCGAATACGAGAAGCTCTACGATACGGGGAGCGAGACGCTCTCGAGCGAGGACGCCGAGACGATCGAGCGCGCGTCGTGGGACACCACCCTTCGCCTTGTCGACGAAGAGGAGGCGCGCGAGCTGCTCTCCTCCAACATAGAAAAGGAAGGGGAAGCGCACCCCGAGGACACACGAACACCCGCACCCGAAAAGACGCCCTCCGACATCGGAAGCACCGCGGGCGCACCCGTAACGGCAGAGCCAAAATCGGCGGAAAAAGCGGAGTCGCACTTCGGACTTTCCCGTGCGGCGTGCGATTTTCTCCGCGCCGTCTATGCTGGGGACGAGGGAGCGGAGAAGGCAGCCGTCGCGGCATCGGGTGGACTTGCCGAAGGACTGATCGAACAGATCAACGAGGCGTTCTCCGAGCATTTCGGAGACATCGTGATCGACTATGACGGTGCGGTCGCCGTGCCGGTCGAAGATTATAGAGAGGATATCGAATCATGGCTGAAGAAGTAAACGGCATCAAAGTGCCGAAGCGAATTCTGAACACGCTGCTCGCGTCCCTAACGGCGGGCGTCGTTCCGCGCACGGGCGCGCCCTATATCGCCATCGGACGCAAGGAGGAGATCGCCACCCTGCTCGACGACCTCGACACGGTCGGGGAAGGGGGCGCCGCCTGCCGCTTCCTTATCGGACGGTACGGAAGCGGTAAGAGCTTTCTGATCCAGCTTTTGCGCGGCTACGCGCTCGACCGCGGCTTTCTGACGGCGGACGCCGACCTCTCGCCCGAGCGCCGTCTCACGGGAGGAAACGGCGCGGGACTCGCCACCTACCGCGAGTTGATGATGCACCTCTCGAGTAAGGCATCCCCCGAGGGGGGCGCGCTCTCCTCGGTGCTCTCGCGCCACTTCGTACAGATCAAAAACGAGATCGTCGCGGACGGCATCCTGCCCGAGGACGAAGCCTTTGAAAAGGAACTCAAAAAGAGGGTCATTCTCACTCTCTCGGCATCCGAGGAGAGCGTCGGCGGATTCGACTTCGCCCGCGTGCTCGGCGCGTATTACAGCGCGTCGCTTGCCGACGATGCCGAGAAAAAGAGTGCCTGCCTGCGTTGGCTCCGCGGAGAATTCGCGACACGCACAGAGGCAAAGGCGGCGCTCGGCTTTTCGGTCGGGACGGTCATCGGGGACGATAACTGGTATGATTTCATCAAGCTGTTTGCCGCCTTTTCGCGAAAGCTCGGTTACGCGGGACTCATTCTCTTCATCGACGAGTGCATCGACCTCTATAAGATCCCGAACCGCATTTCCCGCGAGGCAAACTATGAGAAGATCCTTGCCGTCTTCAACGATACCATGCAGGGGCGCGCCTCCTCCCTCGGCGTGATCTTCGGCGGGACACCGCAGTTTCTCGAGGACACGCGCCGCGGACTGTTCAGCTATGAGGCGCTTCGGAGCCGCCTGTCCGATTCCCGCTATGCGGAGCTCGGCTACCGCGACCTGTCTTCCCCCGTCATTCGCCTTCGCAGACTCTCGAACAACGAGCTTTTGGCGCTCGTCAAGCGTCTGACTAAGCTCTATATGCAAAGGGAAGAGACGGACACACCGCCTCTGACCGACGAGCAGATCGAGCGGTTTTTGCAGGTCTCCGTCTCCCGCGCAGGCGCGGAAGAACTTTTGATGCCGCGCGAGATGATCCGCGACTATCTGTCTCTCTTAAACATCCTTCGTGACAACAAAGGTTTGCAATTTGACGATGTAATGAAGGATTTTGAGTCGAGACCGACAAAACCCGAAGCAAAAGAACCTTCCGCAGATCGTGCGGAAAAAGAGAAAAAACCGAAGATCAGCCTGTTTGACCTCGAATTCTGACAGAAGAAAGGAGGGGGCGCCATGACCGAGGCGGACCGTATATTTTCCCGCTTTCCGTCCTACATCAAGGAATATATCTACGCGCACGGCTGGACGGAGCTGCGCGACATTCAGCTTTCCGCGGCGCACGTGATCTTCGATACCGACGCCGACCTGCTCCTCTCGTCCTCGACCGCGTCGGGAAAGACCGAGGCGGCGTTCTTCCCGATCCTGACCGAGCTGTCCGATACCCCGCCGCGCATCCCCTCGGTGTCGGTGCTCTATATCGCCCCTCTGAAATCCCTTATCAACGACCAATTCTTTCGCATGGAGGAGGTGCTCGAGGCGTCGGGCGTCCCCCTAACGCGCTGGCACGGGGACGTCGGCGCGACGAAGAAGAGCGAGCTTCTGAAAAATCCCTCGGGTATCCTTCAGATCACGCCCGAATCTCTCGAATCCATGCTCATGAACCGCGCAAACGACTTGCCCCGCCTCTTCGGCGACCTTCGCTATATCGTTATCGACGAGATCCACGCCCTGATCGGCAGTGACAGAGGCGCACAGGTACTCTGTCAGGCACAGCGCCTTGCCCGTGCCATCGGGCATCACCCGCGCCGCATCGGACTTTCCGCGACCATCGGCGATCTGTCCCTCGCGGCGGCATGGCTCTCGGCAGGGGACGGCAGGGAGTGCATCGCGCCCCCGCCGCCGAAGCGTCCGCTTCGTTGGATCCTCGGCATGGAGCACTTCTATATTCAGGACGCGAGAGAAACGCAGACAAGCCTCGTGAGTGCCGAAGGGGAAGAGGGCGGACGCGCGCGCCTTGACCCCGGGTACGAATATCTTTACGATGCCGTCGCGGGGAAGAAGGCGCTCGTCTTCTCCAATTCCCGCGAGGAGACCGAATACGTGACCGCCACCCTCCGCCAAATTGCGAAGGCGAGACGGGAGGACGATATTTTCCTCATCCATCACGGCAACCTTTCCGCTTCCTTACGCGAGGATGCCGAAGAGAAGATGAAGGATGAGACGGTGAGCCGCGCCGTCACCTGCGCCACGGTGACGATGGAGCTCGGCATCGACATCGGAAAGCTCGAGCGCGTCGCCCAAATGGGCGCGCCGACCACCGTGTCGGGCTTTCTCCAGCGTCTCGGACGTTCGGGCAGACGGGGGAACCCGCCCGAGATGGTCATGGTCTACCGCGAGGAGATGCCCCTGCCGAACGCGCCCCTTCCCGAGCTGATCCCGTGGGAGCTTCTGCGCGGGATCGCCATCGTCGATCTGTACGCGACCGAGCGGTTTATCGAGCCGCCGCGCGTCAAGCGGATGCCCCTTTCCCTCGCGTTTCAGCAGACGCTCTCGATGCTCGCCGCGTCGGGGGAGTTATCCCCGCGGATGCTTGCCGAGCGGGTGCTCTCCCTTCCGCCTCTCGAGGCACTGCCGAAGGAGATCTATCGCGAGCTTCTCGTCTCCATGGTGAACAACGACTATCTCGAAATGACCGAGACGAAGGGGCTCATCGTCGGTCTCGCGGGAGAAAGACTGACGAACAGCTTCAAGTTTTACGCCGTCTTCAAGGACAGTGAGGATTACACCGTCCGCCGCGACAGCGAGGAGATCGGCACCATCACCACACCGCCCCCCGTCGGCGATCGCTTCGCCCTCGCGGGTCGCGTGTGGGAGGTGACCGAGACCGACCTCTCCCGCCGCCTGATCTTCGTCAAGGCGGTGGAAGGGAAGATGGAGATCTCGTGGCCCGGGGACAGCGGGGAGATCCATACCCGCCTGCTTCTCAGAATGCGGGAGATCCTCTCTTCCGAAAAGACCTATCCCTACCTCGGAGAAAACGCCGCGGCAAGGCTTGCGCACGCGCGCCGCGTCGCGAAGATCGCGGGGATGGACAAACGCCTTGTCGTTCCCCTCGGCGGACAGAGCTACGTTCTCTTTCCGTGGCTCGGCACCCGCCCCTTCCGCACGATGCGCCGCTTCTTGCAAAAATATGCTGGCGAGCTCGGACTCTCCGACATTCAGGGGGTCGGCTGTTGCTACATCACCTTCAAGGCGAAAGGTGAGGGCGCTTCGCTCCCCGAGCGCATCCGCGAGATCCTTTTGCGGGACGGTCTTTCGACCGAAACCCTCGTTTTCGAGGGAGAATGTCCCGTGTACGATAAATATGACGATTTCATCCCGCCCGAGCTTCTGCGCGAGGCATACGCGGTCGACCGCCTCTCGGCAAAAGAGGTGCTCGAGCGCTTTGCGGGAGAGGAGGACGCATGATCTACGATTTGATAGCACCCTTTTACGACCGCGTAAATCGCGCGGTCGATCCGTCGGATTTTGTCGATTTTTACGAACAAAACTTTACAAAATGGCTGAAAAGGAAACCGGAGCTCGTCCTCGATCTCGCCTGTGGGACGGGCAGGATCACCCGAGAGCTTGCCCGCCGCGGCTATGATATGACGGGCGTCGACGGCTCGGTGGAGATGCTCGGACGCGCCCGCGACGCGGCGGAGCGTGAGGGCTTTCGGGACGAGATCCTCTGGCTCTGTCAGGACATGACCGAGTTTGAACTGTACGGAACAGTGGACGTCGTGGTCTCCTCTCTCGACAGCATCAATCACCTTGCGGGGCACGGAGAGCTTGAGCGCACCTTTGCCTTGGTGCACAATTACCTGAACCCCGACGGGCTTTTCCTCTTCGACGTCAACGGAAAACACAAATTCGAGACGGTCTATGCCGACAATACTTACGCGATGGAAGAAGGAAAGTATTTTTGCGTATGGGAAAACCGCTATAACGCCCGTTCGCACCTCTGCGACTTTTTCATCACCGTGTTCGAGCGCCAGCGGGACGGGAGATACGTCCGTCACGAGGAGGTCGAGCGGGAACGCATGTTCCCCCTGCACACCCTGACCCGCGCGCTCGGGGCGGCGGGCTTCGAGGTCCTCGGCGCGTTCTCGGATTTTGCTTTCACTCCCGCGACAGACGAGGACGACCGCATTTTCATCGCCGCCGCGTGCAGAAAGCCCGGGCAATAAAAATATAGGAAGGAAGAGATCATGGAACAGAAAATAACGGACGGACAAAGCGGAGAGAGCCGCATCCTTCGCGGGATGACGCGCGACGGCTCCGCAAGAATTCTCGTCATCGATTCGAAACGTATCGTGAACGACATGATAGCCACCCATCACACCGCCCCCACGGCGTCCGCCGCACTCGGACGACTCGTCAGCGCGGCGTCGATGATCGGTACCATGCTCCCCGAGCGGGAGGACACCCTGACGATCGGATTTATGGGGGACGGTCCCGCGGGTCACCTGCTCGCTGTCGCCGACTATTTCGGAAACGTCAAGGGATATATCGAGAATCCGAATGCCGACCCCGCACGCAAACCGAACGGGAAACTCGACGTCGGTGCCGCCGTCGGCGCGGGAACGCTCTTCGTCGGCAGAGATCGCCCGAACGGGGAGCCCCAGACGGGCACCACCGCCATCACGAGCGGGGAGATCGCCGAGGATCTCGCGACCTACTTCGCCGTCAGTGAGCAGATCCCCACCGTCCTGTCTCTCGGCGTGCTGATCTCGGGGGACGGCTCCTGTCTTGCCGCGGGAGGCGTGCTCGTTCAGCTCATGCCCTTTCCCGACGAGGACACGGTGGCAAAGCTTGAGCGCAACGCCGCCGACCTTTCGGCGATCTCGCACTATTTCCGCGACGGAAAGACCCTCGGGGAGATCGCCGACATCGCCCTTCGCGAGATCCCCTACGACGTCTTCGACACGCTCACGGTGTCCTATCGTTGCGATTGCTCGTCCGACCGTATGCTCGCGAAGATCCGCTCGCTCGGACGGGATGAGGTGAGAAAGCTCCTCGACGAGCAGGAGGCGGAAGGGAAGGCGCGTGAGCTGACCGCCGTCTGCCGCTTCTGCGGGAAAAACTACACCTTTTCCGAAAAAGAGCTGCTCTCGTAAGCCGAAGGCGGGAAAAGCGGAAAACACCGTTGTTCCCGTCGCCCCCCGACGGAAAAGAAAAACGCGAAAAATCCCGAAGCACGAAAAAAACAGGAACCGCAAGCCGCTACTTTCATAGACTGAAAACAAGTACCGTCTTTGGAGGAGCGCCATGGAAGAGCCGTATCTGCCTTTTCTCTCGGAAATTGCCGTCAGGGAACACATCGCCTACCGAAAATTGCTTGCCGCCCGCCTCTCTCTTCTGAAAAAGAGCTTTCCCGGGCGGGAGTCGCTCGGCACGGAAGACATTCTCACGTCGCGCCTTCACGGCGCGGAGCGGGAGATGTACCCGCTCGCGCGGGAGATCCTCCTACACGACGTTTTCTTTTCTTCCTTTTCAAAGGAGCGGGCAAAGGCGCCGCCCTCCCTCCGCCGCTATTCCTCCGACGCTGCGTTCCGCTACGCGTTGCTTCTCGCGGCGAGAGAGGGGAGGGTCGGCTTTCTTTCGGTGTACGTCGACCGACGCGGGGACGCGCGTTTTGAGCTTGCGAGTCCGCCCGATCTTCGCACGGAGCACCGCCCGTGCCTTGCCGTCGACCTTGCGGAGCACGCCTATTTTTACGACTTCGGCTTCGACCGCGAAAAATACCTTGCCGCGGCGCTCGCATCGCTCGACCTGTCGAAACTAAAATAACCGCCAAAAGTGAAAAGCCCGTCGGCACCCCCTCGGACACCCCGAGAGAGGAGCGCCGACGGGCTTTCTGAAACGCACCGCCCGAGGGGCGCGTCAGCACTCGTCAGCACCCGTTCCAAAAATTTAAGAAAAATTTGAAAAGTCAAGGGGTTTGTGCAAAAAAGTGCGAAAAATTGCAAAAAAATTTT
>CAVEOF010000053.1:10150-13940 GCA_963617165.1 Coriobacteriaceae bacterium | reverse complement strand
GTCCTTAAAAAATTTTTTCACTAATGTGTTGCACTTGACTTGACAATCCATCATTCATAATTCTTAATTCTGAATTTATAATTCCGCCCCCTCTTCCTGCATACAATGAAAAAAACGGATCGGAGACTGTCATGAGACGCTTTGCCGCACTTCTTTTTTCATTGCTTCTGCTTCTTTCTACGCTTACGTCCTGCGCTCGGGAGGAGAGCGCGGAGGAACGGATGCGCGCCTTCGCCGACGCGTACGGTGGGGGAACGGTGTATTCTCCCGCGATCCCCGAAGGGGAGAGCGGGCACGCCGACGATACATTTTACGAGGATTTGTTCGGTACACAGCCTTACGAGGTAGAGGACTACGCCGTCCTGTTTCTCCCCTCGCTCGAGAGCGGGGGAGAGGCGGGCATCTTCCTTTGCTACACCGCCGCCGACGCGATGGAGGTCGAGGAGATCTGCCTTCGCCGCGCGGAGCTTGTCCGCAGGGTCGGCGCCCTCTCCTCGCACGCATGGGGAGAGGACGCCTTCGTCGAGCGTTACGGACGCAGAGTCGTCTATGCCGCCCTCCCCGATGCCGCGCGGGCGAGACGCCTTCTCCGTTCCCTTTGTTCATAAAAACTTTCTTGACAAAGGACGCGCGAAGAGGTATAATAAAGAAGAAATCTTTTAAGAGGGAGGAAATCAGAATGAAAAAACGCACGCTCGCGTTTCTTCTCGCCCTGATTCTTGTTTGCTCCATCGGCTTTGCGACGACACTTTCCGTGCTCGCCGCAGACAATACCGCTAATTATAAGAACGAGCTTTGGCTTTTGCTCGGCAAAAATCGCATTATGGTGCGTGGCGAGGCGGCTTCCTCGGAGGGGGCACCCTTCTCGCCCGAGGACGCGCCGGAGACTGCGTATCTCCCCCTCGATGCCATCGCGAAATACGCGGATGCCGAATTTTCGGTGAATGAAAACCGTGTTACCCTTCGGCAGGGGGAGGATACTCTGACGCTGACGGTGGATTCCGTCACGTGGGAAAAGAACGGGACGGCGATGACTCCTTTTCTGAAGCCCGTGCTCGTGCGGGAGGGTGTCCCCTATGTGAGCATTCTTTCCGCGCGCGCTATGTTCGGGTATCAGGCTTATTTTGACCACGATATCGGACTTTTGGTTTTCTCCTCGCAGGGCATTTCCTATAAGGAAAACGATCAGACCAGCCTTGAGCTCGAGATTAAGAAGATCGCACTCTTCCTTTTCGATCATCCCACGGGAGAAGAGGTCTTCGCCGACGTGACCGCGAATCTCGGGTCGGAGGTGCATCCCCGCCTTCTTGCCGACGCCGACCGCTTCGATACCCTCCGCGCCCTTTGGCTGACGCTTGAGGAGGAAGAGGATCCCGTTACCGACCCCGACGAAATTCGTCTTCGCAGTTGGCTGAAAAAGCGGACGGAGGACGCAATAAACTCCTTTGCATATTACTTTATCGAGGTCACGGGAGATGAGAGCCCCGAGGAACTGAACCCCGATTACTCGACCGAGCCCGGCGTGTATGAGCAGCAGAGATTCACCTTCGATTACCGTCACCCCTACTACTTCTACAATTCCGAAGGAAAGCGTCTTCTCGGACTCGGCGGAAAGAAGATCACTTTCACAAGATACGGAAAAAAAATCGAAATCAAGTCCGTCTTTGCCGAGGACGGATCCCTCCTTTCCGAGATCTACGATGCCGAAGGCAATCTCGTCGATGCCCTCTACGATGAGCACGGCTGGCGTGTGACCTCCTCTTCCACCTATGAGAAGACCGATTCGCTCGGGTTTGTCACGACGGAAGAGAAGGACTATACTTATTACGGAGAGGGGAGTGACGTCGGCGGGCGACTGGGTACGGCGGCAAGTCTCGGTAACTTCGCCCGCAACCTTGCCTTCGCTTATCAGATCACGAGAGAGCAGAAATACGCCGAGGCGGCGTATCGGTGCATCCTCCTGCTCGACGACTACGAGCACTGGGGCTCGAACCATTTTCTGAACTGCGCGGATACCGCCTCTCCCGTCTCCCTTGCCATCGACTGGACCTACCACGCCTTTGACGACGAACCCGAGAAGCGGGACGAAATGGCAAGAATTCTTTACGAAAAAGGGCTTTGCATGGGTTACATCTCTGTGCTCGGACGCCCGCAGGACGGTATTCACCCCGATTCCAAGGTCGACGGTTATTACTACCACAACAGGACGAACAACTGGAACACCGTCTGCAACGCCGGCATGATTCTCTCCGCCCTCACCCTTTTTGAGTATGACGAATATCGCGAGGCGGCGGCGACGGTCACGGGCACAGGGCTTGAGAGTCTTGTCAATTGCCTGCCCCAATACGCGCCCGACGGTGCCTACATCGAGTCTCCCGGCTATTGGTATTACGGCACCTATACCTACATGATCCTGCTCTCGGCACTCGAGAACACCGCGGGGACGACCTACGGTTATAAGGAT
Source organism: Coriobacteriaceae bacterium (assembly GCA_963617165.1). Classification (GTDB taxonomy): domain Bacteria; phylum Bacillota; class Clostridia; order Oscillospirales; family CAG-272; genus UBA1740. Next base: position 11,476 of record CAVEOF010000053.1, on the reverse strand, counting down.
ACGATAGGATTGCACGAGAGCTACTATTTCGCACAGCACATCACCTCCCCGAGCGGGTATTACTGGAACTACCACGACAGCTCGCGCGCCAAAATGAGTCGCGATTTCTTCTACTGTGCGAGCCGCCTCTGGCAGGATCCGAACCTCGCCGCCTTTCGTGACGAGGATCTCGGGACGGACGGCATCGGCACTATTTTCGACATTCTCTTCTACACCCCCGAGCTCTCCGAGGCGGAGGGGGAGAGCGCCGACCTCGATTATTATATGAAGGGCATCGAGACGGTCACGATGCGCTCCTCGTGGAGCGGCGATGACTATATCTTCACGGGGCTTCACGCGGGAGCGAACGTTGCCGCACACGCTGACCACGATTCGGGTAATTTCTATCTTGAAATGGGAGGACACCTTTGGTTCGGCGACGCGGGTGCAGAGGATTATAACGTCAACGGTTATTGGAGCACAACGAAACGCTATCGCTATTATCGAAAGTCTCAGGAGGCACACAATACGATCATCATCCGTTCGAGCGCGTTGCCTTACGGACAGACGCACAACACCGAGTATCAAAAGCATGCCACAATCACCGATTTTGTCACCGAGGAGAACGGCTCCTACGCCGTCGCGGATATGACGGTGCAGTACGGCAGCACCTGCACGTCGGGAAAGCGCGGACTTCTCTTTACCAATTCCCGTCGGACCGTGGTTTTGCAGGATGAGATCACCTTCTCTTCTCCCACCTCTCTGACGTGGCTCGCCGCCCCGAATCTTAACGAATGCTCTCTGAATATCTCGGAGGACGGGTATGTTGCCTATCTTTCCAAGCTGAACTCTACAGGCAAACGGATACTTCTCCGCGCCACCCTTCTCTCGGAGGACAAGAGCCTGAAATTCGAAGCGGTGGAAGGGAAACAGCTCTCGAATACGATAGATAATTCTTCGGATCCCAAGGCATCCTATTCGCAAAAGCGGCTTGCCGTCAAGGCGGACAACGTCACCTCCTTCGATATCGCCGTCGTCTTTGAAATCGTCAAGGCAAAGGACGATGTGACAGGCTATCAAAAGTGCGCCATCGCGGATTGGGAGATTACGGATGACGAGTGGCTGAAAAAAGAGCAGGCGGATTACGACGGCACGAAGCCGAACAAAGTCTACGGCACGGGCGACCTCGTTGCTGCGATCAAGGAGATCGAGGAGGCGGAGAGCTACGAGGAGCGCTACCGCCTCATTGCCGGCGCCTACGTCATTTATCTCGATATGGATAAAAATGACAAGTTTGCTCAAACCTACATAAAAAAATATAAGGACTATCTCGTCGAGATTAACGCC
>CAVEOF010000053.1:0-10140 GCA_963617165.1 Coriobacteriaceae bacterium | reverse complement strand
TCAGGGAGGCGAATGCCGCCTTCGAAAAATTCAACGGCGAGGTTCTCTCGAAAAACAATAAAAACTGAAACAGAAACCCAACGGAAAGCGGTAAAACGACATGAAACACAGCGAAGTCATTCTTTGTAAATACGGCGAGATCGTCCTGAAAGGGGCGAATCGTATGCATTTCGAGTCGATGCTCTTAAAGGAGCTGCGCCGCCGCGCTACCCCGTACGGCGAGTTTTCGATCCATTACCGCCAGAGCACCCTTTATATCGAGCCGCAAAACGACGCCTGCGACATGGACGGCATGTACGAGGCGGCGCACCGCGTCTTCGGCATCGCGAGCGTCAATCGCGCCGCCGTGTGTGAGAAGACGATGGAGAGCATTCTCGAGACTGCGAGGGACTACCTCCCCGAGAAGCTCGCGGGGAAGCGCACCTTCAAGGTCGAGGCGAAGCGGGCGGATAAACGCTTCCCCCTCACCTCGCCCGAGATCTCGCGTGAGGTCGGCGCCGCCGTGCTCGGTGCGCTCCCGCGCCTGCGCGTCAATGTGCACACTCCCGACGTCACCGTCACCGTCGAGGTCAGAGAGGATTATGCCTATCTCCACGCGGGACAGGAGGCGGGCGCCGGAGGGCTTCCCCTGCGCTCCTCGGGACGCGGACTTCTTCTGCTCTCGGGAGGCATCGATTCGCCCGTCGCGGGCTGCATGATGGCAAAGCGAGGGATGGAGATCGAGGCACTGCATTTCGAGTCCTTCCCCTATACCTCCGAGCGCGCAAAGGAGAAGGTCATGACCCTCGCCGAGGAGATGTGCGCCTTCTGTTCCCGCATTCACGTACACGTCATTTCCCTAACGCACATTCAGGAAGAATTGCGCGATAAGTGCGAAGAAGACTACTTTACTTTACTTTTGCGCATCTTTATGATGCGTCTTGCCGAGCGCTGCGCGCGGGATTTCCGCGCCGACGCCCTCATCACGGGCGAGAGCCTCGGACAGGTCGCCTCTCAGACCCTGCAAGCGATCGCCGTCACCGATTCGGTGGTGAACATCCCCGTCTTCCGCCCCTGCATCGGACTCGATAAGGAGGAGATCGTCCGCGAGGCGCGCCACTACGGCACTTTCGATACCTCGATCCTGCCCTATGAGGATTGTTGCACGGTCTTCACCCCCCGCCACCCGCGCACGAAGCCGAAGCTCTCGGACGTCATGCGCGAGCTCGAAAAGGTCGATTTCGACGCCCTCGCAGAAGAGGCGTACGCCACCATGACGACCGAGATCAAGGTGATCTTCCCCGAATACCGCTGACGCGCGCCCTCCGACGCACGCCTGCGGCAAAACCGACGTACACCCAGTAAAGCCCGACGCCGCCTTCCCGCGAAAAAAATGCTTGACAAACCCTCCGTCCCGTGGTATAATCGGGATAGATAAGGGACGAGGAGTACCGCGCATCCGCGTAGCAGAGAGCATACGGTCGGTGCGAGTATGTCGGGAAAAGCGGGAAGGTCGCGTCCGTCAACCGAAAAGAAAGGCGAAAGCCGAGTAGACTTCGGCGTCTGCCGCGTTAAGGCGAAGAGTGAGAAGACCGAGTGGTACCGCGTACATAACGCCTCGGAGAACGTTTTTTTGGCGTTCTCCGAGGCGATTTTTATATTCGAAAGGAAAGAACATGAAAGAGCTACCGAAGAATTACAACCCCGCCGACTTTGAGGACAGACTCTATCGCGAGTGGTGCGAGCACGGGTATTTCAAGCCCGACCCCGATAAGAAAAAGAAGCCCTTCTCCATCGTGATCCCCCCCCCGAACGTCACGGGTCAGCTCCATATGGGACATGCCCTCGACGAGACCTTGCAGGACATTCTCGTGCGCACGAAGCGGATGCAGGGCTATTCCACCCTGTGGGTGCCCGGCACCGACCACGCGGGCATCGCCACGCAGATCAAGGTCGAGGAGGATCTCCGCGTCAACGAGCACCTCACCCGCTACGACCTCGGACGGGAGAAATTCCTCGAGCGCGTGTGGGCATGGAAGGAAAAGTACGGCAACCGCATCATCGAGCAGTTAAAAAAGCTCGGCTCCTCCTGCGACTTCGACCATCAGCGCTTCACGATGGACGAGGGGTGCTCCCGCGCCGTGCGCGAGGTGTTCGTCAACCTTTATAACAAAGGACTCATCTATCGCGGCTACCGCATCATCAACTGGTGCCCCCATTGCCGCACCGCCCTCTCGGACGCCGAGGTCGAATATACCGAGCAGCCGGGCGCTTTCTGGCACATCCGCTATCCCGTGAAGGACTCGGACGAGAGCCTGATTATCGCCACCACCCGCCCCGAGACCCTGCTCGGCGATACCGCCGTCGCGGTGCATCCCGAGGACGAGAGATACCGCCACCTTGTCGGCAAGACCCTGATCCTGCCCCTCGTCGGCAGAGAGATCCCCGTCATCGCCGACGAATACGTGGAGCGCGAATTCGGTACGGGCTGTGTGAAGATCACCCCCGCCCACGACCCGAACGACTTCGAGGTCGGAAAGCGCCATCATCTCCCGATCATCAAGGTCATGAACGACGACGCCACCATCAACGAAGAGTACGGCGGAAAATACGCGGGTCTCGACCGCTATGAGGCGAGACGCAGGATCGTCGCCGACCTCGAGGCGGAGGGGTACCTCGTGAAGACCGAGCCCTACTCGCACAACGTCGGTACCTGCTACCGTTGCAAGACGACCGTCGAGCCGATGACCTCCGATCAGTGGTTCGTGAAGATGGAGCCCCTCGCAAAGCCCGCGCTCGAGGTCGTGAAAAACGGGGAAGTCAAATTCACCCCCGATCGCTTCGCCAAGACCTATATCAACTGGATGGAGAACTGCCACGACTGGTGCATCTCCCGTCAGCTCTGGTGGGGACACAGAATTCCCGCCTTCTATTGCGACGCCTGCGGCGAGATGACCGTCTCGAAGAAGGACATCACGAAGTGCCCGAAGTGCGGTGCCCCCGTCCGTCAGGAGGAGGACGTGCTCGATACGTGGTTTTCCTCCGCGCTCTGGCCCTTCTCGACCCTCGGCTTCCCCGACAAGACGGACGACCTTGCCCGCTATTATCCGACGAGCGTCCTCGTCACGGGCTACGACATCATCTTCTTCTGGGTCGCGAGAATGATCTTCTCGGGACTCGAGCACATGGGAGAGAAGCCCTTCTCCACCGTCTTCATCCACGGTCTCGTCAGAGACGCGCAGGGAAGAAAAATGTCGAAATCCCTCGGCAACGGCATCGACCCCTTGCAGGTCATCGAGAAGTACGGCGCGGACGCCCTCCGCTTCGCCCTCGCGTCGGGCAACGCCCCCGGCAACGATATGCGCTTCTCGGATGAGAAACTCGAGGCGGCGCGCAACTTCGCCAATAAGCTCTGGAACGCCTCGCGCTTCGTCCTCATGAACCTCGAGGAGGGGGACAGCGCGGAACTGCCCGACGCATCCGAGCTTGCCCCCGAGGACAGATGGATCCTCTCCCGCCTCTCCCGCACGATCGGGTCGGTGAGCACGAACGTCGAGCACTTCGAGCTCGGCATCGCCCTCTCCGAGATCTACGACTTCACGTGGGATCTCTTCTGTGACTGGTATATCGAGATGGCGAAGAGCCGTATCTTCGAGCGCGGAACGAAGGAAGCCTCGACCGCCCGTCGCGTGCTTCTCTACGTCCTCACCGCGATTCTGAAACTTCTTCACCCCTATATGCCCTTCATCACCGAGGAGATCTATCAGTCGCTTCCGCACGATACCCCCTCGATCATGATCTCCGCCTATCCCGTCTATGACGAGTCTCTCGTCTTCCCGACCGAGGAAGAGGAGGTCGACCGCATCATCGGCTGCATCGCCGCGATCCGTAACCGCCGCGCCGAGATGAACGTCCCCCCGTCGAAGAAGGCAAAGCTCTATGTCGTCACGAAGTACGAGAAGACCTTCCGCACCGCCGAGAAGATCCTCGAGAAGCTCGCGGGCGCCTCGGAGGTCATCCTCACCGATTCCTATTCGTCGGACGACGCCGTTGCCATCGCCACCGACGCGGGCAACCTCTATATCCCCCTCGCCGATGTGATCGATCTCGAAAAGGAACGCCAAAGACTCACGGCGGAAGCCGCAAAGTGCGAGAGCGAGATCGCCCGCGTCGAGGCAAAGCTCGCAAACGAAGGCTTCCTCGCAAAGGCACCCGCCAACGTCGTGGAAGCCGAGCGTGCGAAGCTCGCGAAATACCGTGAAACGCGCGAGTCCCTCGCCGCCGCTCTTGCGAAATTAAAGTAATTTGCAAACAATTCGTTGTATTTTAGAGGAAATATGGAATTCAAAACCAATCTTGACCCGGGAAGAGACGGGGAAGAGAAGACCGTCGTTTTCGCGGGAAGCTATGAGGATATTCCGGAGAACCGAAGCGTAAAGATCCCCGAAGGCATCGTGGAGATCTCGGAAAATGCCTTCCGCGAGTTTGAGAACCTCGAGGAGGTCTCCCTCCCGAAGTCTCTGCGCATCATAGGACCCGCCGCCTTCTCGGGGTGCAAGAATCTAAGGAAAGTCGTCTTCTCCTTCGGACTCGAGGAATTGCTCGACGAGGCGTTCGCCTTTTGTCCCGCCCTCACCGAGGTCATTCTGCCCGACAGCGTGAAGCGCATCGGGGAGGGTGCCTTCGAGGGGTGCGCCGCCCTTTCGAGGATCCGCCTCTCCGAGTGCCTCGCCACCGTGGGCGCGGGCGCCTTCGCCTTCTGCTTCAACCTCCATGACATCACCATTCCCGACAGCTGCTATCTCGTCGAATTCAACGCCTTCGCCTCCTGCTTCGCACTCGAATTTGCGAAGCTCTCGGCGAACATGGGACTCATCGACGAGTCGACCTTCGAGGGGTGCCGCTCGCTTGCCGAGGTCGACCTCCCCGCGCGCCTCACGAAGATCGGCAGACGCGCTTTCAAGGGCTGTACCTCCTTAAAACAGCTGATCCTCCCCGTCGGTCTTCGCGAGATCGGCTTCGACGCCTTCGCGGGGTGCTCCTCACTTTTGCGCATCGCGATTCCGAAGGATGTCGAGACGATCGAGGACGACGATATTTTCGGCGCCTGCGACTCGCTGAAAGAGATCTCCTTCGGCGGGACGAAGGAACGCTTCGAGCTCCTCTTCCACGGAAAAACCGTCACCGTCGAGCGCTCGGATTGCTCGATATGTACACCGAACGTTACATTTTTGGAGTTAAAATGAAGAAATACAAGTGCCTTGTGCTCGATCACGACGATACCGTCGTCGACAGCACGTCCACCATTCATTACCCCTGCTTCGTCGAATTTTTGAAACTCAAAAAGCCCGCGATCGCATCGCGCTATACCCTCGAGGACTATTTTCGGAAGAATTTTGACCCCGGCGTGACCGAGTTTTTCCGCGGCGAGGTCGGCTTGAGCGCCGAGGAGTTTGTCGAGGAGGAAGCCTTTTGGGGCGAGTATGTCAAGTCGCATATTCCGAGGGCGTTTGCGGGAATGCGGGAGCTGATCGCGGATTTTCGCCTCTCGGGCGGAAAGATCGCCGTCGACTCCCATTCCTATTCCTATAATATCGAGCGTGACTATCGCGCGAACGGCATCCCCGCCCCCGACGTCGTCTACGGCTGGGATCTTCCCCCCGAGCAGAGGAAGCCGAGCCCTTATACCCTCTTCGACCTTATGCGCCGCCTCTCCCTCTCGCCGGACGAGATCCTCGTGATCGACGACCTGAAGCCCGGCTACGACATGGCGCGCGCCGCGGGCGTGGACTTTGCCGCCGCGGGCTGGGCGTACGACGTCCCCGAGATCGAAGCCTTCATGAGAGCGAACTGCGACTATTACTTCAAGACCGTGGAGGAGTGCAGGGAAACGGTGCTCGGGTAAATTCAAATTAAGAATTAAGAATTAAGAATTATGAATTTAGAATTGTGAGTTGGGAGTCGGAGTCCTTCGGCTCTCGGAAAAAAATTTGCCGAAACGGTTGCATTTTCTTTTTCGGTATGGTATGATGAAAATAACAGAAAGAGGTGATTTTCATTTTAAGTCTGAAATTGCTTTCCGAAAACGGGGAAGTGAAGGCGCGCGCCTACGGTGAAGAGATCGACGAGACCTTTCATCGCGAATACGAGCACGGCGACCGCCTCCGCCTTGAGACGGACGGCGCCGAGTTTGTGAAGCTCGCGTTTGCCGAGACGCTTGCCCCCTCCGTCGTCTACCTTCCCGACGGCGTCTTCGAGTTTGAGATCCCCTTCGACCGTGAACGGGTGGCGTGCTATGCCCCCGGGACCTTCGACGGGGCGGATCACCGCGTGCGGGCATGGGAGCTCTCCGATGCCGAGATCTACGGGGACCGCCTGATCTCTCTGAACTCGCACGACCGTCACAACGTCGCGAAATATTTTCCCCACGCCGTGGCAAACTTCGTCACGCGTGAGGATCCCTGCTTCTTCGAGCGCAATGCCATCGACGGCGTCACCGAGAACACGGGACACGGGAACTACCCCTATCATTCGTGGGGCGGCGGACTCCGTGAGGATCTCGAATACGAGGTCGACTTCGGTCGCGAGGTCGAGGTCTCGCACGTCACGATCTATCTTCGCGCGGATTTTCCCCACGATACCTATTGGAAGGAGGCGGCGCTCGAGTTTTCGGACAAGTCGCGCATCCCCCTGACCCTCCTCGGGACAAAGGAAGGGCAGACCTTCGAATTCCCGAAGAAAAAGACGAGAACGGTGAAGCTCACCGCCTTCCGTCAGATGCGGCTTGAGGACGGCTCGCTGTCCTTTGCCGCCCTGTCACAGATCGAAATTTACGGAAATTATATCAAAGAGGAGAAAAAAGGCATGGAAGTCAGAGACGCGTCCAATGCAAAGGACGTAAAATACTATACCACCGACAGACTGAGAGAGGAATTCCACATTGCGAACCTCTTTACAAAGGACAATATCCGCATGGTCTACAGCCACACCGACCGCATCATCGTGATCGGCATGATGCCCGTGAAGCTTGAGCTGAAGCTCGAGGCGGGCAAGGAGCTTGCCGCGGATTACTTCCTCGAGCGCCGCGAGCTCGGCTGTATCAACATCGGCGGCGCGGGCGTCATTACCGTCGACGGCGAGACCTATGAGATGAACCCCCGCGACGGCATTTACGTCGGGCGCGGCCATCGCGACCTCCGCTTCCGCAGCGTCGATGAGACGAACCCCGCGAAATTCTACATTACCTCCTGCCCGGCACATAAAGAGTACCCCACCGTCAAGATCGACATCACCAAGGCGCGCAAGGTGCCCTGCGGCTCGGTCGAGGATTGCAACAAGAGAGTCATCAACCAGTACATCCATCCCGAGGTCATGCAGTCCTGCCAGCTCGCCATGGGTCTGACACAGCTTGAGGTCGGCTCGAACTGGAATACCATGCCTTGCCATACCCACGACCGCCGCATGGAGGTCTATCTTTACCTCGACATGGGACCGAACGATGCCGTCTTCCACATGATGGGCGAGCCGAAGGAGACCCGCCATATCCTCATGCACAACGAGGAGGCGGTGATCTCTCCTTCGTGGTCGATCCACAGCGGCGTCGGCACGAAGAATTATTCCTTTATCTGGGCAATGTGCGGCGAAAATCAGGAGTTCGACGATATGGACCATATCGAGACCAAGGAGCTTCGCTGACCCTTTTTCGAAAATAAAATCTTAGGAGATAGAAACATGAGCAACAAACAGAGCTTTAGTTTGGAGGGCAAGATCGCCCTCGTCACGGGCGCTACCTACGGCATCGGCTTCGCGATCGCGAAGGCGCTGGCAAACGCGGGCGCAAAGATCGTCTTCAACGACATCAAGGCGGAATTCGTCGAGCGCGGACTCGCTTCGTATAAAGAGGCGGGCATCGACGCGAAGGGCTACGTCTGCGACGTCACCGACGAGGCCGCGGTGAACGAGATGGTCGCGAAGATCGAGCGCGAGGTCGGAAACATCGACATCCTCGTCAACAACGCGGGCATCATCAAGAGAATTCCCATGATCGAGATGAGCGCGGCGGACTTCCGCGCCGTGATCGACGTCGACCTGAACGCCCCCTTCATCGTCGCGAAGGCAGTGATCCCCACGATGATCAAGATGGGTCACGGAAAGATCATCAACATCTGCTCCATGATGAGCGAGCTCGGACGCGAGACCGTCTCCGCCTATGCCGCGGCAAAGGGCGGACTCAAGATGCTCACCCGCAACATCGCCTCCGAGTACGGCGAGTATAACATCCAGTGCAACGGCATCGGCCCGGGCTATATCGCAACGCCCCAGACCGCGCCCCTGCGCGAAAGACAGCCCGACGGCTCCCGCCATCCCTTCGACAGCTTCATCGTGTCGAAGACCCCCGCGGGCAGATGGGGCGACGCCGACGACCTCGGCGGACCCGCCGTCTTCCTTGCCTCCGAGGCATCGGATTTCGTCAACGGACAGATCCTCTATGTCGACGGCGGTATTCTCGCCTACATCGGTAAGCAGCCGAAGTAAAACGAACCGAAAAGCTCACCCCGCACGCCTCTCGCGACGGTGTGTTTTCCCTATACGAAAAATAAAAACACAATTGTGAAAGGAATCCCCATGAAAAACTATCAGCAGCTTCTGAACGAAAACGCCGCATGGGCGAAGGAAATTTTTGAAAAACTCGATAAAAAGCTCGCCGCCGCGGCAGTCCGCTCCCGCGAGAAGATTCCCACCGTTGCCGATAAGAACGGCATTCACAACGATGTGTCGGTAAGCAATCCGAACGACTGGACGGCGGGCTTTTACGCCGGCATGAACTATCTGCTCTACAACCATACGAAGAATGAGGAGTATCTCAAAACCGCGCGTCGTATCGAAGAAAAAATGGATGTTGCGCTCGCGCAGTATGACCGCCTCGATCATGACGTCGGTTTTCTTTGGCACCTCACGGCGGGCGCGTCCTATCGCCTGACGGGAGACAAGTCCTCCCGCACCCGCGAGATGTTTGCGGCATCGACGCTCGCCTCCCGCTTCGTCCTCGGCGGCGACTATATCCGCGCGTGGAGCTGGGGAGAGAAGAAGACCGAGAACTGGACGATTGTCGACTGCATGATGAACCTGCCGATTCTCTATTTCGCCTCCGAGGAGATCGGGGACGATCGCTTTAAGCGCATCGCCATGGCACATGCCGATACTACTATGCGCACGCACGTACGCCCCGACGGCTCGGTCGCCCATATCGTGGAGCATGACAGAGACACGGGCGACGTCGTCGCCACCTACGGCGGACAGGGCTGTGCCGTCGGCTCCTCGTGGTCGCGCGGTCAGGCGTGGGCACTCTACGGCTTCGTTATTTCTTACCTCCACACCGGGGAAGAGAAGTACCTCGATACCGCGAAGCGCGTCGCCCATTACTTCATCGCGAACTGCTGTGACGATTGGCTCCCCCGCGTCGACTTCCGCGCCCCCGCAGAACCCGTCTACTACGACTCCACGGCGGGCGCCTGCGCCGCCTGCGGTCTGCTCGAGCTCGCGAGACTCCTTCCCGAGGGCGAGGGCGGTATGTACATGCACGCCGCATTGAACCTCCTTCACGCCATGACCGACCACTTCGCGAACTTCGATCCCGAGAACGACAGCGTCCTTCGCTACGGTACGATCCGCTATCCCGCCGAAATGACGGAAGAAAAAGCGGGCGTCCACGTGAACCTCATCTACGCCGACTTCTTCTATACCGAAGCCATTCTGAAGCTCCTCGGAGAGACCTTCTTCATCTGGTAAGGGGATAATTCAGAATTAAGAATTATGAATTAAGAATTCGGCGCAAGACATTGCGCCGATCGAAAGCCGAGAAGGCTTCGAAAGAATTCTCCGCCCCTCAAAAATAGCGAAAAAAGAGCGAAGCGAAAGCGACGCTCTTTTTTCTTCGCAAAGCTCCGAAAAAGCAAACCCGAAAAAAGCCGCCCCCACGTCCGTCTGCCCCCGCATAGCCCCGCACCCAATTCTTAATTCATAATTCTTAATTCTGAATTCACAATCCCCGTCCGCCCCCGCATAGCCCCGCACCCAATTCTTAATTCATAATTCTTAATTGTGGGTTTACAATATAAGTGCAACACTTAGAAAAAAAGTAATGACACAGAAAGAACCTCG
>CAVEOF010000052.1:0-14065 GCA_963617165.1 Coriobacteriaceae bacterium | reverse complement strand
CGAGGTTCTTTCTGTGTCATTACTTTTTTTCTAAGTGTTGCACTTATATTGTAAACCCACAATTATGAATTATGAATTATGAATGATACGCGTTTGCGGTCATTTCGGCGGAAGGTGGGTAGTCGGAATGTCGGGGCGTTTGCGGTCATTCGCGGAAGGCGAGTAGCCGGAATGTTGGGGCGTTTGCGCTCATTCGCGGAAGGCGGTCGAACGGGGGCGAGGTGTACTTTTTCTTGCAACTGCTTTCACGACTTGGCAAGGCTGCAAAATCGGGGCGGAGTTTTTCCGCTTTTCTTGATCAAGCGATACCACCGTCTGTTTGACACCGCAGACCGCCCTCCGAGTGAAGGCGTTTTTGCTCGACGGGTCAACGGGGTGCTTTGCTTGCCTTGTCCATGAGGGTCAGGGTCGCTTCGGTGAGTTCGAGATAGGGGGTCGGGGAGCGCTTTTCTTCCGTCATTTCGAGAAAGGCTTCGATCTCGAAGCGCATGTTGTTTTCTTCCGCGGCAAACGGGAGGGTGACGGGCTCCTTCCCTCGGGGAAAATAGCGGAGCTCCTTCGGTTCGGTGAGCTTATCGATGCGAAGGGCGCCGTCCTCTCCTTCGATCACGCTTGCTTCCACGGCGTTATGGACCTTGGAATAGGAAACGGTCGCCAAAAAGCCGCGGGACTTATAGGAGAGCGCGAGATCGCCCGCCGCCTCAAAGCCGTTATCGAGGAAGACCGCGCTGGAGCTCAGCTCCTCGGGCATCCCGAAAAGGGAGAGGCAGAGGTGCAACGGATAGACCCCGATATCGAGCAGGGCGCTGTTGCCGATGGAGGGATTGAAGGCGTTCTTCACCTCCCCGCGACGAAAGGCATCGTAGCGGGAAGAATACTGACAAAAGACGAGGGAGACGCGGCGGATACGCCCGAGGGAGGGCAAGGTCTTTCGCACGATGTCGTAGGCGGGGTCGAAGTCGGGGCGCATCGCCTCGAGCAGGACGCGTCCCGTCCGCTCTGCCTCCTCCCGCATTTCCCGAAAGTCCGCGGCGGTAAGTGCCGCGCTCTTTTCCACCAGCACATGCCGTCCCGCGCGCAGGGCGCGGAGGGTCTGTTCCTTATGGCAAAAGTGCGGGGTGGCGATGTACACGCCGTGAACGGCGGGATCTTCGAGCAGTCGGGCATAATCGGTATAGACCGTCAGATCGCCGTGGCGGGCGGCGAAGGCTCTCCCCGTCTCTTCTTTTCGGGAAAAGAGAGCGACGGCGCGCGCCCCCTCGACATGAGAAAGCGCGTCGAGGAAGCGGTCGACGATGGCTCCCGTGCCGACGACGGCAAAGCCGAACGTATCCTTCCTCATCTGCGGACCAACCACAAAACGAAGAGGACGACGGCGCAGATCGCGATGCCGATCCATGCGTAGTTCAGGATATGATCGAATTTTTTGTTCTTCTCCTCCTCCGCACGGTCGAGGGCGCGATCCTCCTCCGACTCGAGAAGCTCCTCGGGGATCTCGTCGAGCTCTCCCTCCTCTTCCTTTTCGTCCTCGGAAAAATCGTAGGTGCCCGCGCGGATGCCCTCGGCGCGGGTCGCGGCGGTGTCGAGGATCTCCTTCACGGTCTCATAGGTCGCCTCGTCATCGGTGCCCGAGGCGGCAAGGTCGGCGGAGATCTTCTCTGCCGCGGCAGAGATCGCGTCGGGGTCGCGTCCCTCCGTGACGGTATCGAAGCGCTCCGCACAGGCGGGGCAGAGATAGCGGGGATGCCCGAAGCCTCCCATCGTCAGAATGGCGGGCGACTCCCCCTCGATCGGGGCGGAACATACGGCACAGCGGTTCATTGCTTTTTCTCTCCTTTTGTTTTTTCACCGCGGATCTCGGCGCGGAACCATGCGAGGTACTCGGCGCGCAGAAGGGTCTGCTCCCGCTTTTCCTCCTCGGTCAGATCGCGTGTTTTCATGAGTCTTCCGAGCTCGTTGATGCGGTCGATCTTCTCTTTTTCCATCGATAGCTCCTCCGTTTTTTCTTTTATTTTACCACAGGCGGATTTTTTTTGCAATCTTTTTTCTAAATTCCCGAAAAAATCTTGAAATTCCCGAACGGATGCGCTATACTATATAAAAAAGGTATACATTCGAGAGGGTGGCACAAACGGAGACGGACGGAAGGCTTTTTTCTCCCGTGACGCCGTGCTTCGGCTCCCGCACTGCGAATTCCCTGCAAATTCTTTTGAGAAAAAACGGTCAAAGGCGGACGGACATATGAAATATACGACGGTCATCGGCGTTTCTTTTGTGGACGTGAAGGGGTACCCGAACGGGGTCTACGTGCCCGACGGGCGGAATCTCGGCAGGATCGAGACGGTAGAAGGGGGCGTCGCGCGCAACATTGCGGAAAACTTCGCGGCGTGCGGGCTTCCCGTCCGCTTCGTGAGCTTATCCGACCTGTCGGCGTTCGGCGTCTCGGTGACGCGGCATCTCGCGGAGATCGGCGTCGACACCCGCTATCTGAAGGTGGTGCCCGACGGCGGCATCGGCATGTGGATGGTCGTCCTGAACGAGGCGGGAGACGCGGCGGGGCAGATCTCCATGATGCCCGACACCGCGCCCCTCCTCTCCCTCGTCGAAGAAGAAGCGGAGCGGCTGATGGCGGAGGCGAAGAGCGTCATCCTCGAGATCGACCTCGGAGAGGAGATCGCCGAGCGGGTGATCCTCGCCGCCGAGCGGCACGGGGTGCCCGTCTACGCCATCGTGGGCAATCTCTCGGTGATCGAAAAGCGTCCCGACCTGCTCTTCCGCACCGAGTGTATCGTGTGCAACGCGGTGGAGTTCGGCAAGCTGTTCTCCGCCGACCTGCGAAAGAATTCGCCAGAGGAGATGGTCGCGTTCCTGCAAAAGGTGCGCACTCCCTCTCTGCCCTCCGTCATCGTGACGCTCGGCGCCGCGGGGTCTGTGACCTATGACCGACGGACAAGCACCTTCGGCATCGTACCCGCCGAAAAGGTGCGGGTCGTGGACACGAGCGGGGCGGGCGACGCCTTCCTCTCGGGGGTGGTGATGGGCAGAGATCACGCACTCTCCCTCACCGAGAGCGCCGCCATCGGCACGCATCTCGCGGCGCTCGCCATCGGGACGAACCGTAGCGCGGTGTCGAAAAACGACGACATTTTGCATCTTCTCCGCTGTTTTATCAAAGAACCCGCGGAGATGCTATAAATTTTTAATCCCACGCTTTTATCTCTTTTGCGGGCGGGACACCGCGGGCTGACATTCGCCCCACACCCGCCGCAAGAACCATGGCAAGGAGGAACATCGTGAGTCTTTCTTTTTCCGATTATGAAAAATTCCGACGGCTTACCGCGACCTTCCGACGAAATTACCGTCTGACCTCCCTGTATGCCGCCTACCTCTCGCACTGTCCCGAGTGGATGGACGGGCGGGCGGTACGGGCGCTCTGTGAGGACGGGAGGCTTTCCGAGCGGGAGGCGGTCGCCGCCCTGCTCGCCGAGGCACTCGGCATCGACGCGGCGGGAGAGACGGAAGAGCGAATTCTCTACCGCGACTACCTGCTCCCCTCCGTGCGTATCCTCGACACGACGGATTTTCTCTCCGACGATTACATACGCAGGGTGCGCGTCTCGGACGCGGCGCGCGGGCGCTTCGAGATCAGAAACGAGAAGTACCCCGCCTACCGCGCGGCGATCGCGGGGGACATGGAGGTGTCGGACGACTTTCGCGAGATCCCGCCGCTCGGCTTCTTCCGTGAGGAATTCCCCTTTCTCGCCGTAACGGAGGACGGCAACGAATGGATGACGCTGACCCCCGCGGACACGGTAACCTCCCGCGAGGCGATCGCGGCGGCGAGGGGACGGGTCGTGACCTTCGGTCTCGGACTCGGATACTACGCATTCCACGCGGCAAACAAGCCCTCGGTGGAGAGCGTCACGGTGATCGAAAAGAGTCCCGACGTCATCGGGCTGTTCGAAGAGCGGCTTCTCCCTCTCTTCCCGCACCGAGAGAAGATCCGCATCCTCCGTGCCGACGCCTTCGACTACGCGGAACACGACGCGCCGCGCGAAAGGTATGACGTCGCCTTCGTCGACACGTGGCGGGACGCGTCGGACGGGTGTCCGATGTACGTGAGGATGAAGCCCCTCGAAAGGCGGAATCCGGAGACGGAATTTCACTATTGGATCGAGGGCTTCCTGCTCTCGAGACTCCGATCGCTCAGGCTGTCGGGGCTTGTCGAAAAAGAGGAAAATTCCTCGCACGGGATGCGCGGAGACGTGACGTTTTCCGAGCTTTCCGAAAGTCTTTCGGACGCGGCGCTCCGACGTGACGCGGCGAATGGAACTCTCGAATTTTGTGTATAATGAAAACAGTTCTTTTCATTTAGAAAGGATTTTAGGATGAAAACCAAATTCAAGATCACCGGTATGATGTGTGCGGCGTGCGCCGCGCACGTGGAAAATGCCGTCCACTCTCTCCCCGGGGTCTCCTCGGTGGCGGTCAGCCTTCTGACCGCCTCGATGGAGGTAGAGCACGAGGGGGACGTCGACGCCATCGTCGCGGCTGTACGCCACGCGGGGTACGGGGCAAAGCCGCTCGCCGAGGGGGAGGTCATCACCCTCGACGCGCCGACAAAGAAGAACCACTTGCCCTTGATTTTCTCTCTGATCCTCGCGACGCTCCTCATGTATGTGGCGATGGGGGACATGATGTCCCTTCCCTATCCCGAGTTTCTCTCGCATATGCACAACCCGCGGCTGAACCTCGCCGTGCAGTTTGTCCTGACGATCCCGATCGTGATCCTCAACTACCGCTACTTCGTCGGAGGGACGCGCTCCCTTCTCGCGGGCGCGCCGAACATGGATTCCCTAATCGCGCTCGGCTCGGGGACGGCGATCCTTTACGGCACCGTGATCTTCGGAATGGTGCTCTTCGGTGAGCCCTCCCACTCGCTCGCGATGAAGGCGACCTTTGAGTCGGGGGGCATGATCCTTGCGCTCGTGACACTCGGCAAGACGCTCGAGGGCGGGGCAAAGGATCGGACGGCGGGCGCCATCCGCGCGCTCTCCTCCCTGACCCCCGACACCGTGCGAGTCAAGCGCGGCGGGGAGGAAGTCTCGATCGGGACGGCGGAGCTGACGCTCGATGACACGCTGATCCTCCGCGAAGGCGAGCGAATTCCCTGCGACGGTGTGATCCTGTCGGGGTCTCTCTCGGTGGACGCGTCGGCGCTGACGGGCGAGAGTCTCCCCGTCGACAAAAAAGAGGGAGACGAGCTGTCCGCGGGATGCGTGGTCTTCGGCGGATATGCCGAGGTGTGTCCCCTGCGTATCGGGGCGGACACTTCTCTTTCGGAAACGGTGCGCATGGTGAGCGAGGCGGCGGCGACCAAAGCGCCGATCGCAAAGCTCGCCGACCGCGTGAGCTCCTTCTTCGTCCCCGTCGTGCTCGGTATCGCGGCGGTGACCTTCCTCGTCTGGATTCTCGTGACGCACGACGTAACGGCATCGATCAACCACGCCATCAGCGTGCTCGTGATCTCCTGCCCCTGTGCGCTCGGACTCGCGACGCCGACCGCCATCATGTGTGCGATGGGCAAGGGTGCGGGGCTCGGAATCCTCATCAAGAGCGCCGAGGCGCTCGAAGAGGTCGGACGGGTGCGGCGCATTGCGTTTGACAAGACGGGCACGCTGACCGAAGGAAAAATGCGGGTGCTCGACTACGCGCTCGCCGACGGAAAAACCAAGGATGCACTCTTCTCCGCGGCGGGAGCGGCGGAAAGAGAGTCGAAGCATCCGATCGCATCCGCCATCTCCGCCTTTACCGACGGGGCGGCGGTCTATGAGATCGAAAAGGTCTCCTCCGTAGTCGGACGCGGGGTGTACGTCAAATGTAAGGAAGGCTCTTTCGCGGTCGGGAACGCCGCGATGATGGAAGACTGCGACGCGGACATTTCCCCGCTCGCCGACTTTGCCGCGCGGGCGGAAGCGGAGGGTGCCGCCGTCATTTACACGGCGGATGAGGACGGTCTGCTCGGTGCTTTTGCGGTAGCGGACACGCCGAGAGCCGAAAGCCGCGAAGCCCTCGCGGAGCTGTCCCGTCTCGGGGTGCGCTCCGTCATGCTGACGGGAGATGCGGCGCCCGCGGCAAAGCACGTGGCGACAGAGGTCGGCGTGGACGAGTATTACGCTTCCCTCTCCCCCGCGGGAAAAGGAGACAAAATCCGCGAGATCTCCGCGACGGAAAAGGTCGCCATGGTAGGCGACGGCATCAACGACGCGCTTCCTCTCGTCGCCGCCGACATCGGCATTGCGATGGGACGGGGCAGCGACGTCGCCATCGAAAGCTGTGACGTGGTGCTCCGCAGAGACAACATCCGCGACGTGGTGAAGCTCGTGCGTCTCGGTCGGCTGACGCTCCGCAAGGTGCGGGAGAACCTCTTCTGGGCGCTCATTTACAACTGCATCTGCATTCCGATCGCGGCGGGCGCGCTGACGGGACTCGGCGTGACGCTCTCTCCGATGATGGCATCCGCCGCGATGGCGCTGTCCTCTCTGACTGTCGTCCTGAATGCGCTGACAATTCGTTATTTTCGCTAAAATCCCTTGACAAAACGCGCGCGGCATGGTATACTTTAGGTAAGCCTATGATTTTCCGAAAAGGAGCATTTTACCATGAAAGAGTTCGGGCTTCAGCTTTGGTCCATTCGCGATGAATTTACCACGCCCGAGCGTACACGCGCCGCCTTCAAGAAAATGCAGGAGTACGGCTATACGCTGGCACAGACGGCGGGAACCTATGATACTATCTCTCCCGAAGAGTTCAGAAAGTATGCCGATGAGGCAAACATCCGTCTCTTCTCCACACACTACAACTTCAAGCGCATCTGCGAAGATGTGGAGGGCACCGCAAGATACCACAAGATCCTCGGCGCGATGGAGATCGGTATCGGCGGCTACACGACGCCCGATTTCGAGTCTCTGAAGGACTTCATCAAGAAGTTCAACGAGATGGCAAAGATCTACTACAACAATTACGGCTACAAGCTCGTCTATCACAACCACTCGAGCGAGTTCTCGAATCGGTTCGTCGAGATCGAGGGCAAGCGCAAGTATGACTACCTCATGGAAGAGCTCGACCCCGAGACGACGGGCTTCACGGTCGACTCCTACTGGGCACAGGTCGCGGGCATCGACGTGCGCGCACTTCTCGAGCGTCTGGCGGGACGGGTCAACTGCGTACATCTCAAGGACTGCGAGGCGAACCACGAGTTCCACACGGAAGACGGAAAGATCGTGCACGCGCCCGAGCGCATCGAGATCGGTCGCGGAACGATGAATTTCCCCGAGCTGATCAAGACCGCCGAGAAGACGGGCGTCAAATACTTCGTCGTCGAGGACGAGGTATATTCGACGGGCAACCCGCTCGAATCGGTGAAGATGAGCGCCGATTACATCAAGGCTTACTTGCTCGAAAAATAATCCTTCCCTGCCGCCGCGGCACGCATATGCTTTCAAACAGCAGGGAGAAAGGACATTTGCTATGAAAATGATTACCGCGATTATCAACAAGAGGGACGCTTCCTTCGTCTCCGACGCTCTGAAGGACGGCGGCTTCAGCTTCACGAAGATCGCCACCTCGGGCGGCTTTCTTCAGGACGGAAACACCACCCTTCTTATCGGAACGCCCGACGACAAGGTGGAAACCGCGCTCTCCATCATCCGCCACAATTGCGCGAAGCGCACCGCGGCAATGCCTGCCGTAACGCCCGACGCGCGCACTGCGGTCGGAACGGTGAGAGTCGCCGAAGTGACCGTCGGCGGTGCAACGGTGTTCGTTACCGACGTGTTGCACTTCGAGAAAATGTAGAAAATTAAGAATTATGAATGATGAATTATGAATTGTTGCGTTTGCGGGAAGATTTACGTTTATTTCCCGACATGACGCGACGGAGATCTTCTTGATTCGAGCTTTCTTTGATTTTGATGATCCTTTCGCTATTTCCGTTACAAAACCCCTCCCGACAACCGTCGTGAGGGGTTTTGTAATGCTTTGTTGTCGTTTTCGTTGTTTTTGATCCTGCGGATGGAGATCTCCGCAAAATCGAAGCGAGGTTGTTCGCGATGTGCGCGCAGGGCTTTGCGTGAAGTTTGGATCTCTTTCCGTGTGAGTGGATCTCTTTCCGCGTGAGCGGATTTCCCCCGACGTAGTTGAGGTCTCCCGAAAGTGCAGGCAGGGATCTTCGCAATGCGCGGGGGCTTTCTCTAACTTCGAGCAAAGCCGGGACATCTCTCCCGTTTATTTGTTTTCGACGTACTCGGGAGACTCTTTGCT
This sequence comes from Coriobacteriaceae bacterium, assembly GCA_963617165.1. Taxonomy (GTDB): domain Bacteria; phylum Bacillota; class Clostridia; order Oscillospirales; family CAG-272; genus UBA1740. Next base: position 5,743 of record CAVEOF010000052.1, on the reverse strand, counting down.
TGTCGCGAAGCGTTCGTCGTCGAAGGCGAAGGCGGCTTCTTTTCCGCTCGTCAAGTGAAGGGTAAAGCCGTTCTCGTCTGCCGTGACGGCTTCGACGGGGAGGGTCGACTCATTGTTCGGGTAGACGACGGTGATGACCGTCTTCTTTGCGCCGTACTCGGTGAAGCAGACGGCGGGCGCGGGCATATGCTCATGGTCGGTACCGGGCGCCTTGATCTTCCGCCAGCCCATATAGCGGGGGTGATACTGTCCGATGTAAACGGTGGGGTATGCCGTACTGACGAGGGAGAGGCTGACGCCGTCCTCGTGACGGGCGGTGACGCGCTTTCCCTGCGCCTCGATCGGCTGTTTATCGAGCTGGAAGTTGACCTCGTAGAGGTGCTCTTTCTCGTCGTTCGGGGTGAAGGTATCGATGAGGAGGAAGAAGGGCTTCGTCCCCTCGACGCCGTGCTTGAAAAAGATCACCTTTCTGTGATGGGTGACGTCGATGAAGTCCTTTCCGTAGCCCTCGTTATACTCCGCCTCGGAGATCTCGAAGTCCTCCGAGAAGCGCCATGCAAGCTCCGACTTCTTGTGAATGTCCTCGAGATGCCACTCGTACCTCGCGCGGCGGTTCTGCCCTTCCTTATCCACCATGCCGGTGCTGTGCGCTCTCGTGGAGAGGACGAAGGCACGCATAAGGGAGGTATCGTAATCGTAGCATCCGACATCGGAGAGCAGATTCTTGCCGTAGGCGTAGAGTTGGAAGGCGAGCTTATCCTCGTGCTGATGCGCCTTTCCGAAGGGGCCGCCGTCGAAGAATGCCCACATGGCGTCCTTCGTCCAATCGGTGCGGAAGACGGTCATGCCCGCGTACGGAAGAGAGATCGAACGGAAGGGTGGCTCCTTCCCTTCTTTTCTTCCGCTTGCCGCGAAGCGGAAAACCTCGTCGTCCGGGAAATACTCGAGCGACTTTCCGTAGCCTATCCAATACGAGGTGGTGCCGTCATTGATGTCGGGAAGACTGAAATCGGGGAGCACGAGCTTGATGTTCAGCATGAAGAGCTTATAGACCTGCTCCTTCATGCGTTCGGACATGGGGATGTTGTAGGCGAGAAGCAGGTCATTGACCCCGTTGAAATTTGTGAGCACGACGTTGTGATAGTTGGTCGTCAGCTCAAACTGGAAGCCGTCCTCATAGATCTGAATCTCGAGCTGTTCGTTCAGACGGTCGGTGGCGAAGGCGCGCCACTCGGCGGCATCGGCAAAGAAGGGGTACAGCACGGCGATGTGCATCAGTCCGTTCATCTCCATCATAAGCCAGTTGAAGCCCGTGCAAAAGCCGCGGAGGCGGTAGGCATGTTCTCTGACGGACTTTAAGAACATGGTGATCGCGTGGTCGGTCATAGCGGGAGAGCGATAAAAGGCGTGGAAGGAATACTGCCACGAGTCGGACATGCGGATGCCCGCCTCAATCGTTCGCCACGTGAGAGTGTGGAAGCCGGAGGCATTCTCCGGGCACTCCGCCTGATCGATCCACGAAAGAAGCATATCGACATAGCGCTTGGCATAGCGCTCGTCACCGAAGCGGAGATAGGCGTCCGCGAGAGAATAAAACTCGGGGTGACGGGAGAGCTGCCAAGTCCACTCGCAGTAGTTGTTCGGTGTCTTGTTGGAATTCCAGTCGATCTTGCCGTCCTCGAAATGCCATGCGAAGCCGCAGGAGGACACCCAACCGTCGACGATGCGCTCCGCCTCCGTGCGTATTTTGTTGTCGGGAATCAGACGTCTTTTTCTACTGGAGGAAAGGCCGAAATAAATCTCGGGGTTCAGAGTCCGTCTCACGTATTCCGCGAGGACGTGCTCCGCACCCGCGATGTCCCCCGCGAGGTAGTTCTCCTTTACCTTCCGCATCTCGGGGATGTTCTGATTGAGGGATTCGCAAAAGAATTTTTCATCTGTGATAAGCATCGTGGTTCTCCTTTATGATTTTTTCTTATCTGTTTCGAAGTTTTTGTCGGAAAATGCGAAGAAATGTTTGCTTTTGTCTATTGTTTCGATGGTGAAGCCGTTGTCTTCGAGCACTATGCCGAGAATCGGGCAGGCGGGTTCATCGTTCGGGTACAGGAGCGTGACGACCGTCTTTTCTCCTCCGTACTCGGTGAAGGAGACAGCGGGCGCGGGCATATGCTCGTGGTCGGTGCCGGGGGCATAGATCTGCCGCCAGCCCATATAGCGCGGGCGGTACTGTCCGATGAGGATCGTCGGGTAGGCGGTGGAGAGCATCGTCAGGCTGACGCCGTTTTCATGGCGGGCGGTGACGCGCTTCCCCTGCGCCTCGATCGGTTCTTTATCGAGTTGGAAATGCACCTCGTAGAGATGCTCCTTTTCGTCCTTCGGGATGAAGGTATCGACGAGGAGGAAGAAGGGCTTCGTCCCTTCGATGCCCCGCTTGAAGAAGATCATCTTTCTATGGTGCGTGACGGGAATGAGGTCGGGACCGTAGCCCTCGTCATATTCGCCCTCGGAGACCTCGAAGTCCTCTCCGAAGTGCCATGCGATGTTCGAGCGCTTTTGCAGATCTTCGGGATGCCACTCGTAATTTTTACGGCGGTTCTGCCCGTAGGTATCGACCATCGCGGTATTGTGCGCTCTCGTGGAGAGAACGAAATCCCGCATCAGGGAGCGGTCGTAGTCATATCTGCCGACATCGGTCAAAAGCTTCGTCCCGTAGGCGTAAAGCTCAAGCTCGAGCTTATCCTCGTGCTGATGCGCCTTCCCGAAGGGGGCGGACTCAAAGTATGCCCACATCGCCTTCTCCGTCCAATCGGTGCGGAAGACGGTCATGCCCGAATACGGGAGCGTGATCGACGTAAAGTCGGGGGGCGTCCCCTCCTTCCCCGCCGTGGCGATATAGCGGAAGGCTTCGTTACTCTCGTCGTAATGAAGTGCCTTTGCCATATCCCCGCGGATCGAGCGCTCGAGACCGTCGTTCAGATCGGGGATGGTGCCGTCCGGGCGGACGATCTTCGGATAGAGGCCGAACATTTTCAGGATCATGGTGTGAAAGTTCTCGGGCACCGTCTTACCGTAGGCGGTATAGGCATCGAGAACCAAGGTATAGTAGCGCAGGACGACGCCGTGATAGGTCGTCGTCAGCTCAAACTGGAAGTCGTCGGGATAGATCTGCGTCTTTAACTCTTCCTCCATCTTTTCAAAGCCGAAGCGCTGCCAGTCCTCCCTGTCGCGATAGACGGGGTACAGGAGGGTGATATGTAAGAGTCCCGACATCTCGTGAATCAGCCAGTTGAAGCCCGTCGAGAAGTTGCGGAGCCGCCGGCCGTGCTCGTAGACCGACAGGAAGATCAGGGTGATGGCGCGGTCGGTCATGGCGGGAGAGCGAAGGAAGGTGAAGATCGCGTAGTTCCACGAGGAGGAGAGACGGATGCCTGCCTCGATCGTGCGCCATGTCTCGGTGGCAAAGCCCGAGGCATCCTCGGGGCAATCCGCCTGCTCGATCCACGAGAGGATCATATCGACAAAGCGGCTCGCATAGCGCTCGTCTCCCGTCAGAAGATACGCCTGCGCAAGACCCGAAAACTCGCCGTGACGGGAGAGCTGCCACGTCCACTCGCGGTAGCCGTTCGGCGTCTTGTTGGACTTCCAATCGACGACGCCCCCCTCAAATTGCCACGGGAAGCCGCAGGAAGAGACCCAACCGTCGAGGATGCGCTCGGCGCGCGCGAGGATCTTCTCGCGGTTCTCCTCCTTCGGGTACCATTCCTTCACGTAGGGAATTTCAAAAAACGTTTCGGGAGAGAGCGTCTCTCTCATATAATCGGCAAAGATCTTCTCCGCCAGAGAAAGGTCGCCCGAAAGGCACGCCTCCTTTGCCCGTTTCATCGCGGGGATGCTCTCGTTCGTCCGCTCGGTGAAAAATTCGATCTCGCTTGTACGCATACAGGACTCCTTGATCTTTTATTTTGGGTTCCGCCAAAAATTTTCGGCAAGCCCGAAAATAACAAAAACGAACGATTGGCAGAAAAAAGGCTTGCCCTCGGGCAAGCCTTTTTCCGAATCAATACTCGGCGTTACCCACTGTCCGCGGATACGGAATGACATCGCGAATATTCGACACACCTGTCAGATACATAATGATACGCTCGAAGCCGAGACCGTATCCCGCGTGTTTGGTTCCTCCGTACTTCCGTAGATTCAGATACCACCAATAATCCTCTTCCTTGAGGGAAAGCTCCGCCATGCGTGCCTTCAGAACGTCGAGACGCTCCTCACGCTGCGAGCCGCCGATGATCTCGCCGACGCCGGGCACCAGAAGGTCCATTGCCGCAACGGTCTTCCCGTCGTCGTTGAGACGCATATAGAATGCCTTGATCTCCTTCGGGTAATCCACGAGGAAGATCGGCTTTTTGTACACCTGTTCGGTCAGATAACGTTCATGCTCGGTCTGTAGATCCACGCCCCAATAGACGGGATATTTGAATTCCTGCCCCGATTTCAGCAGGATGTCGATCGCCTCGGTATAGGTGACTTTGGCGTACTCGGCATTTTTCAGGGCGTCGAGTCTTGCGAGCAAGCCGTTGTCGACGAATTTATCGAAGAAGGCAAGCTCGGCGGCGCATTTCTCCGTCACATGCGTGATGATGTGGCGGATCATATCCCATGCGAGCGCCATATCGTCGTCGAGGTCGGCAAAGGCGATCTCCGGCTCGATCATCCAGAATTCCGCGGCGTGGCGCGCGGTGTTGGAATTCTCCGCGCGGAAGGTGGGACCGAAGGTGTAGATGTTGCCGAACGCCATGGCGTAGGTCTCACCCTCGAGCTGTCCCGAGACGGTGAGGTTCGTGCTCTTGCCAAAGAAGTCCTTCGAAAAATCGATGTGTCCGTCCTCGGTGCGGGGCGGGTTCTCGAGGTCCAGCGTGGTGACGCGGAACATCTCGCCCGCGCCCTCGCAGTCGGAGCCCGTGATCAGAGGCGTGTGCACATAGACGAAGCCGCGGGAGTGGAAGAAATCGTGAATGGCGAAGGCGACCTCGCTACGCACGCGGAAGACGGCGGAGAAAAGATTCGTCCGCGGGCGAAGATACGCCTGCTCCCGCAAAAATTCCACGGTATGCCGTTTCGGCTGGAGGGGGTAATCGGGGGTCGAGGTGCCCTCTACGGCGATCTTCGTCGCTTTCAGCTCGAAGGGCTGCTTTGCCCCCGGGGTCAGGGTCAGAATGCCCGTGACGACCAACGCCGCGCCGATGTTCTGTGCGGCGATCTCGTCGTAATTCTCTAATTTCTCCCGCTCGAACACGACCTGCAAGCTCTTGAAGCAGGAGCCGTCGTTCAGATCGATAAAGCCGAATGCCTTGGAATCTCTGAGATTCCGCACCCAACCGCCGAGCGTCACGCTCTTGCCGCCGAAGCGCTCCGGCACCGCATAGATGTGGGAGATCAATTCTCTTTCCATGTCTGTTTCCTTCCGACGCCGAAGTTTCCGACGTCTTTTTCCCTTTTTGTCATAGCATAACCGCATTTGACCGTTTATCATATAGAGTATACCATAACGCGCGCGTTTTTTCAATGCTTTCGGAAAATTTTTGTAATTTTTTCCCTCAAAAACAAGACAATCAGGACAATTAAGAAGAATTATTCTTAATTCTTGCGTTGTTCGTCTTCGGCTGTCGTTTTTTGTTCCTTTGATTGTCGGTTCTTCACCCTAACTATTGACAAAGAGCCTATTTTTCGCGAAAGTCTATAA
>CAVEOF010000051.1:0-14195 GCA_963617165.1 Coriobacteriaceae bacterium | reverse complement strand
CACCAACAAGTATGGCGAAACGGAAACCCATACATATCGATATAGCGACGGCGTGGAATGTAAGGATGGCACGACCGAATGGTTTCTCGTCGAGCCGATCGTTTGGCGTATTCTTTCTTCTGCTGACGGCAGCTATCAACTGCTTGCCAATTGCCTTCTTGACATTTCGTGCTACTATGAGAGCACCTATCTAAGAAGAGGCGAGAACGGCGAAGATATTTATCCCAACAACTATAAGGAGTCTACGATTCGCGCATATCTGAACGGCACATTTTTGGACACCGCCTTCAACGAAGCACAGAAAAACGCGATTCTTATCACCACGGTAGATAACAGCGCGTCGTCGACTTATTCTTCGTCCAATCCTTACGCTTGCGAAAACACCGAGGATAAAATCTATCTTTTGAGCTATAAGGAAGCGTTCGGAAGCAGTTATTTTTCGGGCAACGCGTCAAGAATAGCAACCGCGACCGATTACGCTGTGGCAAGAGGGCTGAGCACGAATGATTCAGCCGGCTATGCCGTCTCTTGGTGGCTGCGCTCGCCGAGCCGCAACGACGTCTTCCGCGCGAACCGCGTCGACTCGGACGGCTCCAACTACAGCCACGGCGTGTACAGCGTGTTCGGTGTTCGTCCCGCTTTGTGGCTCAATCTGGAATCCTGACTCTTCGAATCCGAAATCATCCACTCTGCGCCGAAGGCGCAATCCTATTTTTTGAACTAACCCCAACATTTTTTACGGAGTCTGATAGAACCACAGGATCATAACCCCCATTTAGGATAAAAAAACAACCACCCTCCGCCACAGGACCGAAGGCTTGTCTTCGGAAGTGTGGCGGAGGGCGTTTGCTCTTCACGGTACATACTGCACGACGGGAACTTCCCGCAGCATCGGCTCAACCGTATCAGGAATGGAATTCATCCTCGAAAATGTAAGGAAGATCGATCGGTGTCGCGAGATTTTCTCTCACGTGGTCGAAGAAGAGGATCGCGCGACCGGGGTCGGCAAACACGTCGGAAAGCTCCGCCTGTGTTTCCTTGCCCTCGGGTGACAGAAGCGTCACGCGGATGGAGTAGAGGGGAAGTCGGAAGCTCGCCGTTGCGCGGCTTTCTCTTGTGAGAAGATCGTATGTATAACGATAGCCGTCTTCTTCGCACATCTCCGTTCGGATAATTTTTTCGTCTGTCTTTTCTGCCTGTCTCATAGTATCACTCCCATGGTAAAATTGTGCTTTTTCTTTCAAAGCTGTCTTATTATACCATATCTCGCGGGAGAATGTCGTCAGATTTTGTCAGGGTCGGAAAAAAGTTTGAATTCGATTCTATACCCCATCTTGCGAAAATTGACATTTTAGCGCCGATCGGTGCATATTTTTCGAAAAATAACATCAAAAGGCAAGCCGCGAGAAGAGGGGAAAAGAATCGAGTATGACGAAAAAATTCAAAATACCAAAAAGCAAGATAAAAAAATTGCACCTTTTGAGAAAATGACATAACGATCGCAAGAATTGCAATCAAATGTCACAAAGATGTACTTCCGCCTCCGAATTGATCTCTCCGTCGCTACGTACCGTGCGGAAATATACGGTGTCCCGCCCGCCCGAGGCGTAGACGTCGAGCACCTCGCCCTTCGGCGCCTCACGCTTATAATTGACGGAGACGGCGGCGATGCGCTTTCCCCGCATGGGCAGGAAGTTTGCGTACATGTCGGGGTATCTCGTGTTGTTCATGTGCCCGTTCTGATCGAGGTCGGCATACGTGACCGCATAGGAGCCGAGGCGGCGGAGCTCGGTCGGCATACGGAAGCGGGTCGTCGTAATGTCGAGAGGAGAAAGGCATGGGAGCCCGAGCGGGAATTCGCTGACGGGTACCGGCGCGCGGGTGTCGGTGTCGATGAGCGCCCACACGGCGGCGGCACGGCCGATCTCGCGCCCGTCGCAGGACAGACGGTAAAAACGAAGAAAGCTGTAACCGTGACTCTCCGCGGGGAAGGTGGCGGCGACGAGCGGCGCATACGCGCGCACCGACTCGTCAAGCTCGAGGCGGATGCGCGAGAGTAAAAAGGCGCGCTTCCTCTCTTTCAGCTCGTCGTAGGACATGCCGTTGTCGGTCAGCTGGCACTGCGCCGCGGATTGCATATAGCGCATGAGCGCGGAGGTACGGACGATACCGTTCTCGTCGACGTCGTGGATGTCGGCGGTAATTTTCATTTCATAGGGTTGCATGGCGTGACCTCGGTTCTTTTTCGATTTCCTATCTATTATACAACGCATTTGTAACGAAAAAAAGAATTCGTTTGAATTTTCCGTGAATTTTTGATTTTCCTCTTTACCTCAAGGCAGGGGTGTGGTATACTGATATCAAACAAGCGAAAGGAGAAGCGAATATGCTCACTTTAACAAAAGATACATTTGAAGCCGAAGTCGAAAAGCACGACGGTCTCGTCGTCATCGACCTCTTCGCCACGTGGTGCGCCCCCTGTCGGATGCTCGCGCCGATCCTCGAGGAGCTTGAAAAAGAGCATCCCGATGTCAAGTTTTGTAAGATCAACGTCGACGAGGAGAGAGAACTCGCCGAGAAATTCCGTGTCGAAAGCATTCCGATGGTCGCCTTCGTCAAGGACGATACCTTCCTCGATATGTCCGTCGGTTACGTGCCGAAGGAGAATCTCGAGGCGTTGATCCGGGAGTTTCAATGAAGATACGCCTGAACGAAGACAAAGAGACGGTAAAGCTTCTGAAGGACGCCATGAAGAAGAACGGCGGCTATTGCCCCTGCCGCCTTGCGCATAACGAAGATACCAAGTGCATGTGCAAGGAGTTTCGCGAGCAGATCGCCGACCCGAACTTCGAGGGCTATTGCCATTGTATGCTTTACTATAAGGAAAAATAATTCACACCCCGCGAGGGAGGCGGGCTGATCCGAGCATTGCATCGGTTCGGCCCGCTTTTTCGTTTTCGGACGGTGCACGCCGCGCGGGGGACACAAACGAAAAAGCGGTTTTTGTCGCTCCGTCCCGCATTCTTTCCCTTTCGCGCAAAGACCGTCACATGCGGCGGGATCCTCCCGATATATTTATTCCTCCGACTCTTGCAGAGAGTGGTAAAAAATGGTATACTTATCAAAAAGTGGTTCTAACCTCGGAGGAATTATGAAAAAAATCGGAATTTTCCTGTCATTACTTACGCTTTTTTTGATTTGCCTTGCCGTGTCCGTCGATGCCGCGGAGGCAGAAGGGCGGGGAACGTCCGCCGCGGAGACGTCGGGCACCTTTGAGACGTCCTCTGCGCAGAGCACGGAAAGCGATACGGAGGAGCCGTCGGCGCTTTCCGCAGTCGTCGGAGACTACGAGCTACGCTCGGAGGGCGGGGAATTCCGACTGCTCGACGGGGACGGGAACGAGACGGTGCGGGGGAGCCTTGCCGAGGCGATCGCCGCGCTTCCGAGCGCGGGCGCGCGCGTCACCTTTTCCTCGGTCACACTGACGGAGACGCTGACACTTTCCGCAAAACGGCTGTCGATCCTCGGCACGCTGACCTTCACGGACGGCGCGGGGCTGATCCTGTCCGACGGCACGAGCGCGGAGATCGCGGGCGCTACCCTTCGTTTTTCGGACGGCGGGATCCGAGTCAAGGAGGGGACGCTCACCCTTTCCGCAGGTCATATCGAGAGCACGGGAGGCGCCGTGACGCTGGATTACGCCTCCGACGCGCTCTTTCGCATGACGGGCGGCGAGATCCTCACGGCGGGGGAGAATGCCGCGGTGAAGAACCTTCTCGGCACCGTCACGCTCACGGGCGGCGCCGTGCGCAATACCGAGGGCGTCGCAGTCTATTCGGAGGGCACGCTTCGCCTCGGCGGGAGCGCCCTGCTTTCGGGAAAAGAGGTCGATGCCGCCGCGACCCTCCCGATCACGCTGACGGCGGAGAACGTCCCCTTTTCGGGAACGATGAGAGTCAGACTCTTAACGAGCTTTCAAAAGGGAACGGAGACGCTCACGTTTTACGGTGCCGTCGCTGGGATGGAGACGAAGATCACGCTATACGACGAAAAGGGGAATTCCTGCCCCCTCGTCTATCGCGAGCGCGGCGAGACGATCGACGAGCGAAATTACCTCGCCGTCTCTCTGCCGTACCGCTATCCCTGCTATGTAGACGGGACGGAGAGCGGCGTTCTTTACGGCTTTGCGGGCAAGGCGCTGACGCCCCCCGAGCCGCCGACAAAGCGCGGCTACACCTTCGACGGTTGGTACGTCGATACCGCCCTGACGGAAAGGATGGATTTTTCCGCTCCGCCCGAGGAGGACACCTCGCTGTATGCGAAATTCTCCCTCCTCCCGCCGACCTTCTCCCTGTCGGCGCTCGCCTTTTCGTATGACGGGGAACTGCACGACCTTACCTTCTCTTCGCTCTCGCACGAGCTTGCCTCCGAAGGACTTTTTTCTTTCGAATGGTATCGGAATGACGTCCTTTGTCGCTCTTCCGCGAAAACGCTGAAACTACGGAACGTCTCCGAGTCCGGAAGCTATTATTGTAAAATAACATTTACAAAAGGACGGGATTCCGTCACCGTGACCACCTCACCCGTCGAGGTGACGATCGGGAAAAAGCTCGTAGAGATCCCGACGGCGGATTCGAAATTTTATAACGGAGCCCGTCAGACCTCCGAGCTTTTCGACACCGCGGATTACACCGTGGCGGAAAACGAAGGGGGCGTCCACGCGGGGGAATATCCCCTCGTTCTCACCCTGACGGATGCCGAAAACCGCGCGTTCGTCGGGACGGAGGATGCGTCGGTGACGCTTCTTTTCCGCATTCTGCAAGAGGAGAATTCCTTCCTCGGCGAGGTGACGATCTCGGATTATTTCGAGAGCGGAAGCGCCTCTCCCTTCGCGCGTGCGCGCTTCGGCACACCGAGATTTTTCTACGCGTCGACCCCCGACGGGGATTATCGCGAGACCCCGCCGCAGACCGCGGGACGTTATTACTTACGTGTCGAGGTAGAGGAAACGGCGGATTACGCCGCCCTCCGCTCCCTCCCCGTCGCCTTTTCGGTGAAGGAAGTGACGGTGCTCTCGATCCGCGTCGCCGCGATGCCGAAGAAGAGCGAGTACCGCGCCTTCGAGCGCTTTCTGCCCGAGGGACTGTCGGTCTACGCCACGTATTCCGATGGGCGCGAGGAGGAGGTCGCGCTCTCCGCACTCGCCTTCGCCTATCCCGACGGGAAGACGGCGTTCCGCGTGCGCTCTCCCTATCTTCTGATCTCCTACTGCGGCGCGGACGTGACGCTGCCCCTGACGGTGCGGGCGGCGGACTACCCGTTGAGCGGTATCTCTTTTCCCGACCGTACCTTTGTGTATGACGGTATGTTTCATACGATCGATCCCGTCGGCACGCTCCCGACGGGGGAGGACGGCAGTCGTCTCTCCGCCTCGGTCACGGGCGGAGGCACCGATGCGGGGAACTATACGCTGACGCTCACCTTCCGCAGCGGGAGCGAGGATTATCTCACGCCCCCTCCCATGACGGCGTCGCTGACGCTCTTGCCGAAGGAGACGGAGATCCTCTTCGGGAACACTTCCTTCGTCTATAACGGGGAGACGCGCTGTCCCGACGCGTGGTATATCGACGTTTTCGGAAAGAAGATCAAACTTCCCGTCCTCGGCGGAAAGAGCGAGGCGGGGGAAGGGTATACGGCGACCGCCTGCCCGAGCGACGGGAATTATTCCTTCCGCGGACTTACCACACGCTTTTCCGTTGCCAAGGCGACGTACGATCTGTCGTCGGTCTCGTGGTCGGACGTCGGCTTTGTGTACGACGGCAGTATAAAACGCGTGACACTCACGGGGCTTCCCGCGGGCGTCGGCGTTATCGGGTATGCGGATGCCGAGGGCAAAAACGCGGGGACATACACGGCGCGGGTGACGCTCTCCTATGATACGAAAAATTATGAAGAGCCCGTGATCCCGCCGTATGTCTGGGTCATCGAGCGGGCAAAATATCCCCTCACCTACGCCTTTCCCGAGTCCGTCTTCGTGTACGACGGGACGGCGCGCGTCCCGCGCATGACGGGCACGCTCCCCGTCGGTGCCGACGGCTCGGTGCCGATCCCCGTCTTCGACCGCACGGTCACACACGTTTCGGAAGGGAAATGCATCGTCCGCATCACCTTTACGACGACGAGCGAAAATTATACGGCGCCCGACGAGATCGTGAGCGCCGTCGCCATCACCCCCGCGCCCGCAATGGTCGTCTGGGACTCGCTGACCTTTACCTATACGGGCGGGGAATGTCTCCCCACCGCGCGTGCGGAGGCGTTTGACGTCTCGGTGAGCGGTGCGATGGTCGACGCGGGCGAATATACCGCGTTCGCAAGCTCGCTTTGCGAAGATTACATGATCGAAAACGATACCGCGACGTTCCGTATTCTTCCCGCGGAAAACCATTGGATAACCAAGCTTTTGCCAACAAGAATTTACGAAAGCGCGATTTTTAACGGATCGGCGGTGCCGTTTTACGGAAAATCTACTCTTCGTTTCTTCTCCGACAGCACGCTTGAGCACGAGATCGACCTCCCTCGCACGCACGGCACGTATTACATGCGCGCGGAGGTGGCGGCGTCGCGAAACTATCGCGCCCTGATCGGCGAGAGCGTCACCCTGACCCTTCTCGAGGTGCTTCCGGTCTCGCTTCGCATCACGCTTTGTAAAAACGAGCTTGTCGCCTTCGATACCCTCTCTCCGTCGGATTTCACCGCGCAGGTCTTTTATAACGACGGCAGTGTAACGGAGGCGGACACACGAGAGATCCTCATCTCCTATCGGAACGGCGACAGTCTTCGCACCTCGGACGATACGGTCGGTTTTTCCCTCGGTACACTGACCGAGCGCGTTCCCGTCACGGTAAAGAAGCGGTCGGCGGACCTCTTTGCCGTCAGAGTGTCCGAGGAAGAATTCGTCTACGACGGCACGACGCATACGGTCTTTTTTACCGATCTGCCGAGCGGCTTCTCCGTCGCCTCCTACGACGGCGCGCAGCTCTTGTCTGCGGGCGAGTATACGGTGACGGCGACGCTTTCCTTCGATTTTGAAAATTATGACGCGCCGCGCACCCTCTCCCGTACCGTCCGCGTGCTGCGCGCGGGGGTCTTGCCTCCCGCATTGTCCGCATGGGAGTATGACGGTACGGAGAAGACGCCGAGCGTTCCCGACTCGCCGCTTTACACCGTTGTTTTCGCCGAGAGCGGCGTGCACGCGGGGACGTATACGGTGACTCTCCGCCTGACCGACCCCGCGAACTATACGTTCGAGGGCGACGCGTCGGAGGACGGCGCCGTCTGTGCCGTGACCTTCCTCGTCCTCCCGCGCAGGCTCGTCTATGAGCTGTCCGACGTGACGCTCTACCGTGGGGAGGCGCCCGCGCTTCCGTTCGTTACCCTCGTCTCGGGTGAGATCCTCGCGGGGGAGGACCCGCTCCTGCGCCTTCACATGCAGGACGACGTGTTCGTTCTGACCGCCGACAATCCCGATTATACCGTGGAGTTTTCCGGCGGGAACATCCTGCGCACGGCAAAGCTCTCGCCCGCGAAGATCCGCACGGTCTTCTTCTTTGTCCTTCTCGGCTTGCTGATCCTCCTGCTTCTTCTGTTCCTCTATGCCAAGTGGGAGCAGATCCGCTGTCGGATCCTCCTATTCCGTGAGGAGCGCCGTGCCCGCCGCGCAAGAGAAGCGGAACGCCTCGCCGCCATTGCCTCCGAGCACGTGTCCGCCGCGCCGCCGAAGACCGAGGCACCTCCGAAAACGGAGACGACGACGGACGAAAGCTCCCGTGGACCGATCCTTCTTTCGGAGGAACCGCCGATCGAAGAAGCCCCCGACGGGGAAGAAGCCCCGACGCCCTCCGCAGAAGAAGCTCTGCCTTCGCCGCCTCCCGCTTTGACGGAGGAGTCGGAGGAAGATCTTTCAAACCGAGAAGCGGAGGGAGACCTTGAAGATCGGGACGCGGAGGAAGACCCCGCAAAACAGGAGCCTGTCGGGGAAGCGGTGTGCGCGGAGACGGCGGACGCCCTGATCACCGACGCCCTCGCGCGGGAGCTTCTGACCTCCGAGGAGGTGACGATCCCCACCCTCGGGAGCCGCCGCGGCGTCGTCAACGTCGATACGCTCAGCCGCAATTTCGGCGGCGGTGAGCGCGTGGACATCAATCTTTTGAAGGAAAAGACCTTGATCCCCTATGATACGGGGTACCTGAAAATTCTTGCCCGCGGCGTCATCGATAAGCCGCTCACGGTATATGCCGACGATTTCAGTCTGCAGGCGGTAAAGATGATCGCCCTGACGGGAGGAGAAGCCGTCCGCGCCCGCACCGTACCGAAAAAGGAAAGAAAGTGACCTTCCGCCCCTGCGTGGAGCCTCGGGGCAAAATGACACGAAATGCACGGCAGCCCGTATAGGAAAATTCGGCTTCTTGTGCCTTTTGCCGAACTTCGGGAAAGGGTATTGCAAAAAGGGGAAAGCTATGGTATAATGTTTTCAGTAAAAATGAAGGAAGTGTCACATGAAATCTACGAAAAACAGCCTTGAGGTGAAAAAGCTCACCTATGTCGCGCTTCTGACGGCTTTGGTCTTTGTTCTCCAGTTTTTCTTCTCGGGCTTCCGTCTCGGTACCTTTACGGTCTCCGTCGTACTGGTTCCCATCGTTCTCGGTGCGGCGCTCGCGGGACCTCTCGCGGGACTGTGGCTCGGACTTGTATTCGGTATCGCCGTTCTCGCATCGGGCGATGCGGCTCTCTTTTACGGCTTCAACCCCTTCGGCACCATCGTGACGGTGCTTGTCAAGGGAGCGCTCGCGGGACTCGTTACGGGACTCGTCTATCGTGTGCTTGCCCGCGTCAACCGCACGCTTTCCGCCGCGGTCTCCGCCGTCGTCTGCCCGCTTGTCAATACGGGCATCTTTCTCATCGGCTGTCGTCTCTTCTTCTGGGATCTTCTCGGAAAGTGGGCGGCACAGGACTACGGGAGCAACGTGGTCGCCTATGCGTTTCTCGGGCTGGTCGGGGCGAACTTCCTCTTTGAGGTCGGCTTCAATCTGATCCTCGCACCCGTGATCCTGCGTATTCTCGAAATGCAATCGAAAAAGGCGGATTGACCTTCCCACCGCATCCGACCGCACCTCTCGTGCGGTCGGATTTTGCGTATTTTTTGAGGAAGGACAAGTCGTCTTCATGCGAAAATATCCCCGCACGCACCCGAACGGGAGAAAGGAGCCCTCGTGACAGACATCTTGCTACTCGAAAAAGATTTTCTTATCGTGAGAAAACCCGCGGGCATCCCGACACAGCCCGACCCCTCGGGAGATAAAGACCTCATGACGCTCACCGCCGAGACCTTACGGACGCGCGGCGAGGCGGACGGGCTGTATCTCATTCACCGCCTTGACAGAACGGTCGGCGGACTCGTCGTCCTCGCCCGTACGCCGCGCGGGGCAAAGCGCCTGTCGGAGCTTGTCCGCGACCGTAAGATCACGAAGGAATATCTCGCCGTCACGGATGGTATTCCCGCCTCCGAAGGGAAGCTTTTCGACTATCTCTATAAGGATGCGGCGAAGGGAAAAAGCTATGCCGTCTCCTCCGAGCGGCGTGGGACGAAGCCCGCGGAGCTCACCTATCGTCGCCTTGCCGAGGAGGAGGGGAAAGCGCTCGTCGCGGTCCGTCTTCTGACGGGAAGACATCATCAGATCCGCGTTCAGTTTTCCTCCCGCGGGATGCCGCTTGCGGGGGATAAAAAGTACGGGAGCCGCGACAATTGCCCCGTCGCCCTGTACGCCGCACATCTTTCCTTTTCGTATGACGGGCGCACGGTGGAGCTTGTCGATCTGCCCCGCGTGGAGGAATTCCCGTGGAGTCTGTTTTCGGAGCGGTTGACTCCGAATGTATTTTGCCTTGCAGAAGGAGACCTTTGATTATGATGGATTTTGCGAAACTGACCGTAACGCCGAAGGCGGAGACCGCGCTTCGCGGCGGACATCCGTGGGTGTACGGGGAAGAGGTGACGGCGTGCGACCGCCCCTATGAGAACGGGGATCTCGTTCACGTCTTCGGAGCAAAGGGGAAGTACCTCGGCACGGGCTTTGTGAACGACCGTTCGAAGATCCGCGTCCGCGTCATATCGAAAAACGCGAACGACACCTTCGACGAGGCGTTTTTCGAGCGGCGCCTTCGCCATGCGGTCGATTATCGGCGCACGGTGATGGGGGAGGATCTCTCCGCCTGTCGGCTGATCTTCGGGGAGGCGGATTACTTTCCCGGGCTGACGGTCGACCGTTTCGGAGACATTCTCGTCGCCGAGACGCTTTGCCTCGGCATCGATCGGAGAAAGGAGATGCTCTTCTCCCTGCTTTTGAAAATTCTCCGAGAGGGCGGGGAGACGATCCGCGCGATCTACGAGCGGAACGGGAGCGAGATCCGCACGCTCGAGGGACTTGAAAAATACGAGGGCTTTTATCACGGCGAGGGACTTTCCGATACGGAGAGCGGGAAGACAGAAATCACCGAGAACGGCATCGTCTATACCGTCGACTATGCCGAAGGGCAGAAGACGGGATTCTTCCTCGATCAGAAATACAATCGCCTTGCCGTTGCCCGCCTCGCGAAGGGGAGACACGTCCTCGACGCCTTCACGCACACCGGCTCCTTCGGGCTCAATGCCGCGAGGGGAGGCGCCGCCTCGGTCGTCAGCGTGGATGTTTCCGCCGACGCTCTCGCGGTGGCGAAGGAGAATGCGAAAAAGAACGGGCTCGAAGAAAAGATCACCTATCAGCGCGCCGACGTCTTTGATTATCTCGATGCGTGCCTTGCCGAAAAGCGGCGGGACTTCGACCTGATCATCCTCGACCCGCCCGCCTTTACCAAAAGCCGCGATACCATCAAAAACGCGATCCGCGGATATAAGGAGATCAACATGAAGGCGATGCGCCTTCTGCCGCGCGGCGGCTACCTTGCCACCTGCTCCTGCTCTCATTTTATGACCGAGACCTACTTTCGGCAGATGCTCCACAACGCCGCGGAGGAGGCGGGCGTCACCTTAAAACAGATCGAAGTCCGCACACAAAGCCCCGACCATCCGATCCTATGGAACGTCCCCGAGACCTACTACTTGAAATTCTATATTTTCCAGATCGTCTGATTGAAAAGAGGGATATATGACAATCAAACTTTACGATTCCGATGCATATCTTTCGGAATTTGAAGCGACCGTGCGCGGCGTGACAGAGAAAGGCGATCGTTACGAGATCCTGCTCGACCGCACCGCCTTCTTCCCCGAGGAGGGCGGGCAGAGCGCGGATACCGGGACGCTCGACGGGGTGAGAGTCCTCGGCGCGCGCCTTGCCGACGGGGAGATCTTCCACATCACCGACGCCCCCCTTCCCGTCGGCGCCCGCGTCGTCGGAAGGCTCGATTTTGCGGAGCGCTACGACAAGATGAAGCAGCATACCGCGGAGCATATCCTCTCGGGGCTTTTCTTCTCGCATTTCGGCTATCACAACGTCGGCTTTCACCTCGGGGCGGAGGATACGACGCTCGACTTCGACGGCGTGCCGACGAGAGAAGAACTCGACCGCATCGAGACCTTGGCGAACGAGGCGGTCATGAACGATCTTCGCGTCACGGCGGAATATCCCCCCGAGGCGGTGCTCCGTGAGCTGAACTATCGTTCGAAGCTCGCCCTGACCGAGAACGTCCGCATCGTGACGATCGAGGGCGTGGATGTCTGCGCCTGCTGTGCGCCCCACGTTGCCCGCACGGGGGAGATCGGGTGCATCAAAATTTTGGACGCCGAGAAATACAAGGGCGGAGTCCGTCTGCATATGAAGGCGGGACTTCGCGCACTCGCCGATTACCGTATGCGCTACCGCACGACGGCGGCACTGTCCGCCCTCCTGTCGGAAAAGCAGACAGAACTCGTCACCGCGACGGAAAAGCTCCTTGCCGATACCGCCGCCCTCACCCGTTCCTATCGGGAGCTGCGGCTCGGGCAGATGAAAAAGGAAGGCGAAGAGCTTCCGAGGACCGAGGGCAACCTCGTCCGCGTCTTTCCCGACGCGAGCTATGACGAGCTTCGTGCCTTTGCCAACGCCGCGATGGGGCGGGTCGACGGCAAGATCGTGGCGCTCTCCCCGACGAAGGACGGCTTCTCCTATCTGATCGCCGTGCGCGAGGGGGATCTCTCGCAGACGGTGCGAGAGATCAACGCCGCCCTCGAAGGCAAGGGCGGCGGCAGAGGAAGCATGGTCATGGGAACCTTCCGCAAAAGGGAAGAGGACATTCGGAACTATTTCGCGGAGTAGCACGCTTCCGAAACAAATTGAAGTAAGAAAGTAAGTAAGAAAGCAAATTGAAGCAAAATGCGTTTTCTGTGCCCGCAGACATTCCGCGTGTGATAACGGAATCACGAATATCCATAATAAAGAGGCAGCCGCATTCGGCAATAAAAGAGGCTGTCGCATTCAGTATTTTTTCTGTATACAAACGAAAAATGACCGAGAATCATCTTGATTTCTCGGTCATTTTTACATATGGATTCAGA
The DNA here is from genome assembly GCA_963617165.1 of Coriobacteriaceae bacterium. Taxonomy (GTDB): domain Bacteria; phylum Bacillota; class Clostridia; order Oscillospirales; family CAG-272; genus UBA1740. The sequence continues at coordinate 1,612 of CAVEOF010000051.1, read as the reverse complement.
TTTACGCTCGGTATACGTTTCATGAGACAGCCCCGCTTTTCGTTGGCGGGAGCGCCGCAAGCCCTGCGCGTCGTTTTGCCACATCTCTGACAGCGGGACACGGGAGCGAAATATCGGGGTCCTCGAAAAAAAGCACCCGTCGGGTGCTTTTTTGGTGCGGGCGACAGGGGTCGAACCTGCATGGTTGCCCACCGGATCCTAAGTCCGGCGCGTCTGCCAATTCCGCCACGCCCGCGGAAGGCTCGCGGCACCGACGCTCAGAGAAGCATCGAAAGCGCCGCGAGAAGCAAAAGATGAAGAGGGTAGCCGAGATAGAAAAAGTATTTCCATCGGGGTGACCCCGGCTCTCCGTTATAAAAATAGAGCAGGGGAATCGAGAGAAGAGAGAAGATCTGATACCATGCGGTGCACAGCGTTTCGGCGATCATTGCCGCGCCGAGCATCACGAGCTTCTCCCGCTTTTCGGGAAGACAGTAGAGAAGAACGGGCGTCAGGACGCCGAGAATTCCGTAATCGAGCGTGACGCCGAAGGCACGCAGGGGAGAGGTCATTCCGCCGAGAAAATACGAGACGGCGATCAGCGCGATCATGCCGAGGACGGGGAGCACGGGGATCCGCTTGTTTTCCCTTTGCGAGCGAAACGCGTCGACGGCAGAGATGAGTAAGATCGACAGAGAGAAGGTAATGAGAATAGAGAAGGTCAATTGCTTCGAGGCGATAAAATAAATGAGATTGCAGAGAACGCCGAGCACAAAGAGACGTAAGAAGTAGCGGCGCCGATTCGAGGTATATCGGCATCCCTCCGAGATCATGTAGGCGAAGATCGGGAAGGAAAGCCGCCCGATGATACGAAGGGGAAGGAATCCGTCGAAGAGGAGCACCGCCGCATGATCGGAGAGCATCGTCGCGAAAGCAATGAATTTTAAGACGTTACGATTGAAGAAGGAAGTTTTCGAATTCATAAGCGATAACGGGGGGTATAGTCCCCCTTGTCCTTTTTATCCTCTTCCGACCCCTCCTTTTTTGTCGCGTCGCCCGCGTGCTTTTCAAGAAGGCGGCTGACGAGACGGACGAGGAAGAAGACGAGAAAATACAGTGCAGTGAAGAAGACGGATACGGCAAAAACCGTCGCGACACCGCGTGTCGCAAGATTGCCGATCACAACGAAAAGCAGGATAAAAGCAACGAGTGCTACCGCATAATGCAAAATAAGCTTTACAAAATAAGGCAAATTCTTCACTTCGAAGAGAAGTCCGGTGACGGAAAGCAACATACCGAAGCCGAGGATGATGAAGAATCTTCCCGCGGTGATGGCGGGAGAAGAAAGCCCGGAAAGCGCGGAAAAGAGCATAAAGAGCGAAGTGATGAGGACGGTATAAAGAGCCCCCGTCTCGATCAGCCTGAATACACGGCGCATGGAGTACCTCCGACAAGGTCGCGGCGCGTGCCGCGGCAAACTACATACGATTATAGCATATCCCTCGCCGTTTTTCAAGGGGGAGAGAAAAATTTACGCGCGCTTCATGTAGTGTTACAATAGAAGTGAGACTAAAAACAAAAAAAGCATAGAAAAAGTGATTGAGTTCTGATAGAATAGAATTACCCATAACTC
>CAVEOF010000050.1:0-14466 GCA_963617165.1 Coriobacteriaceae bacterium | reverse complement strand
TCGCTGCGGCTCGGGCACACTCGGGCTCTTTCACTCCACCGGAGTGAAATTCAGTCCCCTCGTGTCGCTTCGCTACCCGCAGGGGAAGGCTTAGAGGCGTTCGCTGACTTGCTTGCGTCTGCGGCTCGGGCACACTCGGGCTCTTTCACTCCACCGGAGTGAAATTCAGTCCCCTCGTGTCGCTTCGCTACCCGCAGGGGAAGGCTTAGAGGCGTTCGCTGACTTGCTTGCGTCTGCGGCTCGGGCACACTCGGGCTCTTTCACTCCACCGGAGTGAAATTCAGTCCCCTCGTGCCGCTTCGCTACCCGCAGGGGAAGGCTTGAAGACGTGTCGCTTCGCTACCCGCAGAGGAAGGCTAACAAAAAAAACGCGGTGCCCGGAGGTACCGCGTTTTTTGTGGTTCAAATTAACCTTTGACCATCTTTTCGATTTCGGCGGCGAAGTCTTCTTCTCTCTTCTGAAGACCCTCGCCCTTGTCGTAACGGACATAGCCTGTCACCTTGATGTGACCGCCGAGCTCCTTCTCTTCGGCGGCGACATACTTCGCGACCGTGAGGGAGTCGTCCTTGACATAGAGCTGATCCATGAGGCAGTTGGTCTCATAGAATTTACCGAGTCTGCCCTCGACGATCTTCTCGAGAACGGGCTTCGGCTTATTCGCCATCTTGGGATCCTGCTGCATCTGCTTGATGAGGATCTCTTTCTCCTCGGCAAGCACTTCGGCGGGAACCGCCTCGCGGTTTAGGTACTGAACGGGCATTGCCGCCGCCTGAAGAGCGATGTTCTTCGCGAATTCGGCAAAGCCTGCCTTATCCGCAACGTCGGTATCGAAGGAAATGATAACGCCCGTCATACCGAGGCCGTGAATGTAGGTCGAAACGGTGCCTTCCACCACGGTGAAGCGGCGGATCGACAGCTTTTCGCCGATCTTATAGGTATTCTCCGCAAGGGCATCCTTGACGAGTCCCTCGCCGTTTGCCATCTTGCACTCCATGAGTGCGTCGATGTCGGCGGGCTTCGATGCGATGATCGTCTTCAGGATCTCCTTGACAAACTGCCGGAAGACCGCGTTTTTCGCAACGAAGTCGGTCTCCGAGTTGACCTCGACGATCGCCGTGGTGTTGCCCTCGGTCATAATGTCGACAAGGCCTTCCGCCGCGATGCGGTTCGCCTTCTTCGCGGTTGCCGCCATGCCCTTCTCGCGAAGGATCTTGACCGCCGCCTCGAAGTCGCCGTTCGCGTCCTTCAGCGCATTTTTGCAATCCATCATGCCGCAGCCGGTCTGTTTTCTCAGCTCTGCGACGTCTTTTGCCGAAAATTCTGCCATTTTTTCTTCTCCTTATCGTTGATAGAATGAGGAAGGACTTACGCCTCGGCGTCGTCCGCGCTCTCCTCGGTCTCTGCCTCGGGAGCTTCTTCCTGTACGCCGCCGCGTGCCGCGATCACGGCATCGGCAAGAGAGGAAGCGATGAGCTTGATCGCACGGATCGCGTCATCGTTACCGGGAATGATATAGTCTGCGTCATCGGGATCGCAGTTCGTGTCGACGATGGCGATGACCGGAATGCCGAGCTTCTTTGCTTCCAGCACGGCGTTTCTTTCCTTGCGGGTATCTACGATAAACACGGCGGAAGGAAGGGTATCCATCTCTTTGATACCGCCGTATGCCTTCTCGAGGTCCTCGATCTCCTTCATCTTCTTCGCGACTTCCTTCTTCGGAAGAAGGTCGAAGGTGCCGTCCGCCTGCATCTTCTCAAGGTCCTTCAGACGCTTGATGGACTTACGGATGGTGTGGAAGTTCGTGAGCATACCGCCGGGCCAACGGACGTTCACGTAGAACATGCCGCATCTCGTGGCTTCCTCACGCATGGTCTCCGCCGCCTGCTTCTTCGTACCGACGAAGAGCAGCGTGCCGCCCTCCTGCGCCATCTCGTTGACGAAGTTGTACGCTTCCTCAAACTTCTTGACGGTCTTCTGAAGGTCGACGATGTGGATTCCGTTTCTCTGGGTGAAGATGTACTCCGCCATCTTCGGGTTCCACTTCTTGGTCGGGTGACCGAAGTGAACGCCTGCTTCAAGCAACTGCTTGATCGTGATTTCGAACATTTTCATGTTCCTCCTTGGTTTTTCCGCCATAGCGTTTCCGCACTGCGACTCATAGAGCACCGGCAATGCCCACGACGCTATGTGAGATATAATGTCCGTGCTTTCGCACAGCCCTAAAATTATATCGTATTTTAAGAAAAATGTCAAGCGGATGCACCAAAAAAGAAAAAGTTTACAAAAAGTTCATGAATGTAGAAGTGAACGCATAAAAAGTCGCCCAAAGAAGGAACAACCCCGCACCGCAAGCCTCTCATTTTAATTCATAATTCTTAATTCATAATTCTTAATTCTTAATTCTTACAGCATTGTTCCAAAGCGGAAGAGTGCGGGCAGGACGCGGCGGCGGAGGGCGGGATAATCCGTCAGAGGCAAGGGATTCTTCCCCTTCCCGACCTCGAGGGTATAGGAGGGGATGCCGAGCACGTCGCCCGCGTAATCGGTCAGTCCGCCGTACGCCGAAAGCCCCTCGGGTGTCCCGATCGGGTAGGCGAGTGCGCGGGAGAGACGGCGGGCGATACGTCCCGCGCGGGCGTCGCTACGCGGGGCGAAATACAGCTCCTCCCCCTGCGAATGCAGGGTAATGACTGCCGTCGGCATCGCGGTGCGGAGAAAGGAGGCGACGGCGTGCGTCTCCGGCTCGCTCTCGGGATATTCGCCCGAATAGCGCGTGGCGCCCGCCGTGATCCCCTCTTCCCTCTCAAGGCGTTTATAGGCGGCATAGCCGCGGTCGTAGTTATGATTGAGGTCGACGCCGCGGGCGTTTGCCTGCCACGAGGAGAAGTCTCCGCCCGACATTCGCATCTGTCTTTCATAGAGAGGCGTCTGCTCGATGCCGCCGCACGCGAGGCGGGTTCCGTCCGGATTCAGGTTCGGAATCACGGTAAATGTAAAGTTTTGTAGCAAAAATTCGGCGTTGATGCCTTCTATCGCCGCTTTTTCTTCTTCGCTTCTTGCGAGCGTCAAGATGAAGTCCATCAGCAGATAGGAGGTGATCCATTCGAGTGCGTGATGCGTCCCGACGTAAAAAAGTCTGCGGCGTCCGTGACCAAGCTCTGCCGCGGGAATGTCCCGTCCGAGCAGACTTTTCGCAAAGCGGGTGACGCGAAGCTTCGGGTAGGCGTCCTCCGCCGCGCGGAAAAAGTCCTCATAGGTATCGCCCGTCGGGGGCAGGTCGGGGCGAAAGAATTCTTCGGGTTTCATGAGCATCTCCTCCTTTTTTTCTTTTCCCTCTTGCAATTCTATGCGGAATATGGTACAATGGGGACAATTCAACGATAAGTTCGACTGCCCTCGGACGGAGAAAGGAGATCTTTATGACGCGCGCGTTTCGGCGTCTTTCGCTCGTTTCCTTTTTATCCTTCTCCTTTTTTCATCTGGCGCTCTTTTCCGCCTATTACCTGATCTCCGTCTACACGGCGGACAAGGTACTGATCTACGCCGTGTATTTTCTTTCGAATTTCGTCTCCTATCTTCTGCCGACGATGGCGTGCGCGGGGATGCTCGCCTGCTTTCGGTGTGCGGGACGGGGGGCGGCGCTGATCTTCGGCGGGGCGCTCGCGCTCTCGCGCATCTTCTACGAGATCCCCGTGCGCACCTACGGATTGCTTGCCGAGGGGTTTGACACGGGACACGCGATCCTGTTTTCCTCTCTGATCTCTCTCGGCGTGGCGCTCGCGTATTTTGCCGCGTTCGTGCTTCTCTTTTTGCTTGCAATGCTCCTGTTCTCGAAGAAGAACGGGAAAGCCGACGCGTACCTTTCCCTGACCGACCGTGCGGGCGGCGCCTTTGCGCTCGACCGTCCTCTCCCCTTTGCGCTCTTTCCCGCGGTGCTTCTTTTGTTCGGCATCGGGCTCGTGCGGGAGACGGCGGAAACCGTGACCTTCTTCCTCGGGGTATCGGGCATTTTCACGACGGGGGAAATTCTCTATCTTGTGGCGTGCTACTTCTTTTTGGTTCTGATGCCGGTGCTTTTGCAACCGATCGGGGTCGCCTATGCCGCGCGGGTAGCGCTCACGCTTTCCGATGAAGATACTAACAATTCTCTGCCGAAGGGCAAGAAAGAAGATAAGCTATGAAACACGAACCCATTCCGCTTTGGAATTCCGAAGCACCGCGAATGCTCGCGGAAAGCGAGACCCCCATGCTCACCTACTATCAGACGGAAAAGAAAACGCATAAAGGCACCGTCGTGATCCTTCCCGGCGGCGCGTATGCCGTCCGGGCACCGCACGAAGGGGACGGATATGCGCGCTTCTTCAACGATCACGGCTTTGACGCGTTTGTCGTCGATTACCGCGTCTCGCCGAACCGCTTCCCGACCGAGCTGCTCGACGCGCGGCGCGCATTGCGCACGGTGCGCGCTCATGCCGAAGAATACGGCATTTCGCCCGACAAGATCGCCGTGATGGGCTCTTCGGCGGGCGGACATCTCGCCGCGCTCGTCTCGACCTACCGTCCCGCGATCGACGGGGAGGGGGCGGACGAGATCGACGCCGTTTCTCCTTTTCCGAACGCGTCGATTCTCTGCTATCCCGTGATTGACACCTCGGACGACGCCATCGTCCATATGGGGTCGAAAAAGAATCTGCTCGGAGAGGAGGCGCTGTCTCTCGGGGCTTCGGTCTCTCCTTCGGTGATCGCGGACGAGGGGGTCTGCCCCGCGTTCCTTTGGCACACCTCGGACGACGAGGTGGTGAACGTTATCAATTCCTATCGCTATGCGGAGCGTCTCCGCCGCGTGGGCGTTCCCGTCGAGATGCACATCTTCCCGCACGGGCATCACGGGCTCGGACTTGCCGACACCCGCTACGGCTGTTCCGCGGACACCCCCTATATCTCGCGTTGGGGCGAGTGGGTCGTCGCGTGGCTCTCGGAGCTCGGTTTCTGACGTGAAATTCATAAAGAGACCCCGACGGGGACGACGCCTTGCGTGCCGTCCCCGTCGGGGATCTTTTTTGAAAAGGGGTGCGAAAATTATTCTACGATGGGTTTGCGGATCAGATCTTCATGGAAGTTGGCTCTCGCCATGGCGTAATAGGGCATGACCCAAAGGGTACCGACGCCGAGGCAGAGGGCACCGACGATCCACCAGCCGAGGAAGGAGAGATCGAGGCAGAAGAGGCTCCCCTTCTTGCCGCGCATGATCCGCTGGCTCTCGTCGAGGCAACGCTTCCAATCCCACTCGGGATTCTCCATCGCGAGGTAGTAGGACTGCGAGTAGGCATATGCCTTGATGATACCGGGAATGATGAAGAGAAGCGTCCAAAGGATGGTGAAGAGGTTGCGCATCAAGCCGAGCAGAAGCGCGCTGCCCGCCCTGTCCTTCGCTACCAGAAGGTCGTTGAAGTCGATCTCGGTTTCTCCGTGCACGAGCTTCATGCAGATGGTCGTGACGCCGATCATGAAAAATCCTTCGAGAAGAAAGACCAGAATGGCGCCGAAACCGTAGCTCGCCGTCGTAAGCACCGAGGTAACGGCGGTGAAGATCAAGGCAATGAGGACACCGTAAAGCCACGTATTGCCGAAAATTTTTCCGCCGAGCTGTTCTCTCGCGAGTGCGCGATATTCAGTTGAAGTTTTCATCAAAATTTCCTCCGAAATTGTTTTTTACAACGATATTGTAGCACAAGAAAACCTGTATGTCAAGGGGTGAGAAAATATTCCCTCATGTTTCCCACTCTTTTTCTTGTATTTCCGCGCGTGTGCGTGCGGGTGGGGGTTGACAAGGGCTTGGTTTTGCGGTATAATAGGCTTAGAATTCTAATTTATTAGGAAGTGAGGGGATTCGGATGGCGTGTGCGGTCATTGTCGGGCGGGACGGGTACTTTTTCGATTTTCTGCGGTGCGAGCTCGACGGGTTGTTCTCCGAGTTCCGCCGCGAGACGGACGTGAAAGAGGTCGAAGCGGGGGACGTCTGCTTTATCGACGCCGACACGTCGGAGGTGAGGACGGCGGGGGTACCGTGCTTCACCTTTTCCCGCGCGGGGGGCTGTGACTTCCCTCTTCCCGCGCCGCTCGGCAGTGTGCGCGCGGCGGTGCTCCGAGCGCGGGAGGCGGCGCCGCGTCTCTCCCTCTCCGACGACGGGCGCACCGTGATGCTCGGGGAGCGGACGGTCAGGCTCTCCGAGGGAGAGTTCGCGCTTCTCTCCCGTCTTTTCCGTGCGAAGGGTGCTTACGTCGGGCGGGAGGAGCTTCTGTCCGACGTATTCGGCAACACGGCGGATGCGGGAATTCTCAACGTTTACATTCATTATTTAAGGAAAAAGCTCGAGGCGGGGGACGAAAAGATCATTTTCTCCTCGCGGGGTGACGGATACCGTTTGAGCGAGCGGGTATTCGGCACGCAGGGCGAAAAAACGCCGTGAGGGATGGCGGGCGCTTGTATTTTGTTCGGTTGCTTTGATGATTTTCGGGTCGTCCTTTGGGGACGGAGGAGGAAAAACGGATGCTTTGTTTGATTCGCGGCGGATTCTTTGCCGATACGCGGGGGGAGATCTATGCGCGTGCGAAAGCGACGGTCGAGGCGGGACGGCGCGCGATCTTCATCGTGCCCGAGCAGGGCACCCTGCTCGCCGAGCGGGAGATGGCGGATCTGCTCCCCGACAGTGCGCCTCTTCTTTTCGAGGTGACGAATTTCTCCCGTCTTTGCGACAGCATTTTCCGCGTGACGGGGGGCGTCGGGGCGAGCTACTCCGACAAGGTGACGAAGTCCCTTCTGATGTGGCGGACGCTCGCGGAGCTTTCTCCCCTTCTGCGCGGGACACATGCCGCGATACCGACGGCGGGAGAGGCGGAGCGTGCGCTCGGCGACCTCTCGGAGCTACGCGCGCTTTCCCTATCGCCCGAGGAGCTTTCCCGCGCGGCGGAGGAAGTATCGGAGCGGGACGGTCGGCTCTCGGACAAGCTCCACGATCTTTCCCTTCTTTTGTCGGGCTTCCGCGCGCGGCTCGGGGAGAGCTACGCCGACGGGGAGGACGATCTCGCGGTGGCGGAGCGCAAGCTCGCGGAGCATCCTTCGCTCTTTGCGGACACGGAGGTCTTCGTCGAGGGCTTTACCTCGTTTACGGTGCCCGAGCTCAGACTTCTCTCACGGCTGACCCGCAGGACCTCGGTGACGGTGGCTCTGGTGCTTCCGAAGGTCGGGGAGGATGCCTTCGAGTATACCGAGGTGCGGGACACCGCGGAGCGGCTGCTCGCCGCCGCGGCGCATGAGGGGGTCGAAAGGAAGCTTATCAAGATCGACGGACAAAGGGCGGTTTCTTCGGAGTTTCTCGCGGAATTGTTACCCCTTCTTTGGAGAAAAACTGTCGATTTTGATAATATTTCTTTACAATATGACGATTCGTTGCATATTTATCGCGGAAGGACGCCGAAGGAAAGCGCAGACTTTATTGCGGCGGATATTCTGAAAAAAGTACGGGGTGGAATGAAGTACCGTGACATCGCCGTGGTGGCGCGGGATGCGGGAAGCTACGCGGGAATTCTCGACACGGCGCTCGCCGACGCGGGCATCCCCGTCTTCTTCTCCCGTAAAAAGGACATCACGGAGACCGAGGCGGCGAACCTCATCGAAAGCGCCCTGGCAGTGGCGGTCGGCGGGTATCGGACGGAGGACGTGATCCGCTACGCGAAGTGTGCCTTCTCGGGCATTTCGCGGGACGAGGCGGACGAATTCGAGCTTTACGTCGAGACGTGGAAGATCCACGGTCGGCGCTTTACCGACGGGTTGCTCTGGAACATGAATCCCGACGGATACACGAACCGGAAATCCGCCGACGCGGACGCGCTCCTTCTGCGGGTGAACGAAACGCGGCGGAAGCTGCTCAATCCCCTCGCCACCTTTGCGGAGGACGCGGGAGAACGGCTCTCGGTGCGCACGCGCTCGGAGCGGCTCTTTGCTTTTCTCGACCGATTGTCCCTCGAGAAAAAGCTCGTCGGGCGGGCGAAGGTGCTTCTTGCCGCGGGCGAGGTCGGCGCGGCGGAGGAATGTGCGAGGCTCTTCGGAATTCTCGTAGGGCTTCTCGACACGCTGGTCGACGTGCTCGGGGATCTCGAGGTGGATGCCCGCACGTATGCGGGACTGCTCCGCCTGCTCTTCTCCGCGGTGGATGTCGGGCGAATCCCCGCCGCGGTGGACGAAGTGACGCTCGGCTCTGCGGACATGCTCCGTCTTTCGGGCAAGAAGGTGGTCTACCTTTACGGAGTGAACGAGGGAGAATTTCCCGCCGCGACGGTCTCCCCCTCCTGTTTTTCCGAAAAGGAGCGGGGGCTTCTTTCCTCGCTCGGCTATCCGCTGTTCCCCGAGGAGGATCTGCGATATGCGCGGGAGCTGTTTATCTTCTCGCGCGCCTTTGCCTCGGGAAGCCGCGAGGCAAACCTATTGTTTCATGAAAAGGATGCCGCCTTCAAGCCCCTCTCCCCTGCCGAGGTCATCTTTCAGATAGAAAGACTGTCGGGCGGGGCGGTACGGGCGATCGACATCCGCTCGCTTCCCGCAAAGGAGAGAGTGGAGACGCCGAGCGCCGCGCTTCTCGCCCTCGGCGAGGAAGGAGAGGAGAGTGCGGCTCTGCGCGAGGCGCTTCTCCGCTCGGGTCACGCGGCAGAGGTCGCGGCGGCGGATGCCCCCCTGCTCAACGCGTCGCTCGTGCTCTCGGAAGAGACGGCGGCTTCGCTTTACCGTCACGATCTCGCTCTGACGCAATCGCGCATCGAAAATTATCTGTCCTGCCCGCTTTCGCATTTCTGCGAATATGTTCTGCGTCTCGGGCGGGATCGCGAGGCGGCGTTTGACGCGATGAACATCGGTTCTTTCCTCCATGCGATCCTTGAAAAATTCTTTGCCGAGATTACCGAGGAGGGCGTGGCTGTCTCCTCCGTCGGTGCCGAAGAGCGCATCGGGCGCATCCGCCGCGGGGCGGAGGCATACCTCGCGACGCTCCGCGGGGAGGGCTCCGAAAATCCCGTGCGGGAGGATCTTCTGATCGAGCGTCTGATCCGCGCGGCGAACGTGATCGTAGAAGGGTTATGCGACGAGCTGTCCGACTGCCGCTTCGTCCCCCGCTTCTTCGAGCTGGAGATCCGCGACGGGACGGAGGGGGCGCCGTCTCCCGTTCACGTCCCCTGTGAGGACGGCACCGACATTTGCCTTTACGGCACCATCGACCGTGTGGACACGTACTCCGACGGAGAGGACGTATACGTGCGGGTCATCGACTACAAGACGGGAAGCAAGGACTTTTCCCCCGACGACCTTACCGAAGGCAAAAATCTTCAGATGTTCCTCTATCTCCGCGCGGTGGCGGAGAGCCGCGATCCCGCTTTCCTTGAGCGCATCGGCGTCGGAGAAAACGGGACGCTCATTCCCGCGGGCGTGCTCTACATCCGCGCAAAGCCGAGCGGCGGAACGCTGAATTCCCCCGACGAGGACGTACACGGCGCGGTCAAGGCAGAGCAAAAGCGCTCGGGAATGCTTCTCGACAGCGAGGTATCGCTCGGCGCGATGAACCGCGGCTATCTGCCTCTGAAATACGATAAAGACGGGCGCGTCAAAAATTCCGAGCTGCTCTACACGGAAGAGGGGTGGCAGGTGCTCTCCGAAACGGTGGAGGACGGTGTGCGCCGTGTTGTCGCCCGCATGAAGAGCGGAGATATTGCCGCGGCACCGATGAAGCGGAAGGGACGGAGCACCGTTTGCGAAAGCTGTCGCTACAAGCCGATCTGCCGAAACGCGGTTTTGAAATAAGATATCCGATAGGGCGCCGTATTTTGGCGGTAATGCGAAGATAACTTTGCATTTTACTCGATTTGTTGCTTTTTACAAGAAGAAAATCGACGCGTTCGAAGGCGATGCAAAAAGCATAATAATTAAAAGGAAGACCAAAAAAAAACGCGCCTTCCGAAGAAGGCGCGGGGAGCAAGCTCTCGATCATTTCATTGTGCCGAGTGATACCGTGTCGCGTCCCGAGCCATATTCTCGTTTCATGGCTTCTATGGAAACGACCCATTGCTTTCCGAATTTGCAGACATCGACACCGTTGACAAGCTTTCCGTAAGAAATCGCCTTGCGCAAAGTGCTCTCGTTCAGTCCCCAAAGTGCCGTGGCGTCGCCGAACGACAGCAATCCGTCAAACGGCGTAGACACCCGCACACCGTTGTCCCACAGCTCATCACAGGAAAGGTCAAGCTCATCGTTCCACACAATGCCATATCCGCCGACATCGACCGAAACGGCGAAAAACATTTGCGGTTTTTCTTTGAGCTCAGCGAATACGGGTAATTTCTCAAACAGGGGCTTCACATCGTAGATTTTCGTTACCCCTTCCGAAAACTGAACGCTCAATCTGTAGTCGGGGAGCGCGGATACATCCTTAATTTTATGAAACATCCGAATACCTCCTTATCATTCAAGTGGCGGGATCTTCTGAAATTCTTGCGTTTCCCAAATTGTTGTCAAGGCATCTCTATGAAGTGCGATCCACTCCTGCACCATATTCATAGCTTTCGCAGGCAGATGCCCTTCCAAAACCTTGCCCGTCATGAAATCGATTGCGGCGACATCCTCATTATAGATTGCGTGAATGTGCGGCGGATTATGCTCGCTTTGCAAAAAGTACATACGGATAACGATTCCGTAGAATCTTGATAATACCGGCATTTCGCTTTTCTCCTTACTTTTTCTCTCACCTATATATTATCACGATATCGTGATAATGTCAATAGGTTTGGTATTTTTCAGAAAAATTCCCTATCCGCAAAGAAATTTTTTAACTTTTTTCAAAAAGGTATTGACAAGCTGTTTTTGGTGTGTTATAATTGTGTCAACAAATGAGCTGACAGTGCTACAAAGCATTCACTGTCTAACATATTACGACCGGACTCTACAGATATCCGAAGAATCACGTCAGTAATACGGGCTCTTTTGAAATATAACGGTTGCCGATATTCGATCAATGACGTATCGGAACTGCCACAAAAGTGGATAGAAAGATAGAGGATATCATTATGACGTTAAAAGAATTTTTACTTACTAATTCCGAAATTGATAGGTTTTCATTTGGTCAATTTGTAAGACAACGTCGAGAAGAGCTTGGTATGAGCGTGCGTAACTTGGCAGGTGAATTGGAATTAACACCGGCATATATCAGTGATATAGAAAAAGGAAACCGCTCTGCACCAAAGTCCAAATTTGATGAACTTCGTAAGCTGCTGGATATTCCCGAAGAAGATGCTACCGATTTCGCGGATCTCGCATCTGCAACGAGAAACAATCAGTACGAAGACATTAATCCCTATTTGGGAAAACAACCGCTTGCGAGGGTGGCGCTTCGTAAAGCAAGAGACTATAATATCTCTGATGATCAGTGGAAGAATTTTATCGATCAGATGCAACCGTCTGACGATACTAACGCAGGCAACTGAGGTATTAAAAGATATGACTAAGATCATTCCTGGCGATGTAGCACCGTTACACCGTTATAGCCGATTTTTATGGGTTAATTACGGATAATAATAGCGCTACCTGTCAGCCGGCATTGCGACGTATTAGCCCACTATACGGAAAAACAAAATTTGAATAGAGGGTTAAACGCAATGAGACTTGAATATCCTATGTTCCCTAACGGTATGTACTGTTTAAGAAACGGTGATTTTGACACGATCGCAAGTATGGTGCTCGGTGAATATTTACCGGAAGCGCTTGAAAAACCGCAGCCGGTAGATATTGATCATCTGATTGAAGATTGTTTCTATCTTGAAGTAAAGAAAGTTCATATTACTTTAGAGGGACATATTCTCGGTATGATGGTTTTCGGGGATACTACGTGGGAATATTACGATAGATTCTATCGTCCCGTAGTTGAAGAACTCAAAGAGTCCACGATGATGATCGATCTGAGCCTTAGCGGTGATAAGAATCTTCCGCGTGAACGCTTTACCAAAGCGCATGAGACAAGCCATTGGATCTGTCACCGTTCCCTGCATTCCTATGATACGCTTCCTTACGAATTTAGAAGATCTCCTACAATAGCTTGCAGAGATGCAAATATCGAGAGATACAAGTATCATGAAGAATTCAAGAGAAGCGAGTCCGACTGGGAAGAATGGCAGGCCGATCGCCTTGCTGCTGCCCTTTTGATGCCTAAAGACCCTTTCATCGACGTTTCGCAGAAGGTTATTGAAAATTGCGGTATCAGAAACGGTATTCTTGTTAAAGGATATAATACCGAAGCATCTAAGAGAGCCGTTACTATCATATCATCATATTTTATGGTGTCTCGCAAAGCCGCTCAAATCCGTATGAATCAACTCGGTTTGCTCGTAGGCTAATTCTATTTGAATATATGGGGTGAGTTTATTCGCCCCATATATTGAACCTTTGTGTTAACAACAATGCTTTTACTGCTTGTTATGTTGACAATACGACTTGATCATGAGAGGTAAGCTATGGATAACGGTAAAAATAACGTGCAGGGCGTGATTCCCTTCCCCTGCCACTCAAAAGAAAAAGTGCTCGTATATGAGGGCACAAGCGGGCGTTGCTCAATCAAATGCCCGTCGTGTGACAAATTCGCCTTATTCGACTTTAACAGTATGACATCAATGTCTGTGAAAGCGGCAAGGGGCGCAATTCACGATCTTACAAAGCAACACAATTATAAAAATTATATCGACTGAGCCGATAGGGATCGTTAGCAGATCACCGCTGTGCCGGGGTATATCAAGAAGCTTCATTGCTTTTTGTTATATCCCGGTTTTGTTTTTTAACAGAACGGTTTATAAAGTGCGTTATAAATGTCCGTATATTTGATACCGTATCGGTTCGGTCAGATATAAAATGAAATCTAAAAAAGGAAGGGCGTAGAGGCTATGGATGATTGGAAAATCGTTATGGAAAGGCATGAGCAACAGCTTAAAACTCTTGAAAGAGACGTTAAGGAATTGCAGGACATCCGCTCCGAGCTGAAAGTTATGGGCGAAGCGCTCGTAATGCTTACTACGGAAGTAAAGCATACGAACGAGCATCTTGCAAGAAACGAAAAAAAGATCGATCTTATAGAGAGTCAGCCGAAAATGCGAATGCAGCAAATCGTTACCGCGATCATTTCCGCACTTGCGGGCGTGATAATCTCGGCTGTGATAGGAACGCTTTTGGGGTGAGACGATATGGACGTTATGAATTTTATTAAACCGGAGCTTTTGGTCTTAGTTCCCGTTCTATATACAATAGGACTTGGAATTAAAAAAAGCAAGGTATCGGATAACTATATTCCCCTCATTCTCGGTATCGTTTCCATCTTTCTATCTACCCTGTGGGTCATTTCTACGAGTGATATTAAAAATTGGCAGGATGCCGTATACGCCGTTTTTATATCAATAACGCAAGGAATACTCACAGCAGGCGCAAGCGTTTACGTTCATCAGCTGTATATTCAGTCAAAAAAAGACGAGTAAGCGGCTGAAATTGAAAGGAGGTGGTCAAATTGATCTACTAAAGTCAGCATTGACCGTCCGTACAAACGGTCAATGTGGAGTTCATTTCAACTGTGCAAAAAACAAACGTTAAAAAATTTAATTAAGAATCGGAGAAAAATTATGAGTTATGTAAAAAATTATGATGTTGGTCAGATAAACGTTGATCTGCTCAATACGATCGGTTTCGACGAACCGCCCTTTGTACAGTATACCCACGAGTTGCCTTTGCTTTCGTTTGGTAATGTACAGCACGATATGAACCTTTCTCTCGTATTTAACTATGAGAGATATAGAGATGAAAAGGCAAACGGTAAAAATCCTTTCTTCATAGCTCCCGGATTTAAGCTGAATTTGCATAAACGCCTTACTATCAATCAATATGACGTTCCGACTGCTTTTCAGGGTGAGGACGGCAGAAACATTGATATAACGTCCTTCGGCAGCAAATTTACGTTTGACGACGAATCGCAGAGAATTATCAGAAGAACGGAACAGAAACAATTACCTTCTTTGGGCGGTAGTCTTCTTCCCGATGCTGACACTATTATTTATAGTTATACCGTGGAACACTCTGATCTCAGCAAGGAAGAGTATAATGAATCCGGAAGGATTACGACAGTTTATGATAAATACGGTAAGGTGATTTTGTCTTATGCGTACAATACTTCGGGTCAGTTGACCTCTGTAACTTTTGGAGGCTCGAAGAGAGTAACCTTCGGCTACGTATCCAACCGCCTTGATTCGATTACTTACAACAATGAAATTACCAATTTTGTTTACAATAGTGACGGAACGCTCAATTACGTCCGGCATTACACCGGGGTCAAGTATACTTTTACTCTGTCTACCCCCACCTTCTCAGAGTACGAGGTGGATTTTGAGTGTAAGGC
>CAVEOF010000049.1:0-15239 GCA_963617165.1 Coriobacteriaceae bacterium | reverse complement strand
CGCGCAATTCACGATTGGCGCACTCGCTCGCGCCAATCGTGAATTGCGCGGTGATGCCTTAATTATATATTTTTGTAGTTTTCTTCTTGTCCTTGCTTTATATCCCAATACTTTCGTACCGTCTCACAGTAACCAATAACCAAGGCGGTGTTCTCGCATATCCATTATAACACAAATCTTGAATTCCGGCGAGTAGTTTTTCTGTTTTCTTGACATAAAAAATATGCACCTCCAAAAGTGTCTAACTTTTGAAGGTGCATATCACTTGATTTTTCGGTCATTTTTGCATATGGATTCGGAATTTTTCGTTTGATGCACTTCGTGCGAGACTCCTTTTGATGTCGAAGAAGGTGATGTTCTCCCGAGGGAAATCGTCTTTTGCCCTCGGACGCTTAAATATAATCCGAAATGTAGGGCATTTCGTGCAGAATCACGTCGTCCAAGAGCAAAACGGTCTCTCTGTCCGCCTCGATCCGTCCCATCCGATACAAACCTGTCGCCGTCTTGTAACCTAACAGCAAGGTCGTCAGCGTCGCGATCGACAGCTTGACTTTTTTATGGGAGACAGCCTCCGTAGCGGAGCACTCTCCCCGATGGAAACGAACCGTAACCGTCCCGTTATTCCACGCCGCGAAGGGATCCTCGATCTCAAAGGTCAGCACGACGTTATCCGCCGCCGCGTCACAGCGATATTTCTGAAAGAATTGCCCGACGTCCACGATCCGTCCCATGATATAGGGTCGGATCGTTTCACGGATATCGCCGTCCTCCAGTTCGAATGCGATCGGCTCGCCCGTGTACGTACTGCCGCGGACCTCGTCGATCATCGAATCGTGCGCCCGGATATATTCCCACAGCCCCGCGTGTGCTTCGCGATCGAGATATATCATCTCCTTGATATGCATCACGTCGTTTTTGATGAGGTATACCATGTAGCCGCAGGGCTTATCGCCGACGTCGTAATAGATCGCCACAACGGTATCGTCCTCGTCCCAGCGCCAGTATTCCTCCCACGCCAGCGCGTTCCGAAACAGGCAACCGTGTGTCATGGTGGCAAATTGGGCGTGAAGGTTGCGAAAATCCTCATTTTCCCAAGTGACACGGCGTACATAGCCGGGGGCGGACGCCTTCGTCGGGATCTGACGGTCTTTTACCGAATACGTGATCTTATTCGAAATGATCTCCCAGCCCATTTTGCGATACAGGGGGATCGAATAGGGGAACAGGAGGGCGAGGGGCTGATTTCTCTGTCGCATATGCTCGAGGCTCTTCTGCATCAGTCGTTTCATCAACCCGTTCCCCGCATATTCGGGATAGGTACACACGCTGGTGACAAAGCCCACGGGATAAACCGCATTATATACATTCATTTTTAGGGGATAGACCGCGATCTGTGACACAAGCTCGTCACGGTCAAAGCAGCCAAGAACGTCGGCGCGCTTCAGGATCGGGAACTTGGATCGTTTGATCTCATCCCCACGCCACCCGCTCATGGCGAGGTCCTGCTCCGTGATCTGAAACGCGTAGCGCAAAAGCGAATTGTATTGCTCGAGGTCATCCGTTTTCAGATAGCGTATTTCATAGTCTTTGTTTTGCTTCATGATATTCTCCGTTTCCTTTCGGCTCGTCGCGTAACAGCTCTTCTTCCAATGCGTTCACGAAAGAGGAAAAAGCCGAGACGAACTCCTCGCCGTAACGGTCGACCGTCCTCTCATACGCCTTTCGTTCCGCGACAAAAAGCCCGCGCATCAGCGCATTCACACGCTCCTTGCCCGACTCTGTCAAGAGGAGCTCTTTTTCTTTCGTTCGGTCGCCCTTTTTCAGTCGGACAACTCCCTCCTCCGCGCACTCGCGGACGATCGTATTGATCGTGGTACGCGGGATCATCCACTCCTCGCAGATCTCCTTTTGAGAGTGCGGCTCGTTATCGCTCAGTGCATAGAAAAGAGCCAACGTATTTTCCTTCATTCCGACGCGCTTCGCAAACCGATAGTAAATACCGTCGGTCCGATTCACATGGATCAACAGCTTACGAATGGCGTTATTCTCCGGACGGTCCATCCCGTACCTCCTCGACTTCAAGATCCTGTTCCGACCTTTGTCCTATCTATTATAATCCGAATTCGTATTGATGTCAAGCGGTCGGAAGAAAAATCCGTGAGATCTGTTTTCCTCATCGGATATGAAAATCGGCAGACGAACTCTCTTCTTTCGTGAAAAGGAGAGTGCACGGATTTCGTAAAAAGAAGAAACGTGCGGAGAAGGAGCCCGAAAAAAAGAAACCCCGACGAACACGGGTTTCGGAGAACCGTGGCTCGACGGGTGATCTACGAATCGGTTTTCGGGGGTGTGCACCGTGGCGGCGTACCACCGTCTAAGTCGCGGACGAAGGTGAAGCAGAGCATTCGTTTTTGGCATCCGAGGGAGCTTCTCCGAAGCAGGGGATCTTTACGAGGTGCACCGCGTTTCCGTGTTCTTCGAGGAGGGTCACGAGGTCTTTTGCCGACAGATAGACTGTCGCGGTGTTGTCGTTCGGGTGGACGCCGATCTTCCCTTCCCCGCAAAGCAGATCCTCGTCAAGCCATACGGCGACCCGACGCTCCGTGTCGTTCAGGATGCCGAGGGGGGAGACGGCGCCGCGCGTCAGGGCGAGGAGAGAGGAAAGCTCCTCCTCCGAGGCGAAGGTGAGGGGGCGGGTGCCGTATGCGCGCCGAAGGGCTTTGAGGTCAATCCGCTTCTCTCCCTTCATGACGATGAGGAGGTACGTCCGATGCTTATCGTCGCGGACGAAGAGATTCTTTGCCTCGGCGTCGGGATAGGGGAGCTCGACCTTGGCAAGCTCCTCCATGGTATAGACCGCGCGGTGCTCCGCCGCTTCATAGGGGATCCCGCGCTCGCGAAAGAGCGCGTAGATCTCTTTCTTTTTTATCATGTAAAAATCTCTTCCTTCCCCCGTATTGGCGGGAATATCGGCTATATTGTACGGTTTTGTTTACTATTTTGTTTCTTCTTTTGAGGTTTCATCCTCTTCGTCGTCGGCGACGATGTTTTTCAGAATGAATTCGTTTCCGCGGAGGAGGACGGTGCGATCGCTCCCGCAATACGGGCATATCTTCCCGTGCTCGACGGTCGCGTAGGTCTTGCCGCACGCCTCGCAGAGGGTGACG
This sequence comes from Coriobacteriaceae bacterium, assembly GCA_963617165.1. Classification (GTDB taxonomy): domain Bacteria; phylum Bacillota; class Clostridia; order Oscillospirales; family CAG-272; genus UBA1740. The sequence goes on along the minus strand of CAVEOF010000049.1, from coordinate 12,072 downwards.
GCGGGGATCTTCTCGAGGATCAGCTCGGCGTCCTTCATGACCGTCTCCTTGGAGACTGCCCAACGCCAGCAATCGAGAAGATAGTCGGGCAGAACCGCCGAGACCTCTCCGAGCTCGACCGTTACGGCGCGCACATGCGAAACGCCGTTGTCCGCCGCGATGCGGTTGACGCTTTTGATAACATGAAAGACGACTCCGAGCTCGTGCATGGTTCCTCCGTCAATTCGAGCCTTCGATCGGAAAGACGCTTTTCCCCCGCGCTTGTTCGGCGCGGGGGTGCGTTCTTTCGATCGAAGGGGTATTTCAGATCTTACTTTTCTTACTTTGCCGATCTTTCGGCTTTCTTTTTCTTACCGACGTTGTTTTTGTTGCGCAGGATGCGGAAGCCGCGCTTGACGGCATAGGGCAGAAGGACGCCGACCTTCTTCTCCGCGACGGTCATACGGCTCGCCTCGGGAAGGTCGCGCGAGAGATGAATGGCGTCGAAGGCGCACTTCGTCGTGCAGATGCCGCAACCGATGCAACGGTTCGTATCGACGATCGACGCGCCGCAACCGAGGCAACGCGAGGTCTCGATCTTCACCTGCTCTTCGGTCAGGGTGCCGTGCGTATCGGCAAAGGCGTCGTTCCCCACCGCGGGGCGGTTTTCCGCCTCCTGTCTGCCTGCGGTATCGTAGCTTCCCACGAGGATGTCGTCGGTATCCATTTTTGCAAATTCCCTGCGGTTTCTGCCGATAGTCATATGTCCGTGCTGAACGTAGCGATGCAGGCTCTCCGACGCGGCGTGTCCCGCGGCGATGGCATCGATCGCGAATTTCGGTCCCGTGAGCAGGTCGCCGCCGACGAAAATGTCGGGCTCGGCGGTCTGATAGGTGAGAGGATCCGCCTTCGGCGCGTTGCCTCTGCCGAACTCCACGCGGCTGCCCTTCAGGAGGTCGCCGAGCAGGACGCTCTGACCGATGGCGAAAATGACCGTCTCGGCGGGAAGGGTGATCGTCTCGGCATCGTCGTACACGGGAGCAAAGCGCCCGTCCTTATCATTGACCGAAAGGCAACGGCGGAAGCTCACGCCCGTGACGTGTCCGTCCTCCGTCGAAACGCGGGTCGGACCGAAGGACGGGAAGATGCGGACGCCGTCCGCCTCTGCCTCGCGCACCTCCTCGGCGCTCGCGGGCATGGCATCCTTTTCTTCAAGGCACACCATACTGACGGCATCGGCGCCCGATCTTGCGCTGACGCGCGCCGCGTCGATGGCGACGTTACCGCCGCCGACCACGACGACTCTGCCCGACATGCTCTTTCCGCCGCAGTTCGCTTCGCGGAGAAAGTCCACCGCGGTGACGACGCCCGCCGCATTTTCCCCTTCGATGCCCGGGAGTCTGCCGCCCTGACAGCCGATGGCGACGTAGAAGGCGCGGTAGCCCTCGGCGCGAAGATCGTCAAGCGTGACGTCGCGTCCGACCTCGACGCCGCAACGGATGTCGACGCCCATTTCGCGAAGGACGTCGATCTCGGCGTCGATGATCTCTTTTTCGAGCTTATAGGAAGGGATGCCGTAGGTCAGCATACCGCCGGGACGCTCGTTCTTTTCGAAGACGGTGGGATAATAGCCCTTTTGGGCAAGGTAGAAGGCGCAGGAAAGACCCGCGGGACCCGCGCCGATCACGGCGATCTTCTCCTTCCAGCGTCCGAGGTTCGAGGCGACGACGATCTCGGGGACGAAGCGGTGCTCTGCCGTGAGATCCTGCTCGGCGATGAATTTCTTCACCGCGTCGATGGCGACCGAGCGATCCACGGTGCCGCGGGTGCAGGCTTCCTCACAGCGGCGGTTACAGATCCTGCCGCAGACGGCGGGAAAGGGATTTTCCCGTTTGATGAGCTCGAGCGCCTCGCGGTATTTTCCCTGAGCGGCGAGCTTCAGATACCCCTGCACCGCGATGTGGGCGGGGCAGGTCGCCTTACAGGGGGAGGTTCCGCTCTCGTGGGTATTGATGCGGTTTTTGTCGCGGTAATCCTCGCTCCACATATGCTCGCCCCAGCTGTTGTTGTCGGGGAGGGGCTGTTTCGGATATTCGACCTCCGAGCCGTCGGCGTGGCAGAGCTTCTGCCCGAGCTTGACGGCGCCTGCGGGGCAATATTCGACGCATCTGCCGCAGGCGACGCACTTTTCTTTATCGACGTGCGCGATATAGGCGGAGCGGGACATGTTCGGGGTATTGAAAAGCTGAGAGGTTCGCAGAGCGTTGCAGATATTGACATTACAGTTACAGATGGCGAAGATCTTTCCCTCGCCGTCGATGTTCGTGATCTGATGCACGAAGCCGTTGTCCTCGGCACGGCGGAGGATCTCCATCGCCTCGTCGTAGGTGATGTCCTTTCCCTTCCCCGTCTCGCGGCAATAGTCCGCCATATCGCCGACGCCGATGCACCACATTTCGGCATCGTCGGCGCAGCCTTCGTCAAGAAGCTTGCGCCCGTAGCGGCAGGAGCAGACGCTCGCGCCGATGTGACCTTCATAGCGTTTCAGCCAATAGGAGATGTGCTCGATGTCGAGCGACTCGTTCTCCATCGAGATGGCGCGCTCGACGGGGATGACGTGCATTCCGACGCCGGCGCCCCCGGGAGGCACCATGGCGGTGACGTGCTCGAGGGGCAGGAAGGTCATGCGCTCGAAGAACATGGCAAGCTCGGGATGACGCTGCATGAGTCCCTTGTTCATATTCGTATATTCGGCGGAACCGGGAACGAAGAGCGGGATCCAATACTCGCGGTTCTCCTTCTCGCGCGGGACGTTCGGCACGGGGCCGTCCGCCGTATAGTGATCGCCGTAGTCGTACTCGAGCATTCCGAGAACGCCGAGGCGGGAGAGGAGGTCGTCGAGCGCCGCGCGGGAGGCGTCGTCCGTGACCTTCGAAAGGCGGCAGAGGTCGGCATAGGTATATTTGCGTCTGACCTTCATGGAAAGAAGGAGGTCGAGCGCGCGCTCCGACTCGTCCTTTGTCAGCTCGTCCTCAAAAATGCAGGCAAAGCCCCAATACTCGGGATCCTTTGTCGTAATGCCCGAGAGCTTTGCGGGGATGCGGTCGGTGATCTTGCGCACGAGCTTCAAAAGCTTCGGATTCGGGTTCTCGTCCCCGTAGTGCGCGGGCGTGTACTTTTTGCTCATTTCCGGCATGGTCTCTTCCTCTTTTCGTCGTTTTTGTCGAATTTTGTAAAGATTTGTTTATTTTTTGCTTGCTTTCCACGCATCGATCTCGGCGGAAAGCCAGTCGGCAAACGCACCGACGCCCTCGCCGTTCTTCTTTGCGGCGACGGGAAAGATCTTCGCGTTCGGATTGCGCATTTTGATATTTTCCCTGCAACGGTCGAGGTCGAAATCGAAGGCGGCGAGGGTATCCGTCTTGCTGATCACGACGGCGTCCGAGACGCGGAAGATGAGGGGATATTTGAGGGGTTTATCGTCCCCTTCGGGCACGGAGAGGAGCATCGCGCACTTCACGGCGCCCGTATCGAATTCGGCGGGGCAAACGAGGTTGCCGACGTTCTCGAGAATGACGAGATCGAGCCCGTCGAGTCCGAGCTCGGTAAGTCCCTGTCTTGTCATATCGGCGTCGAGGTGACACATGCCGCCCGTATGGAGCTGTATCGTCTTTGCCCTCGTCCGCTCGGCGACCGTCTTTGCGTCGACGTCGCCGTCGATATCCGCCTCCATGACGCCGATCTTATATTTTTTCGCGAGGAGGGGGATCAGGGCGGTGAGGAAGGTGGTCTTCCCGCTCCCCGGGCTTGACATCAGGTTCAGAAGGAAAACGCCCTTTTCGCGCAGGGTGTCCCGCAGGCGGTCGGCGTCGCGGTCGTTGTCCGCAAAGACGCTCTCCTTGATCTCAATGATCCGTATCGCATCCATAGTTGGTTCCTCCGACAAGATTTGATCGATTTCAGTATACTATATTTCGCGCGCAAAGTCAACACCCCATATTTTAACTTTTTTCGCGCATGTGAGGGCGGGAAAGTGCGGGAAATGTAAAAATTTCCCCGAGTCCTTGCGGAAACGGGAAAAGTATGCTATCATAATGATAAATAAAACAAAAAGCCGCGCTCGGCGGCGGGAGGGTGCTATGTTTGAGCGTTTGATCCGCGGGCAGATCGGAAAGCAGCAGGAAAAGCTCGACCGCTTTCTTTCAAAGCATAAAAAGGAGCATCCCTTCCCCGAGGACGTTACGCTCGTCGCGGACCTCGACTGCCTAAGTGACGGGGTGGCGCGGCACAAAATCGACGTCTTCCGTCCGACGGGCGTCGAGGGGGCGCTTCCCGTCGTGCTCGACATTCACGGCGGCGGGTTCCTGCTCGGGAGCAAGGAGGTCAACCGCCTCTTCTCTGCCGATCTCTGCAAGCGGGGCTTTCTCGTCCTTTCGGCGGAATATCCTCTTGCGCCGGACGCCGATATTTTCACGATCCTTCGCGGGCTTTGCGACCTGCTACGGAAGGTTCCCGAGGTCGCCGCGAGGTTTGGCGGGGACGTGAGCCGCTTCTTCCTCGTCGGAGACAGTGCGGGCGCGTGGCTCGCCCTCTATCTTGCCGCCATGCAAAAGAGCGGAGCGCTCGCCGCCGCGGCGGGCGTCGACCCGTCGGACACGCCGCGCGTCTGCGCGCTCGGGTTGCAGAGCGGCATGTTCTACACGCAGAAGCTCGACAACATCGGTCTGTTTCTTCCCTCTCTTATTTACGGTAAGGGCTTCCGACGGCATCCCTTCTTCCCTTACGCGAACCCCGAGCATACGGAGATCCTCTCACACCTGCCGCCCGTCTTTCTCGTGACGGGTCGGGGAGATTTCCTCCGTCATTACAGTCGGGCGTATGCAAAGGCGCTATGTGCCTTCGGCGTTCCGACGCACTTTCTCGATCTGAAGATGCCGAAGCGACTCCCGCACGCGTTCCCCGCCATTTTGCCAGAGCTCCCCGCCTCAAAAGAGGCGAACGACGCGATGGCGGACTTCTTCAAAAACGTGTGAAGCAAGGATGATTTGACATGTATACTTTACATTATAAGATGCCGGACGGCTTTTCCGACATGGAAATGCAGAGTGACGGCGAGGTGCTGACGCGGCTCGTGTTCCTCGGTTCAAAGGATGAAGGAAAGCTCTTTTCACGCGAGGCGGGGGATGCGTCTCTCCCGATCTTTCGTGAGACGGTGAGGTATCTCGACCTGTATTTTCGCGGGGAGGTGCCGAATTTTCTCCCGCGCTACCGACTCGAGGGGGCGACGCCCTTCCGCCTTGCGGTCTCGAAGTTGATGCTCGATATTCCCTACGGGGAGACGGTGACTTACGGGGCGCTCGCGCACGAGCTTGCCCGTATGACGGGAAAGGAAAGAATGTCCGCGCAGGCGATGGGCGGTGCCGTGGGATGGAACCCGATCTGTATTCTGATCCCCTGCCATCGGGTGGTCGGTGCGAGCGGGGCGCTCGTCGGCTACGGCGGCGGGATCGAAAACAAGCGCCGTCTGCTCGCTCTTGAAGCGGCTCACAGATGATCCGATACAAAACGCAAAGGACTGCCCGAAAGCAGTCCTTTGCGTTTTGTATTGGTTTCCCGTCGTTTTTTATCCGACGAGAGGCTTTCGGAAAAAGGTGACGCCGAGGGAGCGTCCGAATTTCACGGCGACGTCGTGCAGAGTGCCTTCGGGGAGGAAGCCGTGCTTTTCGTGAAAGCGGACGGAGGGTTCGTTTTCCGACGTGACGATCGAGATGAGGGTGCGGATGCCGTAGTCTCCCGCGACGGATTCGATCGCGGAAAGAAGCGCGTCGCCGATGCCGCCCCTTCTTGCGTTTTGGGCGACGTAGATCGAAAGGTCGGCACTCACACGGTAGGCGCTCCGCTCATTGAAGGCGGAGAGGTACGCGTAGCCGACGGTCTCTCCCCTCTCGTCCTTCGCGACGAGGAAGGGATAGGATGCCGTGATCTTCCATACCCGCGCGCGGAAGGCGGGGAGGGAGAGCGGCTCTTCCTCAAGGGTATAGGTGGTCTGCTCGATATAGCCGTTGTAGATCGCGAGGCAGGCGGCGATGTCCTCCTCCCGCAGTGTTTCGATCGTCATGCGGTCTCCTCCTCATCTTTTGTAGCGTCCTTCCCGCTCTTCGCGCTGTCCATGCTTCCGCCGAAGACGAAGAAGCGCTGATAGAGGTACTCGGTGACGAAATTGAGCAGCATGTTGACACCTGTCACGAGGTACTCGTTCCAAAGTAAGGACGCCGTGAGGTATTGCCCGAGCAGGGTGGAAAGGGGGGTGAACACGGCGTAGTATGCGAGCACTTTTGCCATGGCGACGGGGACATTGCTCGCCGAGCGGAAGGTAAACTTCCGATTGAGCGTGAAGTTCCAGAGGACGGAGAGGACGAGCGCGATCAGGTAGCAGGGCCAATACGGAAGGTGACAAAGCTCGTTGAGCAAAGCGAACGCGCCGAGCTGGATCGCGCCCGCGCTGACGGAAAACGCGACGAAAGACAGCATACGAAAGAATTCCTTGCGATTCATATCGATCTCCTTATAGATAGAATTCGGAGAAAACGGATAGGGGCAGTATAGCACAAACGACGGGATTTGTCAAGTGGGAGCGGGCTTCCGTGCCGATACGCGCGGCGCGGGTTTGCGACGAGTGTCTGTCGGGGCGCCATGCCCGCCTTTTTGGTGTCGCTTGTGCGGTGGGGGTGCCGATGCTCGGAGGCGGTTTGCGGCGGGATGTCTGTCGGGGCGTTGTGCCCATTCTTTTTTTGTGTTGCGCTTAATTTGGGGGGTGCTCGTGTGTCCGAAGGGAGGCTCCGGGGGGCTGTTTGCGGCGGCTTTCGATTTTTCCCGCTTTCGGGCGACGGCGCTTTCTTTGCGGCGCTTCGTTTTTCACGCGGGAGAAAATCGTCTTTCGGATTGACATCCCGCGGTGTGCGTGCTACAATAGAAGAAAACCACGGCGGAGGCGCTATGCTGTACCTTCATTCTTTACGACACGCGTACCCCGAGGGGGCGGGCTTCTTTATCGACCGCAAGCGCGGGCACGAGGCTTACACCTTCCTGCATTTTTTCGAGGGGGTGGACATCCGTGTTTGCGGTGAGCTGTTACACACCGAGCCGCACGCGTGCATTCTCTACCGCGTCGGGACGCCGCAGTATTTCCGCACCGACACGGGGCTTGTGCACGACTGGATCCACTTCACGGGGGACATCGAGCCGCTGATGTCGGAGGTCGGGCTTCCGTTTGACACGCCGTTCTATCCGAGCGGGTCCTCCTTCATCACCTCGCTTGTCCGAGAGCTCGAAAACGAGTTTTACAACCGACGGATCGGGTACGAGCGATTCTCCGACGCGAAGCTGACCGAGCTGTTCGTCAAGCTCGGGCGCGCGTGCCGTGGTGAGGGCACGCCGAAGATCGACGCCGCGACGCGAAAGCGCTTTCACGCTCTGCGCGGAAGTATGCTCTCCTCCCCCGAGCGTCGGCACAGCACGCGGGAGATGGCGGAGGCGGTCGGACTCAGCGAGTCCCGCTTCTATGCCGTGTATCGCACGCTCTACGGCATCTCGCCGACGGAGGATCTGATCCACGCGAGAGTCGAGACGGCGAAGGGGATGCTCGCCTTCGGTGATCTGACGCTCGCGGAGATCGCCGAGGCGCTCGGCTATGCGAGTCTTTCACACTTTCTGCGTCAGTTCAAGGTGCAGACGGGCGTGACACCGACGGCGTATCGGGAAGAGAATCAGAATTGATAATTATGAATTAAGAATTATGAATTATGAATTATATTGTTAGCTTTTGTTTGCAAAAACAGCTTTCGTTAAAAGTGAAAGCGACGCGGAACATAGGTTTTTGACGAGGAGAGGTCGACAAATCGATAGCGGTCTTGCTTTCCGATTTTGCCGCTTTCCGTTTTTCCTCTTGTTCCCTGCTTCATCGGCGCTCTATCCCTCGATCTCCCTTTTGACCGAAGGGAGGATCGCGCGAAGCGAAAAAAGCAGACCAATCGAAAACCTATATAAAAATGACCGAGAAAGCCAAACGATTCTCGGTCATTTTCTGTTTTTTGTTATTGTTAAAAAGCTCTCGCGAAGCGGCTTTTGAAAACCGATCTGCGAAAGCTTTTTTGTTTTATGCGGGTTTTGAAAACCGACTGGCGAGAGTCTTCTCTTTATGCGTCTTTTTTTAAGAGGTCGCGGATCTCGGTGAGAAGCTCGATCTCGCGTTTCAGCCTATCGGCTTCGGCACGGGCTTCTTCCGCCTTGTGCTCGGCTTCGAGTCTTGCCGCTTCCGCCGCCGCTTCGGCTTCCGCCTGTGCTTTCGCGTCTGCTTCTTCCTTCGCCTTCTTGGCGGCTTCCGCCTCTTCGACACCGATGCCTGCCATCGTCTTCAGATCGTTTGTCAGACGGGACGCACGGGCAGAGAGCCGATTTGCGACGCGCATCATGACAAAGAGAATGAAGGCAATGAGCAGAAAGTCGAGGATCGCCTGCAAGAAGCCGCCCCACATGATGGCGACCTCGGCACGGGTCACGACGAGCTGTCCGTCGGCGCCGAGCTCGGTCAGCTCGGGGCGGATGACCCATTTCGCCTCGGCAAGCTCCGCGTCACTCGTGAGGAGGGCGAGGATCGGGGAGATGAATCCCTTCGTAAACGCCGAGACGATGGCGGTAAACGCGGTGGCGACGGTCACACCGACCGCCATATCCACGACGTTGCCGCGGGTGATAAACTTTTTGAATTCCGACCAAAATTTTTTCATACCTTTTTCCTTCTTTATGTATTTTATTTTTCTTCTTCGAAAAGAGTGGGTTCCGACGGGCGCTCACGCGCGGCGGTCGTGCTTTCGTCACGGAAGAGGTCATACACGCTCCGATAGGAGAAATCGCGGATCAGCGCCTCTGCCGCGGTGTTCGATCTTGTCGTAAAGGGAATGCGGATCGGCGCTTCCTTTACAAGGTCGACGTAGTTGTCCGACCACTCGACCTCTATATTTTGAAAATCAAACTTTACATATTTTACAAAAGCGGAGGCAGATACCGTCAGAACGAAGTCTCTGCCGCTCCCCTTGATCTCATAGGTGATGTCGGGATAGGAGAAGCGGAAGCTCCGCGGCGGAACCAATAGCGCGGTGTCCGAAAAGACGGTATTCTGTCCGTCGGAGAGCGTGAAGGAGAGGTAAAACTCCTTCTCGTGTCCCCGCACCCATTCCGTAAGATCGACGCGAAGCGCCGCCGCGTGCGAGACGGGGGGCGCCGCGACGGGAGAGGTAAACTCCTTTTGCACGCGGTTATACGCGTCGGAGAGGAGGCAGGTCACGTTTCCGCGAAAGGGGGCGGGCGAAAGATTCGACAATGTGACGGTCAGGAAGCCGTCCTCGATCGTCGGGATCAGAACGGTCGGTGCCGTCGCACGGCGGAAGCCGTACCACGCCGCCTTCTTCTTCCCCGTCGAGTCGATGAGGGAGGAGGAGGTACGCGTCTTCGCATCCGAAAGGGAGCCGAACATCAGGGGGGGCGGGATGCCGTCCTTCCCGCGCTTTTCGTAGATCTCCGCCTTCAATCTGTCCGCCTGCACGATGCCCGAGAGATAGACGAGCTTTTCCATCCCGTTCGCGTACGGGTAAGAGAGGCTGCCCGCGTTCAGGATCCTCACGAGGTCCCCCTCGTGCTCCTCCGAGGAGATCAACGCGTCGGAGAAGTAGTTCCACCCGTCGGCGGGAAGATAGGTGCGCAGCGTGCTCATCGCGGGAAGCGAGGGGAAGGAGGCAAGGGGCAATTCCTTGACGAAGACGCAGGAGAGCGTCGGGTCGTACTCCTTCACGCAGGCGTCGAGCGCCTCGACAAGGGATTCCTTGTCCGTATAATAACAAAGGAGAGAAGGGTGATATGCGGTGCGTGCGATGAGGTCGTATGCCGCCCGCACGGCGTCCTCCTCCGCGGAGGGGGCGCAGAGCTCCTGAAACACCGCGATCCCGAGGCGGTCGCAGGAATCGTAAAAGATCTCGGGGGGATATATGCCGACGTCGGGAACGAAGAAGGCATTGACACCCGCGGCGGACGCCGCCTCCGTGCGGGCACGGACACGGGCGGGGGTCTCACGTGCGAGGATGGCGGTCGTCGGAAGGTACGCCGTCCCGCGCGGGACAAAGCGGGTGCCGTCCGCGGCGAAGGCGAAGGGATCGTCTCCCCCGCCATCCGCCCCGGTGAGTGCACGGACGCCGACGGAGAGCCGCGCCGCGTCGATCGCCTCGGCGTCGCGGTAGAGCGTGACCGTCAGGTGATAGCACGCCGCCTCACCGAGTCCCGCGGGGTACCAGCGGGTGGCGCGGCGGACGTTGACCTCCCCGCAAAAATCGGGAAGTCCCGCATAGAAATACTGTCCCGACGGGGATTCCACCGTTGCGACGGCGCGCGTTCCCCTTCCCTCTCCGAGAAGCTCGACGCGCACGCGGAGGATGGTATCCTCTCCCCTCGTCTCGGCGACGACCGCGACGTTTTCGATCGCCGCCTCGTCGGTCGTGATGCACTCGACGGGGCGGAAGATGCCCACGTCATCGAAGAAGGGGGTTCCGTGTGCGGCGGCATTTTCCCGCGGGGGAAAGGCGACGGTCAGTCGATGCTCCCCGGGGGTCAGGTAGTTCCGCAGCTCGACGGTCGTGACGGCGTGCAGGTCGCGGGCGTCCGCGACCGTGCGTCCGTCGATGCCAATCTGTGCGGGGGCGAAGAGCCCGTGAAAACGGAGAAACACGTACCGATGCGAGAGCAACAGCTCGTCCGCCGTCAGCGTGGCGGAAAAGGTCGCGCCGTGCGCGAGGATCTCGGCGATGCGCTCGTCGTCACCCGCCGCGCGCGGGGTCGGAGCCTCTCCGATCGCGGCGAGGGCACTGACGAGCGAGCAGGGCGCCTTCACGTCGATCGGCGGCATGTCGCGATACTCGATCTGAAAGTCTGTCAGTTCCGTTCGCATACAGTCTCCTTTCGTTTTTATGTTTATTTGTAAGGTATTGTTTTCATTTTGAGAGAATTTCGTGCCCCGTCTCGGTAATCAAGACCTCGTGCTCGATCTGTGCCGAGAGGCGTCCGTCCGCCGTGCGGATCGTCCATCCGTCGCGCACGTCCTCATAGACGCGGGCGGTGCCGGCATTGATCATCGGCTCGATCGTGAAGATCATACCCGGGACGAGGAGCAGTCCGCGCCCCTTGAGCCCCGTATGAGCGACGAAGGGATCCTCGTGCATCTCGAGCCCGACGCCGTGCCCGCCGATCTCGCGGACGACGCGGAAGCCGTGGCGGTGCGCGAGGGTGGAGATGTCATAGCCGATGTCGCCGAGGTGCGAGGTATAGGGGGCGAGGTGAGAGACGGCAAGCTTCACCGCCTCCTCGGTCACCGAGATCAGCGTCTTTGCCTCCTCGGACACCCGACCGATGGCGTACATGCGCGAGGCGTCTCCGAAATAGCCGTCGTAGATCGTCGTGCAATCCACGTTGACGATATCCCCATCCTTCAGCACGCACCGCTCGGAGGGAATGCCGTGGCAGACGACCTCGTTGACCGAGGTGCACACCGCCTTCGGAAATCCCTCGAAGCCGAGGCAGGCGGGCTTCCCTCCGAGGGCGCGGGTCTCCCGCATGACGACGTCGTCGATCTCGGCGGTGGTAATGCCTTCGGCAACGACCTTGGAGACCGCGTCGAGGACGGCGGAATTGACCGCGCCCGCCTTGCGGCAGCCCTCGATCTGTGCGGGGGTCTTTCTCATGCGGCGCGGGGGGACGTGCTCTCCGCGGGCGCGGTAGGGGGCTAAGGCAAGGTCGGATCTTTTATGACAGGCGGCGTAGGAAAGTCCGCTACCGCAGGGACAGGCTTCATCGTCTTCCGGTATCATGACGGCTCCTTTTTTTGAATGCAGGTTTCTTTCTTATTCATTATACCACCGTTTGCGCGTTTTTTCAACTCCTTTTTTTATGTGAATTTTCACAAAGTCGCTTTCTTCTTTTTGTGCATATTTATAAAAGATTTGTGATTTTCTATATAAAAAAGAAAAGACGCCCTTGCAATCGGACGGGGGA
>CAVEOF010000048.1:0-15344 GCA_963617165.1 Coriobacteriaceae bacterium | reverse complement strand
GCGGCGGCGCGTTCCTTCCGAAAACGAAAATTTCGGGGAGCTTTGATTCCCGAAAGACAAGGAAGGCTTATGAAAAAATTTCTGCTTTTTCTTCTTCTCGTCGGCACCGCGCTTTCGCTTGTCGCCTGCGGCGGCGAGAAGTCCCACACGCTCGGCATGGGGACGGTCGCGTCGACCTCCGCCTCGGTCAACGGGACGGCGGCGATGACGGTGACGACCGCGGCGGTCGTCCTCTCCCCCGAGGGGAAGATCGTTTCCTGCCGTATCGATGTTTCGGAGGATAAGATCTCCGTCGAAAACGGCACGCTCCCTCCGACGGAGAGCCTGACCTTCGCGACGAAGTCCGAGCTCGGCGATGCCTACGGCATGGCGGCGGGCGGCGCGAAGGCGGAATGGTTCGTCGAGGTGCGCGCCTTTGAGGACTATCTCGTCGGAAAGACGAAGCGCGACCTCTCCCTGCTCCCGACCAAGGAAGAAAACGGCGGGGTCTACACGGCGGACGACATGCTCTCGGCGTCCTGCACGATCGACATCGGAGACATGCTCTCCGCAGTGAAGAAGGCGGTCGCCGACACGCAAAAGACGACGCTCGCCATGGCGCCCGCGAAGCTCGGGCTTGCGTTCCGCACCTCTGCCGCGGACTCTACCGAGGCGAGTGCCGACAAGGACGGGCGCGCCGTGATCTTCACGACGCTTGCGGCGACGGCACTCGACACGGAGGGAAAGATCCTCGGCACCGTGGTCGACGCGGCGGAGGGAGAGATCCTCTTCGACACGGCGGGCAAGATCGGGGAGAAGACCTACAAAGGGACCAAGCGCGAGCAAAAGGAATCCTACGGCATGTCCGCCGCGGGAAAAACCGAATGGTACCTTCAGGCGAAGTCCTTCGCCGCCTTCACCGTCGGCATGAGCGGAGAGGGTGTCGGCAACATTCAGACCGAGGAAAAGGACGGCAAGACGATCGCCGCCGACAGCACCCTCATTCAGACCGAGGAAAAGGACGGCAAGACGATTGCCGCCGACAGCACCCTGTACAGCGGCTGTACCATCGATATCGCGGAATTCAAAAACGCGACGAAGAAAGCCGCGGCGCAGGCAAGGTAAATTCGAATTAAGAATTAAGAATTATGAATTATGAATTCGGTGCGCCCGTGAGGCTGTTTTCTCGTAGCTTTTCGCGTGCGAATGGGTTCGGCGTTGCGGGCGTGCCTTGTTCTTTTTGATTTTTTCGTCTACCAGATTTTTTTTGAAAGGAGAGGGGTTTGGATCATCGGTCGATGCGGGGCGCGCGGCGCTTGCTTGCGCTGTTTTTGCTCTTTTGCTTATCTCTGCCTTTGCTCTTTTCCTGCTCGCTTGGCGGGCGGGGCAAGAAAAAGGTGTATTATACGTATTTTGACACGGTGACGGAGATCTCCTCCTACCGTGCGGAGAGCGACGCGGACTTCTCGGCGAACGCCGACGCCGCGGCAGAGCTTCTCGGTACTTATCATCGGTTGTTCGACATTTACCACGAATACGAAGGCGTGACCAACCTCGCGACCGTCAACCGCCTCGCCGGCGGCGAGCCGCTCAGGGTGGATGAAAAGCTCCTCGATTTTCTCCTCTTCGCAAAGGAGATGTACGCCGCGACGGACGGCTACGTCAACGTCGCGATGGGCGCGGTGCTCACGCTCTGGCACGATTTCCGCGAGGGGGTGTCCGACGGAGACGCGTCCGCCCTACCGCCGAGCGAAGAGGCGCTCGCCGCGGCGGGAGAGCACATCTCGATCGACGCGCTCGAGATCGACCGCGAGGCGGGGACGGTGCGCCTCTCCGACCCGAGCGCCTCACTCGATGTCGGCGCGATGGGCAAGGGGTACGCCGCCGCCCGCGCCGCCGAGCTTCTGCGTGCGCGCGGAGCGGATTCCTACGTCATCAACGCGGGAGGGAATCTCGTCATTCTCGGCTCGCATCCCGACGGTTCGCCCTTCTCGACGGGGATCCGGGATCCGCGCGGCGACGGGTATGCCGCGACGGTCTCCCTCTCGGACACCGCCTTCGTGACCTCGGGCGACTACGAGCGCTACGTCACGGTCGGGGGCGTGCGCTATCACCACATCATCGACAAAAACACGCTCGCGCCCGCGACGTACTTTGCCTCCGTGTCAGTCATGGCTTCGGACAGCGGGGTCGCCGACGCGCTCTCGACCGCGCTCTTCTCCATGCCCTACGAGCAGGGCGTCGCCCTCGCGAAGGCGCTCGGCATCGAGGTGCTTTGGATCACGGCGGACGGAGAGTTTTTGCAAACCGAGGGAATTTCTCGAATTAAGAATTAAGAATTATGAATTATGAATTATTTTTAGGCGCGCGTTTTTTTGTTGACGCTTTCGTTGGTTTTAATTTTTTACAAATGTGTTATATTTGTAAAAATTTTTACGAACGAAATCTTTTTGTAAAGCGCGGTCTCTTGTCAAAATCGGGGAAATATGCTATACTGTCTACGCACCGTTCGATAAGGGATCGACGGAAAATTTTTATCATTACATAAGGAGAAACACCATGAAAAAGTCCCTGAAAGTTCTCAGCCTCGTCCTTGTTCTCGTGATGGCAGTCCTTACTCTCGCGAGCTGCTCGCAGTACAATGCCCTGAAGAGCGCGTTTGAAAAGAACGGCTACGAAGAGAACACCAAGCTCGAAGACGAAGCAGAAAAAATCAAGACAGAGCTCGAAAAGGATGACCTCACCGTTACCCTTCACCTCATGACCAAGAAGGAAGGTCTTACCGCAGGTATTACCTCCGCTCTTATCATCGAGTTCAAGTCGACCGAGGACATGAAGAAGGCGTATGACGACAGCGCAACCATCAAAGGTCTTGTCAAAGACGTCTCCTCGAACGAGGATGTGAAGGAATTCCAGAAGACGCTTGAAAATGCGGGCTACGCGAAGGGCAACTGCCTTGTCGTTCCGCTTTCCATCTTTTACATCAACGAGATCACGAACATCGTCAAAGAGGCGTAATTTTCAGATCGCACAAAGTCAAGCGGCTGTCGCAATAGGTATTCAAAGACCTATTTGCGACAGCCGCTTTTCTTTTCTTTCGTACCTTCTTTCATGCGGCGGCTCCCTTGATTTTTTTATCGGAGAAAGCGCCCGCGTTCTGTGAGGGGCTTTTTCGGTTTTGGTCTTCTGCGCGGGAAAGTCTACAAAAATTTTGGTCTTTCCCACGGAAAGGTCTACAAAAAAGGGGAGAAAACGTGTCGGGTGGTCAAATTCATGGCTTGATATTTCTATTTTTAAGAGATATAATAGAAGCAGGATCGGCGGCTCCCCTTTTTCGGGGACTTCGGACGGCGACATTCTGCCGTCCGCGCCGACAAACACGGGCTTCGTAGCCGCGATCGCCGAAACGGATCGCGGCGCGGACTCTTTGCTTTCCCGAAAGGAGACTCTCGATGGACTCGATCTGTGCCGCGTTCGCGGAAAATCTCAAACGGATACGAAAGGAAGTGAGACGGATCGCCGAAGAGTCTTGCGTATTTTGAAGAAAATCGAAACAAAACTTTACAAAAAACGAGGATTCGCTTTTGCGGATCCTCGTTTTTTGTAGGATAATATTCTGAAAAAGTCCGTATTATTTTACGGTCTCGACGGAGATCGTGAGCATCTCGCCGTTGACGTTCCACTCCTTGGTGTGAGCGTAGCTCTTTCCGAACGCGAGCTCGGCGGCGAGGGTCTCCTCGGCGATCTCTTCGCGGTTTCTCTCGGCGACGGCGAGGAGCTTTTCCGAGCCGGCGAAGGAGAGGCGGATGCGGTCGGTGACCTCGAAGGCCGAGTCCTTACGCATGGTCTGCACCTTCGAGATGATCTCACGGACGTTGCCCTCCTCGATGAGGGCGGGGGTGAGGGTCTTATCGAGCACGACGGTCACGCCCTTATCGCTCATGGACTCGAAGTTCCCACTCTCGCTCATCTCGATCAGCAGGTCGTCGCGCGTCAGAAGGATCTCGCTGTCCCCGTCGGTGAAGGAGAGGTGTCCGTCCCTCTCGAGCTCGTCCATGGCGGCATTGCCGTCGAGCGACGAGAGGTAGGCGCGGATCGCGCCGAGGTGCTTTCCGTACTTCGGGCCAACGGTGCGGAGCTGCGGCTTGAAGGTATAGGTTGTGAAGGCGCGGACGTTATCGGTCGGCTCCACCTCCTTGACGTTCAGCTCCTCCGCGATCACGGGGAGGAAGGAGGCGTCGGGGGTCTTCTCCGCCTTGATATACATTTTTGCGATCGGCTGACGGTTCTTGATGGCGGCGGCGTTGCGGCAGGCTCTGCCGAGGGTGACGATGCCGATCACCTCGTCCATGTTCTCTTCGAGCGCCTTGTCGATGCGTCCTTCGTCCGCGGTCGGGAAATCGGTCAGGTGCACCGAGATCGGCGCGCTCTTATCGACCGAGAGGACAAGGTTGCGATAGATGTCCTCCGCCATGAAGGGGATGAAGGGTGCGGCGATCTTCGCCGTATTGACGAGAACGGTATAAAGGGTGAGGTAAGCGTTGATCTTATCCTCGGTCATATCCTTGCCCCAATAGCGCTCGCGACTGCGGCGGACGTACCAGTTCGAGAGGTCGTCGACAAGCTCCTCGAGCACGCGGGTCGCCTCGGTGATCTTATAGGCGGCGAGATCCTCGTCCACGGCACGGATGGCGGAGTTCATCTTCGAGAGGATCCACTTGTCCATGACCGAGAGGCTCTTCTCCGCGAAGCCGTACTTCGTGGGATCGAAGCCGTCGATGTTCGCATACAGGACGTAGAAAGCATAGGTGTTCCACAGAGTACCCATAAACTTCCTCTGCCCTTCGACGACCGCGTCGCCGTAGAAGCGGTTCGGGAGCCACGGAGCGGAATTGGAATAGAAGTACCAACGGATGGCGTCGGCGCCGTATTTATCGAGCGCCTCGAAGGGGTCGACGGCGTTGCCCTTCGACTTCGACATTTTCTGTCCGTCCTTATCGAGGACGTGCCCGAGAACGAGGACGTTTTTATAGGGCGCTTTATCGAAGATCAGGGTAGAGATCGCCATCAGAGAGTAGAACCATCCGCGCGTCTGGTCGACGCCCTCACTGATGAAGTCGGCGGGAAATTCCTTCTCGAACACGTCGCGGTTCTCAAACGGATAGTGCCACTGGGCAAAGGGCATGGAGCCCGAGTCGAACCAACAGTCGATGACCTCGGGGACGCGGTGCATCTCCCCGCCGCACGCGGGACAGGTGACGGTCACGGCGTCGATGAAGGGGCGGTGCAGCTCGATGTCCTCGGGGCAATTCTTCGACATGCGGCGAAGCTCTTCGATCGAGCCGATCGCATGGCGGTGTCCGCAGGAGCACTCCCAGATATTCAGGGGCGTTCCCCAATAGCGGTTGCGCGAAAGACCCCAGTCCTGCACGTTCTCGAGCCAGTCGCCGAAGCGACCCTTGCCGATGTTTTCGGGGATCCAGTTGACGGTATTGTTATTGCGGATCAGATGCTCGCGCACCTCGGTCATGCGGATGAACCACGTGTCGCGGGCGTAATAGATCAGGGGGGTGCCGCAACGCCAGCAGTGCGGGTAGTCGTGCTCGAATTTCGGTGCGGCGAAGAGCTTCCCTTCCTTTTCGAGGTCGGCGAGGACCAACGGGTCTGCCTTCTTGACGAAAACGCCCGCATAGGGGGTCTCGGCGGTGAGATCGCCCTTGCCGTCCACAAACTGGACGAAGGGGAGGTCGTATTTTCTGCCGACGCGGCTGTCGTCCTCACCGAAGGCGGGGGCGATGTGCACGATGCCCGTACCGTCGGTCATGGTGACGTAGCCGTCGGCGGTGACGAAGTGCGCCTTTTTCTTCTGCTTTGCGGCTTCCTTTCCCGTACATTCGAAGAGGGGCTCGTACTCGCGGTATTCGAGCGCGGAGCCGGGCATTTCCTCGAGGATCTCGTAAGCGGGAGTCCCCTCTTCTCCGAGGTGTCCGAGCACGCGGTCGAGCAGTGCCTTCGCCATATAATAGGTATAACCGTCCGCCGCCTTCACCTTACAATAGGTGTCCTTCGGGTTGACGCAGAGCGCGACGTTCGAGGGGAGGGTCCACGGCGTGGTCGTCCACGCGAGGAAGTAGGCGTCCTCTCCCTTGGCGCGGAAGCGGACGATGGCGGAACGCTCCTTCACCGTCTTATAGCCCTGCGCGACCTCGTGAGAGGAGAGCGGAGTGCCGCAACGGGGGCAATAAGGCACGATCTTGAAGCCCTTATAAAGAAGCCCGCGGTCGAAGATCTGTTTGAGCGCCCACCATTCCGACTCGATGAAATCGTTGGTATAGGTGACGTAAGGATGCTCCATGTCGACGAAGAAGCCGACCTTCGCGGAGAAGTCCTCCCACATACTCTTGTATTTCCACACCGACTCCTTGCAATGGGCGATGAAGGGTTCGAGACCGTAATTTTCGATCTGATCCTTGCCGTCGATGCCGAGCTTTTTCTCCACCTCGAGCTCGACGGGCAGACCGTGCGTGTCCCATCCCGCCTTGCGGAGGACGTGACGTCCCTTCATGGTCTGATAGCGCGGGATCAGGTCCTTGATGACGCGGGTCAGGACGTGACCGATGTGCGGCTTTCCGTTCGCGGTCGGGGGTCCGTCATAGAAGGTGAATTCTGGCGCGCCCTCGCGGATCTTCAGGCTCTTGCCGAAGACGTCCTCCCGCTCCCAAAAGGCGCGTGTCTCCCCTTCCCGCTTCACAAAGTCGAGGTTCGTCGATACTTTGCCGTAGATTTCCTGCATATTTGTTTCCTCCAAAACAAAAAGCCCCGTCCCGACAGGAACAGGGCAAAATGTACGCATTTTGCTAACCACCTATTTACCATATCTATCAATATGTGTCCGTTTACGGTGGACTGCCGTCGTCCCTTACTGTCGTTTCGGGGGCGCGACTCGGAAGTGATTTTCGCGCAAGGCGACGGCATCGGTTCTCATCCTCTCCGACTCTCTGTGCCCGTCACGGCTCGGCTACTCTCTTCGTCTTCGTCTTTTCTTATGCATCTATTATATACCGAAGGCAAGACTTTGTCAAGGGTTTTTTATCAAAAAACGAGAAGCGAAAAATTGAGGAAAACGCCTTGACTTTCCGAGATGGGTATGCTATACTTAGGATAAAATCTTCCGCTGTGACAAAGTCATTTTGAACCGAGACTTTGAAGAACCGACGGGAGGCAGGAGGATATCGATCATATGGCACTTACCGAACGACTTTCTTTCTTTGAAGATTTTCTTTCCCACTACGACACGGGGGCAGAGGCACGGCAGGCGCTGCTTTCCGCCGCGCAGACGCTCGCCGTCACACGTGAAGAGGAGACCGCGACACTGCTTTCACGCATCGAGGAAGAGAACTTCCGTTTTAAGCTCTCGGAGGCAGAGCGCGAAGCGCTTGCCCTCGGCACGGGGCTCTCTCGCTACACCGTGGATTTTTGCCTTCTCGGACTTCTTCTCGAGCCGTTGCACGAAAGATATGTGACGGCGGGAGACAGTGAGACGCTGTTCTATGAGACAATGGAGGATCTTATCTTCAAACTGCGTGAATGCCTGGCAGTCAAAGGGGTGGCGGGCACATTCGTCATCGGATGGTACTCGGGACTTTTCCGGAGGGATATCTTCCGCTTCGGAAGGCTCGAATTTCAAAAGGACATTCTTCACTTCAAGGGGACGGAGGAGGACAAAAAGAAGCTACCCGTCGCTCCGGACACCCCCGCTCTCTCCCTCCATATTCCTTCCGCCGGTGCACTGACGCGGGAAGCCCGCGAGGACAGTTATGCCCGCGCTTACGACTATTTTGAGTCCTATCGGTGCGGAGGACTTCTCCCGATTCAATGTGACAGTTGGCTTCTCTATCCCGACAACAAAAACATCTTTCCCGCCTGCCGCAATATGGTGGATTTTCTGTCGGATTTCGACTATCTTGTCGGTGACCCGACCGAAAATTTCTCGGACGCGTGGAGAGTATTCGGCAGAGATGCGAACGATCTCGCTTCTCTCCCGACAGACACGCGTCTTCGCTCTGCCATCGCCACGCATCTGCGGGCGGGCGGCAAAATGGGGAAGGGCTACGGCATCCGTTTTCAGTCTCGGGGAAAATAGCCCGTTCCTTCGGCAACGCCGGGCAAAAAAACGCGGAGAATCGCAAGCAGGGGCAAAACCCGTTTGCGATTCTCCGCGTTTCTTCTCCGGGTGGCGAGAGCTATCCGCTCTCGTCGTCCTCCTTACTTAACGTCGAATCATTCTCGGCGAGCTCGCTCGGGAGAGGTGTTACGACAACGCTTCCCGAGGTGACACGATATTGAAGAGTCGTATTGATTTCCCCGTTACTGTTCGTCGATGTGCCGGTAGCGCGCTTCACGACGATGACGGCGTCCCCCGTCTGTCCCACTCCCGACAGCTTCAATATGACATCGGCATATTGCGGATAGCGGTAGGAAGCTCCCCCGGTCGAATCCGTCTCGGAGGGAACGGTAACTCTTCCTTCCGCATCCACGGAAGAGTCGTTGATGAAATCCACTCTCTGCATCAGATAGGGCATCGCCGTCGAAGAGTCGGAGCCGGTATCGCCGTTGGCACCGATGTCGAGGTACATGATTCTCGCCGCGATATCGGATGACGAATATTTCATTCCGATGGCGTAATCTCCTGCCGGAAGAGGAATCTCCACATAATATGCTTTTTTCGCCTCCAATTTTCCATCTCCGTACCAGGCTTCGTTATAAACGCAGGTGCCCGTAGGATTTGTCGGGTTGATTTCATAAGTACCGTTGTTCTTATAAACGGTACTTATCTTTGTTACGGAGGTAATGGCATTGTCCTTGTTTCGCTGCACCTGATAAATATCAAACGCACCTTTATGGTTTGCACTTGTATTGCTCATCGTTCCCCATATGGAGGACACGACACCCGCTTCCTTGACGGAAAAATTAATCGCTCCGGGAATCACCTCATAGTTTGTATATGCCGTTCCGTTAATCTGGGCGGTTTCTATCGTAGAATAACTGTTTATGTTTTCCAAGGCATATTGTGTGTTTGTTGTATTCTGAAAAAATATTCCGTACAATAGCCCGTTATTCCCCCCCAAAAAATTAGAAAGGGCCTGAGATCCTGTCTTTTCGCGCATGGCTATGTATTTATTCGGATCCAACAATAAGTTGCTGTAATTCGGAACCTTGTCTCCGGTATTTATCGTATCTATTATCGCCTCCTGAGTTCCGTTGCCGGTGACCTTGTACAATGTTAACTTGCTATCATCATATGATGTGCCCACAGAGTCGGGAAGATAGCTACCTAACTCTCTCATCTCGACATAAATTTGTGCCGCGGGAACAGTTCCCGTATTTCCCTTCATTCCCACAATATACCCGGCATTGCTTGACGAAAGTATTTCGCTTGTCTGCTCCTTATATTTATCGTTAATATTCCAAGAGTAGGCAGCCGTAGTTGTCGATCTCGCATAAGGAGCCGCATACGTAGTATATTGATAAACCGTTACCGTTTCCGTGATGTTATCTTCAACATCCAATCCCATCGCGGATAAATCAACATTCAACGGTATGTAAGAATCCGAGGATACGAGTCCCGCATAAATATTAACTGCTGTTGCGCCTTCGGCATTATACGCAGTATAGTCAAAGTGCATATTATTGATCGTTCCGTTAGTTCCCACACGCGCTTTGAAACGGTAATTACTGTTATTTGCCAATACGATACTGCCGGAGCTGTTTACCGTAATTTGCACGCTATCATCCGTTGAAGCCGTAGTGATTCCCGTTTTCGTCAACATGTAGTTTATTCGGCGAGCCAATGTTCTCATATCCAAAGAACCGCCCCATCCGCCCTCTCCCGTCCCCTTCGGCTCTTCCGACCAGCCGACGGCAGATGTATCGTAATCGCCGACGAGAGTATATTTTGAAACGATGCCGGAGCTATCATCTTCTTTCAGCGCGGACACTCCCTTTGTCATGGTGATGTCCGCACGGTAGACACCGACATTTTCAAAGCCTCCGCCGACATACCCCGCGACGAGTCCGATGAGCGTCTTTGCCGAGGCGGAGCGAACGTGAAGCCTGTCGGTATAAAAATTGCCGACGAACATCGAGGCGTAGTAAAGATCGTTCACCGTGATGGCGGTCAGATCGGTCGGAGGGGACACAAGTGTTTTTTCTTCTGCATCGGGGTCGGTGTATTGATAGATGATCTTCCCCGAGTAGTCCGTGTTCTCCCCCGACCCGATCGCGGAGGCGTAGTCCCCCGTCACGCCGAAGAGTCCGACGATGGCGACCTCGGTCATTTTGCTCGCATCGCTCGTGTCGCTTCCCGCCGTCTGTAATTTTCCCGCGGAGGTCTCCGCATCAAAGACGGCGGCAGTCGGATGGCGGGTCAGGTCGGCGAAGGAATTCGAGACGGTCAAGGAGCCGATTGTCTTGTGATTCCCGTCGAATTTCCCGATAAAGGGATATTCCTCCGTGCCGATGGGCGGAATGGCTACGTTCGTCATGACGATATTGTTTTTCAGCTTGAAGTAGCTCTGTGCGCGCCCGTTGTTCAGGCTCGGATTCAGGTTGAAGTAGCCGAGGTATTGCAGCCACGCGAGGTTGTAGAGATGGACGGGCTGACTGATGATGTACGGGTCGCTTGCACTTCCGTCTCCGCTCTCGAAATAGGCCGCGTTCGCCGAGCCGAAGGAGGTTGGAAAATCGACCGTATCCGGGAGGGAGAACCAACAGAGCGTCACGGTGCCTAAGATCAATACAAGAGACAAAAACAAGGATAGGGTTCTTGTGAGGGGACGTTTCATACCCGTTCCCTCCTTTCTTTTTTCTTTCCGAATTTTTCCTCCGTCTCTTCTCATTCTCTCATTCGGAGGAAAGAGTACCGTCAAGCATCAGGTGGAAATCACACTGAAAGGGGATGGATGTCATCGTGTCGATTGTCTTGTTTCCGATGTTGACCGAGAAGACGGCGGAGATCAGAGTCGGGTCGTAGGAGATCAGAAGGTATGCCGCCTTGCAGTCGGTCCCCCTCGGGGAAGTTTCCCCGCTTTTCAGAGAAGCCGCATCAAAGGTGATCGTGAAATTCTGCGGTGTTGTACTCGTCGAAATATTTGATTTGTCTATAAATGTATGCATATCGCTCTCCGAAAGAGAGGAAAAGCGATAGGCGGTCTTGCCGTCCGCGGTCTCCGTCTCCGCGTCGCTCGGCGGGGCAAGGAGCTTAAACCCGACGACGCTCGAGAGGGTATTCCGATCGGTACTTAACAGATGCTCCTTATTCGGATTGCCGAGAAAATACGTCGTATCGGTCGAGAAGGTGACGGTCAGGGCTTCGGTCGTATCCTTGACATAGAGCTTCAAAAGAACCTGATAGGACCGTTTGAGAACATCGTAGGTGCCGAGAGAGGCGTTTTGCTGATCCTCCGCCTCGACGAACAGGACGCCCGTCCCCGTATCGGTTGTGTCGATGTTATAAAATACGTGACCGTCGCAAATGCCCGTCTGCGAGTCGATCGTAATGCCCATGTCGTTCCCGCTCACCTCGCGGTTGTGAGAAAACCACGAGAAGGTCAGGGTCACGGCGGAAAAGAGTGAGAGGACGCAGAGCGTCAGAGAGGAGATCATCTTTAGTTTTTTCCTGGTGCGGTCGTTCATGCGCTTTTCCTCTCTTTCTTTCGGATGTTCGGTTTTTTTGCTTTTCCAGACTTTTCGGTTTTTTGCTTTTCTTCGGCTTTTCGGGATATCCGTTTTCGGGCTTTTTCTTTGAAGGTCTGCTTTTTCCGAAAGGTTCAATTCCCCTTCGGGGGCTATTTTTTGCGGAGATTCGCTTTTTCGCGGGATGACCCCCTTCGCGCGCGCTGTTTCATAGCTTTTCGGGAGAGCATTAAAAGCGCAGGGGCTACCCGTCCCTCGAAAAAAAAGTTGCCAAACACCCGATCGGGGGATTTGGCAACTGGCTGACTCGGTGAGTCCCTTTAGCTTTGCGTAATAGCCTTGCGACTATTTTGCTCTTATCATTTCCTATATCGAGATTATAAGCGAATTTCCCCGATTTGTCAAGTGCTTTTTCACAAAAAGGGAGTCTCGGCGATTTTTTTACCGAATCTTCACATTTTCGAAATAACTTTCCGTCAAAGGCTCGCACAGGGTGAACGCGCGGCGGATCGCCGAAAGCGCGTTCCGTTTTCCCTCCCCCTCATAGAGGCGGATCAGTCTCTCACCAAACCCACTCATACCTCAGCGGAAGCACGGAAGCACTTCCCCGCCTTTCAAAAGATTTTCATATTCCGCCTCGGGCATCGGGCGGCTGAAATAATATCCCTGCATCTGGCGACAGCCGAAGGAACGGAGCATTTCCGCCTGCTCCTTCGTCTCCACCCCTTCGGCGATCACGCGGACGTCGAGGCGGTGCGCCATGGCGACCACCGAGGAAAGGATGATCTTTCCCCGCTCGCCGATGTCGTCCCCGGAGAGGAATTTCATATCCAGCTTGAGCTTATCGACGCGGATGTCTTTCAGGGCGTTCAGAGAGGAATACCCTGCCCCGAAGTCGTCCATGTCGATAAAATAGCCCTTTGCTTTCAGCTCGTCGATGCCGCGGAGAATGCGCTTATCGTTTTCGGCATAGGCGCTTTCGGTCAGCTCGAGATGAAGCGATTCGACGGGGATCTCGTTTTCCTCCACCGCACGATCGAGCGCGCGGGTGAACGCCTCGTTACCGACGTCGAGACGGGAGAGGTTGACCGAGATCCGGATCTTTCTCTCGGGCATGAGAAGCATCATGCGCCGCATGAAGCGGCAGGTGTGCTCCACGACGTAGGCGTCGACGGTGCCGATGTAATTGCTCTTTTCAAGAAGGGGGATGAAGGTATCGGGAGAGAGAAACCCGTGCTCGGGATGCCGCCAGCGGACGAGCGCCTCCGCCCCGATGAGGGAGCCGTTCTCGTAATCGACCTGCGGCTGGAACCAAACCTCGAACTCCTTCTCGGAGATCGCGCGCTCGACGTCGCCGAGAAGCTCGCGCTGGCGCTGTTCCGCCACGATCATTCCTTTTTCGTAATAGCCGATGTGGCGGTGCATATCCCCTTTCAGCGACTGAATGGCGAGAAGCGCCTTGTAGCTCATCGTGGCCGTATCGCAATCGGGCTCGCAAAGGTCGTAGACGCCGATGTGCAGGTTGATGGGGATGTGGAATTTATAACCGGAGAAGTAGCGGACGAACTCGTTGTAGCAATCCTCCGCGCTCACCGAATCCTCCGAGCAGAAGCGGACGAAGTGGTCGCCGTTCAGGTGTGCGGAGAAGCTGTCCTCGGTGTCGTAGCGCTTCATGTAGTTTGCCATGTCGCGCAAGAAGCGGTTGCCCGCCTCGTGCCCGTAGATGCCGTTGATGTCGCGGAAGCGGTCGATGTTGTAGCGGTGCATCCGGTATTTCCGCCCGGGGTTCTTCTCGAGCCACTCGCACACGCGATTGTGGAAGCCCGTGAAGTTGTAGCTGCCCGTTAGGATGTCCCTCTCGCTCTGCGCGAGGGAGGAGATGTCCTCGCAAAAAAGAAGGATGAGCGCCCGCTTTTCGTCGAAGTAGCGGAAGGTGAGTCGCTGATACCGACGGGTATCGTCGGGGAGGCGGATGCGGAATTCGACGGTGTAAAGAGCGTTTTCCGCAAGACCCGCGGTCACGGTCGCAAGGCTCGCGGCGTGGCAGAGCGTCTCGGGCTCCGGCTCGGTCTGCAATTGCTTTGCCGCGGCGGCAAGCTGGGTGTCGTAGGGAATATCTCCAAAGGAGGCGAACTCCGAGAGCTTACCGACGATCTCGTCGTTGACCTTTGCGAGCGTCCCCTTGGCGGGGTCGATGAGGAGCGCACCGTCGAAGTGCTCGAGGAGCAGACGGTTGAGCAGCTCGTTCTGCGCGACCCATGCCGAGAGGCTCTTTCCGGACGCGTCGGAGGATATGACCCTGCGCTCCTTTGCGGCGCGGCGGCGCGACTCCTTGACCTCGTACATTTTCGCGTCGGCGACGGCGATCAGATCCTCGAGCGACTCTTCCCCGGGGTGGTACTTCGCGACACCGACGGAGAGTCCGACGTGACAGCAGAGCTTATCCGCGGTGCAGCGCTTTTCGACGAAGTCGTTCATCATACGGACAAAGACGGAGATGTCCTCCGTGGGATAGAGCGTCTGGACGATGGCGAACTCGTCGCCGCCGTACCGCCCGCAGAGTCCGCCCGTGCGCGCACACACCATGCGGATACCCCCCGCGACCGCACGAAGGACGAGGTCCCCGTTATCGTGACCGAAGACGTCGTTGATCTGCTTGAAGGAATCGACGTCGACGAAGAGGAAGTAGAGGTCTTTTCTGTGTTTGAGGTTCAGACTGCCGAGGGCGTTTTCCGCGCGGCGGAAAAACTCGCGGCGGTTGCAGATGCCCGTCAGGGGATCGACCGAGACCATGGACTGGAGCAAATCGGTGAACACGAGAAGCAGGCATACCGAGGCGCCGACCGAGAGGATCGGAAGATTCTGATAGAAGATCTGAAGGATGGCGAAGAAGAACGGGAGGATCGAGACGAGCAGGCTGACAAACCGTTCCCCGCGCCGACCGCCCCTCTTCTTCGGATGATGGAACTGACGGATCGAGCTGACGATCACCCATCCGTAGGCGAGGATGTGCTGACAGTAGAAGAGAGACCCGCAGTGATAGGTGCCCTCCGCGTCGAAGTAGAAGAGGTACCCGTTCCATCGGGTGGCGATCAGCAATCCGCACAGGATCACGAGAGGGATGGCGGACAGTGCGATGACGCGCTTTTTCGGCAGGGCGCCGCTACGCGACACCTCGGTAAACCAAAACCAAGAGAGCGCCGCCGCCCCGAAGGTCAGAAAGTAGGCGCAATCGATCGCCCATTTCAGATCGGAGGACATTTCTACACCGCCGGCATATCCGAGGTTCCAAAAAAAATCGAAAAGATTGGCGACAGCGATTAAGACAACCGCGCCGAGGAAGGTGATCTTCTTCGCCGAAGCGTCGAAGCCGACCTGCCATGCACCGAGGAAGATCGCCCCCAGCATCAGGATGCAAAGGAGGTTGATCTCCGAATATAGAAGCCCTGCCATCACCACGGTCTCGTACCCGAGGCTACCGAATTCAAGCATGTACGCGCCCTCCCTTTCTCCGAATTCTTCCGTCCGAAAGTGAGGTGCTCCACGCGCGCGAGGCGCCGCGCGCAAAAAGATGTCCGATCACGGTGCCGACCGAAAAGCCGACGGTCAGCATCCCTGTCTGTCTGTCTGTCTGTCTGTCTGTCTGTCTGTCTGTCTGTCTGTCTGTCTAA
>CAVEOF010000047.1:0-15569 GCA_963617165.1 Coriobacteriaceae bacterium | reverse complement strand
GCACGGTGGTGTGAGAGGTCGGCTGCTCACCTAATGGGTAGCCTCCTACTCGATTGCGCTTTTCTTAATGATGCGAAGCGGTTCCTTGCCTTCCACGAATGCGCGGGTGACAACGACCTCTTCGACGCCCTCCTCGGAGGGAAGCTCGAACATCGGACGCATCATGATCCCCTCGAGGATCGAGCGAAGACCGCGCGCGCCCGTCTGACGCTCGATCGCCATGTGGGCGATCGCACGGAAGGCATCCTCCTCGAAGGTCAGACGAATCCCGTCCATGCCGAGCAATTTCTGATATTGCTTGTAGAGTGCGTTTTTCGGCTCTTTAAGGATCCGCACGAGAGATTCTTCATCCAGATTGTCCAGCGTGACGATCACGGGAAGACGACCGACGAGCTCGGGGATCAGACCGTATTTTACGACGTCGTGCGCGGTGACGTCCTTGTAGACACCGTGCATGACCTTTTCCTTTGCCGTCTTTTTCTCGATGGAGAAGCCGATCTGCTGATTTCCTTTTCTCTGCTCGATGATGCTCTCGATCCCGTCGAAGGCACCGCCGCAGATGAAAAGAATGTTTTTCGTATTGATCTGAATGAATTCCTGGTTCGGATGCTTGCGTCCGCCCTGCGGGGGAACGTTTGAGACCGTGCCCTCGAGAATTTTCAGAAGCGCCTGTTGCACGCCCTCGCCCGAGACGTCGCGGGTGATCGAGCGGTTTTCTCCCTTGCGGGAGATCTTGTCGATCTCATCGATATAGATGATGCCGCGCTCGGCAAGCTCGATGTCGTAGTCTGCCGCCTGGATCAGTCGGAGCAGAATGTTCTCTACGTCCTCGCCGACATATCCCGCCTCGGTCAGCGTGGTCGCGTCCGCGATGGCGAAGGGAACCTTGAAGCTTTTTGCGAGCGTCTGCGCGATATAGGTCTTTCCGACGCCCGTCGGACCGAGAAGCAGAACGTTGGATTTCTGAAGCTCTACGCCGTCCGACGCTTCCGCAGACTCCGAGGTCGCTTTGCGCTTCGCCCCGCGTCCCGCTTTCTTTTCGGGCTCCTTCATCGTCAGGATCCGTTTATAATGATTGTAGACGGCGACCGAGAGCGCGAGCTTTGCCTCATCCTGCCCGATCACGTAGTCGTCGAGCATTTTCTTGATCTCTATCGGCTTCGGAAGGGAAGAGAAGGAAAGCGTCTCTTCCTCCTTTTCCGTCTTCGGCGGTGCAAAATGTTCTTCGATGAATTCGGAGCAGATATCGATGCAGCTGTCGCAGATGTAGCAGTCACCTTCCTGCGAGGGGATTAGGAGAGAGACCTCTTCTTCGCTCCGCCCGCAGAAAGAACAATGACGTCCTTTTGTTTTACCCGACATATCAGTTGATTTCCTTCTTCGTAATGACCTTGTCGATGAGACCGTATTCCTTCGCTTCCTCCGCGCTCAGGAAATTGTCGCGGTCGGTGTCCTTGCGGATGGTGGCGAGGGGCTTTCCCGTCTGCTCGGAGAGAATGGTGTTTATCTTATCGCGGATCTTCAAGATGTGGTCGGCGTGAATTTTGATGTCCGACGCCTGCCCCTGCATACCGCCGAGCGGCTGGTGGATCATCACTTCCGCGTTCGGGAGAGCAAAGCGCTTTCCCTTCGTTCCGCTGGAAAGAAGAAACGCTCCCATCGACGCCGCCATACCCACACAGATGGTGGAAACATCGCATTTGATATAATTCATGGTGTCATAGATCGCCATGCCCGAAGAGATGGAGCCGCCGGGACTGTTGATGTAGAAGTAAATATCCTTGTCGGGGTCCTGTGCCTCGAGATAGAGCATCTGAGCGACCACGAGAGACGCGGTCGTGTCGTTTACCTCGTCGGACAGAAAGATGATCCTGTCGTTGAGCAGGCGGGAATAGATGTCATAGGAGCGCTCCCCGCGGGAGGTCTGCTCGACTACCATTGGTACAAGTGCCATAATTTTCTCCTTTTCTTCGGTTCAAAACAGCCGACAGTCAAGGCAAAGTGACATGACCGACGGCTGTTTTTGTGTTGGTTTATGAAATTATTCTTTGGGAGTTGCTTTTTTCGTGGTCTTCTTCGCGGGCTTTTCCGCAGCATCCTCGGTCGACTTCTTCGTTGTCTTCTTCGGTGCAGCTTCCTTTTCTTCCGCTGCCTTCTTCACCGTCTTCTTCGGCGCGGCTTCCTTGTCGGCGTCCGCACTCTCGGCGGCATCGTCTGCCTTATCGGCGACCGCGTGCTCCTTGACGAACTTCATCGCCTCGGCGACGAGCAGATCCTTGCGGATATCCTCTGCGGCAACCATTTCCTTGACCTTATCCATAGGAACGTTGTAGGCGTCGCTGATGCGCTTGTACTCGGCTTCTACCGCTTCGTCCGAAACGGTGAGAGATTCCAGTGCGGCGATCTTCTCGAGAGCGAGGCGGAGTTTTACCTGCTTTTCCGCCTGCGGACGCATCTGCTCGCGCAGAGCATCGAGGGTCAGACCCGTATATTTGAAGTAGGTATTGAGGTCAAGTCCCTGCATTCTGAGACGATTGTCATAATCGCGGACGTAATTCTCGGTCTCCTGAACGAACATCGGCTCGGGAATGTCGGCGACCAGCTTCTGAATGAGGGTCTCGCCGAGAAGGTTCTCAAACTCGGCGTCCGCCTTATCGGCAGCTCTCTTTGTAATTTTATCCTTAATATCGGCTTTATATTCATCCAGTGTGTTGAATTCGGAAACATCCTTCGCGAATTCATCGTCGAGAGCGGGGAGCTCCTCGAACTTCAGGGAATTGAGCTTCGTCTTGAAGACGGCTTTCTTTCCCGCGAGATCCTTCGCGTGATAGTCCTCGGGGAAGGTGACCTCGACATCAAACTCGTCGCCGGGTTTCTTGCCGACGATCTGCTCTTCGAAGCCGGGGATGAAGGCACCCGAGCCGAGCGTCAGGTCGTGCTTTTCCGCCTTGCCGCCCTCAAAAGGTACGCCGTCGATCGAACCTTCGTAGTCGATATTGGCAATGTCGCCTTTCTTCGCCGCTCTGTCGGAAACGTCGACGGTGCGGGCATTTCTTTTGCGGGCGTTCTCAAGCTCTTCGTCAACGTCCTTCTTCGTTACGCGGACAGCCTTCTTCTTGGCTTTGATCCCGTTGTAACCGTCGATCTGAACGTCGGGCTTTACGAAGCCGGTCGCCTTCAGAACGATATCGCCGTCGGTGGAAACGACCTCAAAATTCGGTGTTCCGACCACCTCGAGACCTGCTTCCTTCACTGCCTCTTCAAAGGCTTCGGGAAGGCAAGCGTTGACGGCGTCCTCGAAAAAGACTCCTTTCCCGTAAAGTCTCTCTACGACATGCTTCGGGGCTTTTCCTTTTCTGAAACCGGGAACCGACATGTTCTTGACCAGCTTCTTATAGGCTTCTGTCTCCGCCTTGTCGTAAGTGTCTTTGCTCACCGAAAACTCCATGGTAAAGCCGGATTTTTCGGTCAGCTCCTTTTTCAAAAGGCTCATGAATTTTTTTCCTCCGGAAAACTTATATTTTTATTTTTTCTTACAAAGCTACACCATTTTACAACAAATTCCCGCATTTGTCAAGACTTTCACAAAATTTCTTTTCTTATTCTTCTTTTCGGATGATCTTCGGAAGAAAGGAAAGGTAGTCCGCGGAGATTAGGGTAAAGCGGATCCCGCGGTAGAAAATTTCGGGCGGCGCCGTATAATTGCCGTGAATGTGCCCGAAATAGACACGGCGGACGCCGTAGGAACATAGAAGCGAAACGATGTCCTCCGACGTCTCACCGTTCCATACGGGAGGGAAGTGCAAAAACGCGAGGATCTCTTTCCCACTCTTATCGGACAATTCCCGTGCCGCATCGAGACTCGTTTTCAGCCGTCCGAGCTCGCGCGCCGTCACCTTGGAAAAGTCCGAAGGATTCGGCGACTTGACGGCGGCGGGATCGTTGTACCATCCGCGGGAGCCCGCGAGAACGAAATCCTCCGTCTCGTGTGCATTGTTAAAAAGAAAGGAGATCGTGCGGATGCCTTCCGCTTCGAAAAAGCGTTCGTGCTTTTTCATTGTCGTCCACCAGAAGTCGTGGTTGCCCTTCCCGAGGATCTTCCTCCCGGGCAGGGAATCCAAAAACCGAAGGTCGCATTTTGCCTCCTCGAGCGTCAGCGCCCACGAGATGTCGCCGGGGACAACGACGGTATCGGTGTCGGAGACGACGGCACGCCAGTTTTTTTCCAGCCGCGAGGTATAGTCCTTCCACCGACTGCCGAACACCTCCATGGATTTGTTCGTTTTGCTGTCGGTCGACAAATGCAGATCGGCGATGGTAAAAAGTGACATTTCAAAAAACTCCGTGTCGTGGAATAGAGGCGTGAAAGACGCAAACACTAAATAAGCAAACGAAAGTTTGCAAGTTAAAAGAGAAAAACGGAAGGGAAGCGGGCAAAGCGCAAAGGCGTGACGCACCTTCCCCTTCTATCGGAGAAACAAACAATGGATGATAAGAAGAATACCGTCGGTTGCGGTTGCGATTACAAAAAGCAGATCAAGGGTGTTGCCTGCGATGTGAAGAACTGCTGCTACAACGACGGCGAAAACGCCTGCTGCGCCGGAAATATCTGTGTGGGTCCTTGCGATGCGGATTGCTCTTCGGAGACGGTCTGCGCGACCTTCAAGCCGAAGGCCTATTGAGTTTCGGCGAAGCGTAAAACGGTCTTCGGCATTTCCGGGGCTTCGATGACTTCGGAAAAGCGTATTGCCTTCCGTCTCAGCGCGTCGAGCGGCGCGGGGAACCCCCTGCCCGTCAGCCGATGCAGGCGGTCTGCCGCTTCCATCCCCTCGGGGGACTCGCTGCCGGTGAGTGCGTACGTGACATCCTTTGCAAATTTGTAAGGGGATGCCGTAGAAACGACCAGCATTTTTCTCTCTGCCTTACGGGTCATCTCATATTGTCTTGCCGCGCACAGCGCGACGGCGGTATGAGGATCCGTAAGGTAGTTTTGTTTTTCGTAGGTTTCGCGGATGGTTTTGCGCGTGTCCTCCTCGTCGGTATACATGCCGACGAAGTGGCGGCGCACCTCGGCGAAGTCCTCATCTGTGAGACGGTATGTGCCCGTTTTCGCAAGGCTTTCCATATACGCCGCCGTGCGTTCGGGTCCCGCGATGAGGAAGAGCAGACGCTCGAGGTTCGAGGAGATGAGAATATCCATCGAGGGGGAGATGGTCGTATAGAAGGGACGGTTGCGGTCGTAGACGCCCTGCACGAAAAAGTCGGTCAGAACGTGGTTGCGGTTGGACGCGCAAAGGAGCGTACCGAGGGGGAGTCCCATCTTTTTGGCGAGGAAGGCGGCGAAAATGTTGCCGAAGTTTCCCGTAGGGACGGCGACGTCGATCCTGTCGCCGAGCGCAATGTGCCCCCTCGCAACAAGGTCGCAGTACGCGGATACATAATAGACGATCTGCGGCGCGAGTCTGCCGAAGTTGATGGAGTTGGCACTCGAGAGGAAGACGCCGCGGGCGTCAAGCTCTTTTTTCATACCGGGGTCGGAGAATATCGCCTTGACGCCGTTTTGCGCGTCGTCGAAGTTGCCGCGGATGGCGACGACGGAGAGATTGTTCCCCTCCTGCGTCTGCATCTGCAATTTTTGCAGGGCGCTTACCCCGTCGGTCGGATAGAAGACTTGGAGCTTTACTCCTTTGATGTCCCGATACCCTTCGAGCGCGGCTTTTCCCGTATCGCCCGAGGTCGCCGTGAGGATGAGCGCCGTCTTTTCTTCCTTACATTTCATAAGCGCGCGGGAGAACAGCCGCGGCATGAGCTGAAGTGCCATGTCCTTGAAGGCGCAGGTCGGACCGTGAAACAGCTCGAGGACAAAGACGTCGGAGAGCGCCGCGACGGGTGCGGGAGTACCGCCGAAGCGGCTCTCGGCATACGCCGCCTCCGCGTCGGCAAGAAGCTCTTCCTCGGTGTAGTCGGTGAGAAACTTCGAGAGAATTTTTGCCGCGCGGCGCGGATAGGAGTCCTCGATGAGGGAGGCGATCTCCTCTTTCGAAAGGGAGGGGATCTCCTCCGGCATATACAGTCCGCCGTCGGGGGAAAGCCCCGTTTTTATGGCTTCTGCGGAGGTTATTTTCGGGCAGTTTTTGCTTCTTGTGCTGATATACTTCATGTGGTTTTCCTTTTCGGTTATCTGTGGTAGGCGGTGTTTTGGTTGAAGGCGGAGATTAGGTGGCGGATCTCTTTGACCTTCGGCTTTTCCGTATCGGCTAAGATCACCTCGACGACGTCAAAGCGAAGGCGGGTGTCGGGGCGCGCTCGTCTTACGTAAGCGCGGGCGGCGGCGATCAGCTTCCGTTGCTTTTCTGGCGTGACGGCGGAGGCGGGGCGGGGCTCACACGGGTGCGAATGTCCCTCCCGTCTCGTCTTTACCTCGACAAACACGGTCGTTTCTTCGGTCTTCGCGATCAAGTCGATCTCCGCGTCCTTCGCGACGTAATTTCTTTCGAGGATCCGATAGCCGTGACGGCGAAGATACTTTGCCGCCTGCTTTTCGCCGAAGTTTCCCGTGATCCGTCTCGGTGTCAGAAGCTCAAGGATTTTCATTTTCGTGTAAGAATTTCAGAAAGCTCATGCGGTAGATCGGCGCGGGGCCGTATTTCCGCACGGCATCCATATGCTCGCGCGTCGGATATCCCTTGTGCTTTGCAATGCCGTAGAGGGGATACGCGCGGTCAAGCTCGATACACTCTCTGTCCCGCGTCACCTTGGCGAGCACGGATGCCGCCGCGATGGAGGCGCTGAGCGCGTCCCCCTTGACGATGGCTTGCGTCGGGATCGGAAAGCCGCGGGTGCAGTTACCGTCGATCAGTGCGAAATCCGCCGCCACTCCGAGCTTCTCGATCGCGCGCCGCATGGCAAGCATCGACGCGTTCAGAATGTTGACGGTATCGATCTCCTCGGGTGATGCCTCGGCAATGCCGTAGGCGACGGCGACCTCGGTGATCTTCGCGTATAGCGCCTCCCGCTTCTTTTCGGTCAGCTTTTTGGAGTCGTTCAGCCCTTCGATCACAATGTCGGGGGGCAGGATCACCGCCGCCGCGACGACGGGACCGCAGAGAGGACCTCTGCCCGCCTCGTCACAGCCGCAGACCGCGGTATAGCCGTTGCGATAGGCTTCGTGTTCATACGTAAAATCCGGCATGGAAATCTCCTTTCGGTCACGGGCGCTCGAGGGTGATGCGCCCGATCTTTGCGGAACGGAATTCTTCGAGCAACATCTCGGCGGTACGTTTTTCGTTGACTTCGCCGCCCGAGACCAAAAATCCGCGTTTTTTTCCGACAAGACGGAAAAGATCATAGGCATCGAGCTCCGAGATCTCGTCCTCGGTCAGCTTGTAACGGGTGAGAAAGGCGTCGCGCGCCACATCGGCAAGGCGGGAGCAGAGGATCATCGCGAGCTCCTCCGTGTCGAGGATCGCGTCGCGGATGGCACCCGTCAGCGCGAGGTTTTCTCCGACCGTCGCATCCTCGAATTTCGGCCAGAGGACGCCGGGCATATCGAGCAGGTCGAGTCCGATGTCGGTCGGCACCCATTGCTTTGTCAGCGTGACGCCCGGGCGGTTTTCCGCCTTTGCCTTTTTGCTTTTCGCGAGTCGGTTGATAAGGGAGGACTTGCCGACGTTCGGAATCCCGACGATCATGGCGCGCACGCGCCGTCCTTCCATTCCTTTTTCTTTATAGCGGGACAGCTTGTCCGAGAGCGCCTCACGCACGGCGTCGGAAAGTGCGTCGATGCCGACGTTCTCGACGGCGTCGACGGCGACGGCGAAGCCACTCTCCGCACGGAGCTTTTCCGTCCACGCGCGGGTGAGCGAAGGGGAGGCGAGAGAGGTCTTTGTCAGAACGGTGATATGCGGCTTCGTGCCGAGAAGCGCCGCGATCTCCGGGTTCTTCGAGCTATAAGGGATCCGCGCATCGAGCAGCTCGAGCACGATGTCGACATCGGGGAGACATTCCTTCATC
Organism: Coriobacteriaceae bacterium; assembly: GCA_963617165.1. GTDB lineage: Bacteria > Bacillota > Clostridia > Oscillospirales > CAG-272 > UBA1740. The sequence goes on along the minus strand of CAVEOF010000047.1, from coordinate 7,556 downwards.
ATACGGCGGGTCTTCGCCATATGCCCGGGGAACCATTGGATCGGGTTGGTTGCCATGGTGTGTCCTTTCTGTCGGTCAGTCGACGGTGCCGAAGCGGGAGAAGGGGTAGTAGCGGAGAAGCACTCTGCCGAGCACCGATTCTTCCGAAACACAGCCGAACGAGCGGGAGTCGGTCGAATTGTCTCGGTGATCTCCCATGACGAAGATCATGCCGTCGGGAACCGTAAATTCCGCCATGGGCGTATAACGGTAGCCCGCCTCGGTGTGAACATACTCTTCTTCCAGTAAAAATCCGTCCACATAGACCCCCGTCGGTATGATCATCACGGTCTGCCCGCCCGTCGCGATCACGCGCTTGATGAGCGGCTTGAGGAAGGGGGTGTGATAATCCTCGCAGACAACGATATCGCCCGTCTTCGGAGTGTAGAAGAGATCGGAGATAATCAGATTTTCCCCGTCGTGCAATGTGTTTTCCATCGAGCCGCCTTCCACGACGGTATGACGGAAAATGAACGCGGAGAGCAAAAGCACCGCGACCAAAGAAAAGATGAACAGCTCCGCAAGGTCGAAACGGCTGTCGACTCCGCGCGGCTTCGGCTCTTTTTCCTTCGGAGCGTCCTTTTTTGCTTGTTCGGTGGGGACGGGAAGGGAGGACGCACCGTCTGTTTCGTCGGTGGTATCCGATTCGGCATCCGCGATGTCGCTATCGGCTGCGGCTTCATCGTCTTCCGTACGGTCTTCGCCGTCATTTTCGGAAGATGGCGTGCTCACATCGTCGGACGGCTCTGCATCCGAAGGCGTCTCTTCGACCCTTTCGCCATCCTCATGCATGAGGGGTGCCGTTTCTTCTTCGGGAAGCTCAGGTTCGGTATAGGTGGCAAGCGTCGGCGTTTCTTCCGCGGGCATATCGGCGGGTTCTGTCTCTTCTTCCGCTCCCTCGGTATCGCTTGGTATCTCTTCCTCCGAGCGTGCGGAGTCCGCATCCGCGGCGGGAATCGTTTCCACCGTCTTTGGGACTTCGGGACTTTCATTCATAAGGGGAAAGTCTTCCGCACGATCGTCGCTCGGGACGGCGGGCGGTATCACTGCTTCGAGCAGGGGATCCGTCTCGTTTTCCTCGGGACGGACATCGTTTTCGCGATTCATGAAAGTCTCCTTTCCGTTTGTGAATATCTATCAGTATATTTTACCATATAAAAAGGAGAAATACAAGGGAAATTCCGAATTTTTCCGCCCTCATCCCAAAAAAAGAAAGGCTTTTACAAAAAATTCCGAAAACGGAAAAGAAAATGCGAAAAACCTCTTGATTTTTTCGGAGAATATGATATAATTAACCTTGTCTGTGCGTATGCACGATGATTCAGAACAGTCCTCTGCAATGCTCTGCACGAATGTTCGTAGTTTAAGGAGGGCCATATGGAAAAGATCCGGGCTTTTGTAAATGAGCAGTTGAAAACTGAGGTTCCTCAGTTCAACATCGGTGACGGCGTGAAGGTTTATGTGCGCATCACCGAAGGCGAGAAGGACAGAATTCAGCTTTTTGAAGGCACTGTCATCGCCAAACACGGCGGCGGGATCTCCGAGACCTTCACGGTAAGACGTGTATCTTACGGTGTCGGTGTGGAGAAGACGTTCCCGCTTCACTCTCCCAACGTGGACAAAGTGGTTGTGTTCCGTCAGGCGAAGGTTCGCCGCGCGAAGCTCTACTATCTGCGTGACAGAGTCGGTAAGGCCGCGAAGGTTAAAGAGAAGATTTAACCCATCGAAAAAAACGGTTGTTAAAAGGTCTGTCCTTTTAGCAACCGTTTTTTCGGTCTTCGGTATTATCCCATCGCCGCGGGGAGCTTCTTTCCGCCGAGGAGGTGGAAGTGCAGATGCTTCACCGATTGGCAACCGTCCTCGCCTACATTGGTAACGACGCGATAGCCGTTTGTCAGTCCCGCCTCGTGCGCCACCTTCGGAAGAACCTCGAAAATGTGCGCGACCACCGCGGAATTTTCCGTCGTTACGGCGTCGGCGGAGGCAATGTGCGTCTTCGGCACGATCAATACGTGCACGGGCGTCTGCGGCGCAATGTCGCGAAACGCGAGGCAGACGTCGTCCTCGTATACCTTCGCGGAGGGGATCTCACCCGCCGCGATCTTACAGAATAAGCAATCCATATCCTTTTCCCGCTTTCTTTTTTCTTTGATTATAGCACGGAAAAGCAGGATTTTCAAGTCCCGCCGCGGATTTTTCCGAGAAAGGAGGTCGCATGACCGAACGCTACGATACGCTCCCACCCTGTCCCTATCCCGCCCCCGATGTTTACGAGACCGTTCTTCGCGCGGGATGCCCCGTCGCGGTCTACGGGATGGGGAGCGGCGCGGAGAAATTGCTCGCACGCTTTGAGAAGCGGGGGATCACCGTCTCGGACTTTTTTGCCTCCGATGAATTCGTGCGCGGGCAGTCCTTTCACGGCTATCCCGTCCGCACCTATTCCGAGATCCGTCGGCGCTATGCGCGGGTGCTTCCCGTTCTCGCCTTCGCATCGAACAGAGAAGAGGTCGTCTCCCGTTTTTTAGAGATCGACCGCGAGACGCCCCTGATCGTTCCCGACCTGCCCGTCGCGGGAGAGGAGGATTTCACCCCCGAATTTTATCGCGCACACTATGCGGAGATCTGCGAGGCATACGCCCTGTTCGCCGACGACTTTTCCCGACGCGTCTATACCTCGGTGCTTTGGTATAAGCTCACGGGGCACCTCGAGCCGCTTCTGCGATATACCGTAAAAACCTCCGATATTTATAAACTGCTTCAACATAAGTGCATAAAATGCGAAATTGACGTCGGCGCATACCGCGGCGATACTTTGAGAGAAAGCAAAGAATATTTCGGAGAACTACACACCGCCTACGCCGTAGAGCCCGACCCGAAAAACTATGAAAAGCTTGTCGCGTCGGCAGAGGAGCTCGCTCCACTCACGGTGATCCCGATCCATACCGCCGCAGGCGCCGAGGTGGGGGAAACGGTGATCCACGGCTCGGGGAACCGCAACTCCTCGACCGTCGGTGCCTCCTATCGGCACCGCGACGTGACGGTTCCGATCCGTCCGATCGACAGCTTCGTTTCGCATACGGTGGATTATATCAAATACGACGTGGAGGGTGCCGAGGAGGATGCGCTCCGCGGCTCGGAACAGACGATCCTGCGCGACCGCCCCGCACTCCTCGTCTCCGCCTATCACAGGAGTCGGGACATCTTCGCGCTCCCTTTGCTTCTTTCGAAAAAATATCCCTTCTATCGCTTCTACCTTCGGAGGACGCGCTGCGTCCCCGCGTGGGAGATCGCCTTGATCGCTCTGCCTGCCGATGCTTCGATAAACGGAGAAGAGAAATCCGCGTTTTCCTCTTGCGAAAGTAGTGCAGATATGTTATAATGAAGGAAACATACAGAAAAAGAGGTTCCGATGAAGATGGAACGAAAACGCCCCGAGCTACTGTCACCTGCGGGGAATTTTGAAAAAATGCGCGCGGCGATCCGTTACGGCGCCGACGCGGTGTATCTTGCGGGTCGGCGCTTCGGTATGCGCTCCGCGGCGGGGAACTTCTCGGAAGAAGAGCTCCGCGATGCCGTCGCATATGCACACGCGCGGGGTGTCCGCGTCTACCTGACCGTCAATACCATGCCGCGGGAGGATGAATATCCCGCTCTGCGCGCCTATTTCGAGAGGATCGCGGAGTTCGGCATCGACGCCCTAATCGTCGCCGATCTCGGCGTGATCGCTATGGCGCGCGAAGTGCTTCCCGATACGGAGATCCATATTTCGACGCAGGCGAACGTCGTCAGCGCCGAGACCTGTAAGGCGTATGCCGCCCTCGGCGCGAAGCGGATCGTTCTCGCACGGGAGCTGACCCTCGATGAGATCCGCGCCATCCGCGCCGCAATACCGAGGGACTTGGAGCTCGAGGTCTTTATCCACGGCTCGATGTGCGTCTCATACAGCGGGCGCTGCCTGCTCTCGAATCATATCGTCGGCAGAGATGCGAACCGCGGACAGTGCGCACAGCCCTGTCGGTGGAATTACCGCCTTCGCGCCGAGATCGTGGAGGAGAAGCGCCCCGACGCCCCTCTTCCGATCGAGGAGGAGGGCGGTGAGACCTTCATCATGGCGAGCCGCGACACCGCGATGATCGAGCACATTCCCGAGCTGATCGAGGCGGGCATCGATTCCTTCAAGATCGAAGGACGCATGAAATCCGCGTATTACGCCGCCGCGACGGCGAACGCGTACCGCATGGCGATCGACTCGTATTTTTCGGGGAATTATCGGTATGACCCCGCGTGGTATCGTGAGCTTTGCTCGGTCAGCCATCGAGAATATGCGTCGGGGTACTTCTTCTCGGATTCGCATCTCGATGCCAATACCGCGAAGAGCGGCGGATATATCAAGGAAAATGCCTACCTCGCGACCGTCCTCTCCTATGACCCCATGACGGGGCGCGCCCTGATGGAGCAGAGAAACAAAATGTGCGTCGGCGATCCCGCCGAGCTTCTGACCCCGGGGCAGGTCGGGCGTCCGCTCCCCGTGACGGAGATCTTCTCCGAGGACGGAGAACCGATCGCCGCGACCCCGCATCCTTATATGCGGTTTTACCTCCCCGTGCCGTTCCCCGTACGGGAAGGAGATATTCTCCGCGCGGCAGGGAGCGAAGCCTGAATTTTCGATCCTCTGAAACCAAATCTCGGAAAGAAGGAATTTATCATGGAATTTATCGAAGTGTTGAAGGCGATCTTCCTCGGCATTGTCGAGGGAATTACCGAGTGGCTTCCCATCAGCTCGACGGGGCACATGATCCTTGTCGACGAATTCATTAAGCTGAATGTCTCCGACGCGTTTCGCGAGATGTTCTTCGTGGTGATCCAGCTCGGCGCGATCTTGGCGGTCCCCGTGCTGTTTTTCCACAAGCTCAATCCCTTTTCAAAAAAGAAGACCGAAGAGGAACGGCGGGGCACATGGAGCCTTTGGGGAAAGGTCATCGTCGGCGTGATTCCCGCGGGGATCGTCGGCGTGTTGTTTGAAGATTTCTTCAATACGCATTTTTATAACTACGTCGTCGTCGCCATCGCGCTTGTCGTCTACGGCGTCGCCTTTATCCTCATCGAGAAAAAAAGAGCGGGGAAGCCCTTCCGCGTCGAGCGCGTGGAGGATCTCACCTACCGTGACGCACTGATCATCGGCGGGTATCAGATGCTCTCCCTGATTCCGGGAACCTCGCGTTCGGGCTCCACCATCCTCGGCGGTATGCTCACGGGCGTCTCCCGTACCGCGAGTGCGGAATTCTCCTTCTTCATGGCGATCCCCGTCATGCTCGGCGCCTCTCTTGTCAAGATCCTGAAATTCATCGTCGGCGGATATACCGCGACGGGTGCGGAGATCGGACTCCTCATCATCGGTATCGTTACTGCCTTCCTCGTGTCCCTTGCCGCCATCCGTTTCCTGATGGATTTTGTGAAGCGTCACGACTTCAAGCCCTTCGGCATCTACCGCATCGCCCTCGGTATTCTCGTCCTCGCCTACTTCCTTGTGAAGACCGTGATCGTCAAGGCGTGATGGAATCCCCCAACCAAAGAAAAAGAGAAAGGGAAGAATCAAGATGAAACTCGAGCTGAAAGAAAGAGAGTTTTCCGTCCTCGGTATCGGAGAGGTCATGCTTCGCCTCTCGCCCGTCGGGAAAGAGAGAATTTCCTATTGTGAGACCTTTGAAAAGCAGGCGGGCGGCTCCGAGCTGAATGTCGTCGCCGGCATTTCCATGCTCGGAATGCGCACGGGCATGATCACCAAGCTCCCGCACAACGAGATCGGAAAATTCGTCAAGCATAAGATCCGCTACTCGGGCACGAGCGACGATTATATTATCTACGACGATTCGGAGAAGAAGCGCCTCGGCGTCTATTATTACGAGTCGGGCGCCTACCCGCGCCCGCCCGTCGTCTCCTATGACAGGGCAGGCTCCTCCTTCACTACTTTCCGTAAGGAAGAGCTCCCCGCCGACGTATACACCGCGACGAATGTCTTTCATACGAGCGGCATCACCCTCGCCCTGTCGGACACCATCGCGGAGAATGTGATCGCCATGATGCGCCGCTTCCACGAGTCGGGCGCTCTGATCTCCTTTGATGTCAACTACCGCGCCTCGCTTTGGAGCGAAGAGAAGGCGAGGGAGACGATCCTTTCCGTCCTCCCCATGGTCGATTTCTTCTTCGTCTCGGAGGAGAGCTCCCGCCGCATGTTCGGTATGAGCGGCACGCATGAGGAGATCCAAGAACAATTTGCGAAAGAGTACCCGAATCTCCGCATGATCGCGAGCACAAAGCGCAAGGTCATTACCTCCACCCGTCAGTCCTTCACCTCTCTCGTCTACGATTGCGAGAGCGGGGAACACTTCATGGACGCCCCCTATGACAACATCGATGTCGTAGACCGCATCGGCTCGGGCGACGCCTATGTTGCGGGCGCGCTCTACGGCGCGCTGAAATACGGCGACATCCGCTCCACCGCCCGTTACGGCGACGCCATGGCGTCGGTAAAGAACACCGTCATCGGCGACATGACCGAGGTCGACATCGCGGACATCGACCGCGTGATCGAAAATCACACCACCACCGGCCCGAAGAGCGAAATGGTGCGGTAAAAGCGAGATAAAACAATTTACAAAGACCCCGGCGTGGGGTGAATTTTCACCCCACGCCGGGGTCTTACTGTTTATGTAAGATTTTACTGCGTAGATTTTAGAAAGTAATTGGTGCTTTGACGTTCAATTTGCATAGAAAAGCCTTCTCAAACGCCGAAGGACAATCCTGATTGCAAGAGATGATTTCTTGGAAAACTTGTTAACTATGTTTAATCGTGGTTTTGAGTAGGCACAGGGACATTGCCTAACGAAGCAATACTGCTCAAAAGATTGTTTGCCATAGTTTTGACCTCTTTTGCAGATAGCCCGATTTTATTGGTTGCCAATTTTGCATCGCTCATGCTCAATATTTCCCGAACAAACGAATTGTGAAACGCCTTGGATTTTTGAAAGTTGTTGCTCCTGCTACGGCATGTTTTGATTCTTTTCCAATTGTCGTGATTCTTATCGATTTTCAGAGAATAAGAATAGGAAATAAACCATGAAACTCCCATCTTTGAGAGAATATCTCCACCGGGAAAGTTAAAGGCGTGATTTTTCATAACAGTATTTCTCCTTAATACATTTGTTCTGTTAAATTTGCTTTGCAAAAAAATAGAATTTCTCAAACGTCCGATGTTTTTACCAAGTCGTGATTCTTACCTGCACTTAGCTTTTTATGAAGAAACCAAATAAAAATCATTCCTCCGCTTTGTAGTTATAGTGAATTGTGTAATTGCCGGTGTTATAGTTCCAATAGTAACTTTTTGATATAGCGTTCCATTCGGATACACTGCCGGAATAGTACATGTCTTTCAGCCCTGTGCAACCATAGAACGCATAAGAGCCGATGCTCATCACGCTATTCGGAATTGTGATGCTCGTAAGCCCTGTGCAACCGCT
>CAVEOF010000046.1:0-15642 GCA_963617165.1 Coriobacteriaceae bacterium | reverse complement strand
CGCCTCACGACGGACGCCCTTGCCCTCTGCTAACAGTTCCTACTGCCATGCCTGTTGTGGACTTTCACCACCATGTTGTATCGCATGCCGAGCGCACTAAAAAATACCTGTCAAGAAAGGTATACTTTTCCTGACAGGTATCAATGTTATTATAATCGACTGCCACGCGTTTGTCAAGTGTTCAAAAACTATTTCCACAAAAAGCGAAGAACAACGTGATCGGCTCGCGAGGCGTAAAAATCCCCGCCGCGCGCGAAAGATGCGGGCGGCGGGGGATTTCTTGCTTTTGTTTTCACGTTTCTCCCGCCGGTCATCGACGGAGGCGTTTTTATTTGTGTGTTCAGGTTTTTCCCTCGGTTCGTCGGTGGGGTGGTTGCTTCCTATTTTCGGGCTTCTTCCGCCGGTTCATCGGACGGGCGGTAGAGGTAGGCTCTGCCTTCTTTTCCGTCGCGGGTCAGGACGCCGAGCGTCGTCAGCAGGGTGATGCCGAGGGAGGCATAGCGCGGCTTGATCCCCGCCGCCTTTGCATAGGCGCGCACGGTGAAGGGCGCTTGCAGGTTCTTCGGAAGGAAGGCGTCCGCATAGGTCGCGGGCGTCGTGAGAGTCACGAGGTGTGCGAGGCGGGTCGGAATGCGCTCGACGCGCTCGGTCCTCCTGCGGGTGCGAGTGGTAGGTTTTCTGTATTCCTCGACGTCGAAGAAGGCGAGGGTGACGGTGAGATTCGGATGTTGGAGCAGGCTTTTCAGCTTGTAAAGCTCCCAAAATGCATCATATACTTTACATTTCTTCGGACTTTTTCGTCCTTTGCCGATCTCTCCGCTCTCGGGGTCGATGGTATGCAGGATCTTTTCCTGCGGGAGAGGATAGACGACGGTAACGCGGTATTCTTCGAGGAATTTCCCAAGCTTCGGCACAAGATGCTCGAAGGAGCGGGTCTGGATCTCGACGATCCTCTCCCCTCTTTTGATATCCGCGACGTAGCCGAGACAGGGGATCTCGTGGCGGGTATCGTCGGGTTCCCACGTATATTTGAGCATACGGTGAAGCGTCTTTTCCCCGAGGGTGCCGATGCCGCCATCCCGCGCGGGGAGAGCGGAAAGGCAGAGCAGGCGCGCCGCGGCGAAGGACTCGCGCAGCGCTTCCTCACCCTTCATCGGTATGTGTGACGTCGACATAGCCGACGGCGCCCGAGGCGCGCTCCAGCTCGGGCAGGGTCAGGGCGACCGCGCTCGAGGGGGTGCCCGCGGCGGGATAGACGGTATCCATACCGCAAAGAGAGCGGTCGAGATACACGCTGACGCCCGCGGGCAGAGCGAAGGGGCAGACACCGCCGACGCGGTGCCCCGTCAGAGGCTCGACCTCTTCGGCAGAGAGCATCCTCGCCTTGGTGCCGAAGGTCGCCTTATACTTTTTGTTATCGATCTTTGCGTCCCCCGCCATGACGACCAAAAGCACGCCGTCGCCGCGATGGAAGGAGAGCGTCTTCGCGATGCGGTGCTCCTCGGTGCCGAGCGCTTCCGCCGCCTCGTGCACGGTGGCGGAGGAACGGTCAAACTCGCGGATGCGTCCGTCGAGTCCGAAGGCGGAGAGCGCCTCTCTCACGTGAGAAAGACTCATGCCTCCGTCTCCTTTTCCATGAGCTTTCTGCCCATGATCACGCCCATGACGGACGCCATCATCAAGCCGCGCGTCCATCCCGAGGAGTCGCCGAGGCAATGCAGACCGCGGACGCTCGTCGTGAAGTTTTCATCCATTTTGACACGGTTGGAGTAGAATTTCAGCTCGGGAGAATAGAGCAGCGTCTCATACGAGGCGAAGCCCGGAACGACGTGATCGACCGCCTTGATGAAGTTGATGATGTTCATCATGGCGCGATAAGGCATTGCCGCCGTGATGTCTCCCGCCTCCGCATCGGGGAGGGTGGGACGGACGTTCGACTCGGCAAGCTCCTTCGGCCACGTGCGCTTTCCGTCGAGAATGTCGCCGAAGCGCTGAACGAGGATATGTCCCGCGCCGAGCATGTTCGTCAGCTCTCCGACCTTCTGCGCGTACTCGATCGGCTGATTGAAGGGGGTGGAGAAGTTATGCGAGACGAGGATCGCAAGGTTGGTATTGCTGCTCTTCAGATCTTTATAGGAATGTCCGTTGACGACGGCGAGTCCGTGGTCGTAGTTCTCCTGACTGACAAAGCCGCCGGGGTTCTGACAGAAGGTGCGGACCTTGTTCTTGAAGGGGGCGGGATGCCCGACGAGCTTTGACTCATAGAGGACGGTATTGATCTTCTCCATAATCTCGTTGCGCACCTCGACGCGCACGCCGATGTCGACGGTGCCCGGCTGGTGGGCGATGTGATGCTCGGCACAGAGCTTCTCGAGCCATTCCGCGCCGCGTCTGCCCGTGGCGACGATGACCTCCTCCGCCTCGATGTGCTCTTCCCCGTCCTTCGTGGCGATCACGATGCCGTGGCAGACCTCGTTCTCGGTGATCAGAAGGTCGCGGCACTCGGTGTCGAAAAGGATCTCGACCCCGCCCTTCAAGAGGTACTGCTCGATAGCGTAGTAGATCTCCTGCGCCTTTTCCGTGCCGAGATGGCGGATCGGGCAATCGACGAGCTTAAGTCCCGCCTTGATGGCATTGCGGCGGATCTCCTTCTTCTCTTCCTCATGCTCGAGTCCCTCGATGTGGGTATCGGCGCCGAATTCGAGATAGATGGAATCGGTATAATCGATCATTTCCTTCGCGTAGTCCGCGCCGATCAGGTTCGGCAGATCGCCGCCGACCTCCTCGCAGAGGGAGAGCTTTCCGTCCGAGAACGCGCCCGCGCCCGAAAAGCCCGTGGTGATATGGCAGGGCTTACAATTCATGCATTTTTTGGTTTTGGCTTTGGGGCAGACGCGCTTTTCGATCGCCTTTCCCTTTTCAACGATCAGGATCTTCTTTTTGGTTCCGCGACGGAGCATTTCGATGGCGGTAAAGATGCCGGCAGGTCCTGCGCCGACAATGACGATATCATAGGTGTGTTTCATGGGTTCGGGTAGTCTTCCTTTTTGTTCTTTCGTTGTTTCTCAGCCTTCGACGAGGAGTCCCGCGTCTCTCAGTTTTCCGACAAACTCCTTCGTATCCGAAAGAAGGGTGTCGTAGGGGGCGTCGTAGATCGCCTCGAGGCGGTGTGCGACCTCCTCCTCGGTGAGGTCCTCTTTTTGCAGAAGCTCGAAGATGTCACGTCCCGCCTCGTTGAGCGAAATCATGGCGCCCTTCTCCCTCGCTTGCTTTCCCACCGCGACGGCAACGCATTTTCCTGCCACGGTGCGAACGACGAATCCGTCAATGATCTTCATGGTTTCTTCCTTTCTCTATCTCTCGATGATGAAATGCTGTCATTTGCCCGTGAGGGCACGGCGGGCGACATGCGCCGCCTCGGGGTTCATATTACAGGACAGGCGGTAGAGCCTCGCATCCGACAGGATGCGCTCGGTCAGAGTGAGCGTCAGATCCGCCGCCTCGGGATTCTCGGGCATGAAGATCTGCCCGAAGAAGGAAAAGAGGGTGGTCGCGGGGTCGGTCTCCTCGATCCGATTTTCCTTCCCTCGGGAGAGAAAGACGATCGAGTCGAGGGGCAACATCTCGCATCTGCCGTAGTTCTCTTTTCCCCGCCACGGCGTCCCCGCGGCGAAGAGCGTTCCGTCGATGTAGCGTAGAATCGGCTTATCGCCGTTTAGGATATGCACCGAATCGCCGAATTCGGAGAGCCAGAGGCGAAGGTGCGTCGTCTTCCCCGTTCCGCTCTTCGCGGTGAAGGCATAGGCGCGTCCCTCCTCGGCGAGGACGGCGCCGTGAAAGACGAGGGCGTCGTAATAGGGGAGCTTCCTCGCGATGGCGCGATAGACGACGGTGCTCTCAAGGCACCCGCGGTTTCGGATCCCCGAGATGCGCGCTTCCTCGACGAGATCCTCATCGCTTGCCGAGACGGTAAAGAGGGGCTTTTCGTCGGTGAGATAATCCCGACAGAGCTCCGCAAGGTAGGAATAGCGGTTCTCGATGCCGACGGGAAGGTCGGCGATGTGTATGGTGATCACTTCTTCCCCTCCTTTTCCGAAAAGTCAAGAATCGCCTGCACGAGGAGGATGTTTCCGTCCTCCTCGACGTGAACGGCGAGAAGGCGGGCGGCGGTGCCGCCGTAGGAGACGGAGAGCGTCTCGGAGCAGGCATTGAAGGCGTCGCTCTCCACAGAATTCAGGGACAGCGGCAGGGCGACGGAGGAAAGGGACTCGCACCCGTCGAAGGCGGCGGTGCCGATGGTCTCTACCGCATCGGGGATCGTGATGCGGACAAGATCGACACAGCCCGCGAAGAGCTCTGCCGAAAGCTCGGTCAGCTCCTCGGGCAGGGTGACGCTGAACAGGCGGGGGCAATCCGAGAAGGCGGCGCTCCCGATCTCGGTAACGCTCTCCGGGAAGGTGACGATGAGAAGGGATTCGGAATTCTGAAACGCCTTCTTCCCCACCGTCTCGACGCCGCTTGGGATATAGACCTCACGCAGAGAGTTCGCATACGCGAAGGCGCTGTCGCCGATGGCGATGAGCTCCTCGTTCCATCCGATCTCGGAGAGGGAGACGCAACCGACGAAGGCACTGCCGCCGATCACGCGAAGGTGCTTCGGCAGGGTGATGCTCTTCATGGCGGCGCAGTTGGTGAAGGCGCCGTAGCCGATGTACACGAGGTTCTCGGGGAAGCGGATCTCGGTGAGGTTCTCGCACGTGGCGAAGAGTCCCTCGGGGAGATAGACGCCGATGTTACGGATATCCGCCTTTCGGATGCCGCTGCAACCGTAAAACGCCTGTTTCCCGACCGAGGTCAGGCGAGAGAGATCGGGATCCTCCCACGCTTTGCATCCGTAGAACGCCTGTGCGCCGACGGTACGCAGGGTCTCGGGGAGAGAGAAGCTTTTCAGCGCGGTGTCACCGCGGAACGCCTCGGAGCCGACCTCGGTCAGCTTCTTTGCCGTGACGGTGGTCAAGGCGGTACAGCCGTAGAAGGCGGAGCTTCCGATCTTCGTTACGCTGTCGGGCAGGCGGATCTCGGTCAGGGCGGTACAGCCGTAGAAGGCATCCCGTCCGACGGCGGTATAGCCGCTCGGAATGGTGACGGAGGTCAGGGCGGTGGTATCGCGGCAGACGCCCGCGGGGATCGCGGTGAGCCCGCCCCCGAAGGTGATGCTCGCAAGAGAGAAGCATCCCGCGAAGAGATTCGTCCCGATCTCGGTGACGGTATCGGGGATCGTGAAGGTCGTAAAGCCCGCCGAGAGAAACGCGCCCTCCCCGATAGAGGTAAGCGTCGCGGGCATGGCGATCTCACAGAGCGCGGTAGCCTCGGCAAAGGCATACGCACCGATCGTGCGGACGCCCTCCTCGAGGGTGACGCGCGCAAGAGACTTGCACTCCGAGAAGGTATAGGGCATCAGCTCTTCGAGCTTCCCGTGCAGGGTGATCTCGGTCAGGTTCCCGCAATTCTGGAAGGCATATGCGCCGAGGGTACGGAGGTCGGAGGGCAAACGGATGCCCGCGAGGAGCGCGCAGGAATCAAAGGCATATTCCCCGATCTCCGTCAGGCTTTCGGGGAGAGTAAGCGAGGTGAGGAAGGTCGCCGACGCGAAGGCATAGGGAGAAAGCGCCGTGACGCCCTCGGGAATCGTGACGGAAGTGACCTCCAGAACGCCGTAAAAGGCGGAGGACACCGTGCGGATCCCCTGCGGGAGCGTCAGGGAGACCCCGGTCGCCTTCCCCGTTTTCTCCGAGAGGACGGGGGTGGCGTAGTCGGTCTCGATCAGGTTTCCGTTTGCGTCCTTTTGCGGATTGTAGCGCAGAAGGATGCCGTCGCCGACGATCGTGAATTCCTCCGAAAGAGAGCGGTAATAGGGGGTGCCGACAAAGGCGAGCGCGCCGACGGTGCGGAGCGTGCCCGGCAGATTCAACGAGGAGAGGGAGCTGCACCCGTAGAAGGCATACGTGCCGATCTCCGTCAGGGCATCGGGAAGATTGACGGCGAGAAGGGTCGTGCATTCCGCAAAAGCGTAAGGCGCGATCGTCTTAACATAGGACGGCAGGGTGACCGTCGTGGTCGTCCCCTTCCCCGGCAGGCGAAGAGCGATGCCGTTCGTCTTATCGATCAGGGTTCCGCTCACCAGTGTGAAGGACTGGTTGTCCTCCGCGATGTGAAACGCGGCGAGCTCGTCGCAAAGAAGGAAGGCGCCCTCCCCGATGGTCCGTACACCGGAAAGGTCGACGTCGGAAAGTTTTTTACAGCTGTAAAACGCCTGCGTACCGAGGGTGGTACAGGCGGCGGGAAGGGCGATCGCCGTCAGCGATTCACACCCGTAAAAGGCGGAGTCGCCGATCGCCGTGACGGTCGCGGGGAGGGCGATCTCCTTGATGCCCGCGCTCTCGAAAAAGTGAGCGGGGATCTCGGTCATGCCGTCAGGCAGGTCGATCGTCTCGAGGGAGGTACAATAGGCGAAAACGCCCTTGCCGAAGCTCGTGACCGTCTCGGGCAGAGTGACCGACGTGAGAGAGCGGCAGGAATAGAACGCGCCCTCGCCGATCACGCGCAGAGGAACGTCCTCGCAGATGACGGTGCGGAGCGAGGCGCCCGAAAAGGCAAACTCGTCGATCTCGGTGAGGAAGGAGCCGAGGGTGAGCTTTCTGACGGTGGAAGAATCGAACGCGCGCGTGCCGATCTTCGTCACGGCTCTGCCGTCGATGGTGGCGGGCAGGGTGAGCTCCTGCTCCCGTCCGAGGTAGGCTGTGATCGTCACGGTGCCGTCCTCACGGAGCGCGTAGGAGTATTCGTCGGTATAGAAAACGGAGGGGTCGGGTGCGGGGGTGTCCTCCCCGCGCAGGAGAAAATACAATCCGACCCCGAGTCCCGCGAGCAAAAACGCGGCGAGAAGCAGAGCGAGGATGAGCTTCGTTTTTTTGGAAAGGGGCTTCTTCGGGGCGGACGGCTTCTCCGTCTTCCGCGGAGTTTCTTCTTTCTTCATAACCTATCCTTTCGGGGCTTTGATTTTACCTTATAAATTATAGCACACGCCCGCGCGCATTGTCAAGGCGTCGGGCGACTTTTCGCGCCTTTCGCGAAACGTTTACAATTCGGAAATTTTGAAAGCGCGCGACCGTCCGTCGAAATTGCGGATTCGTCCCGTTTTTCTCTTTTTTTCCTTTTTCGTATAAGGCGGGAAATTCGGGGAAAAATGAGCAACAGTAACCAAGAAAGGAATGGGAATACCGGAATGAAAAAACTGCTTCTCACTCTGACCGCTCTGACGCTTCTTCTCTGTACGACCATCGGTGTGGGTGCCGCGTTCCTCGGCGGGGCGGCAAACGTGCTCGCCGACGATGTGACCCTCATCAAGACGGGACTTCTCGGAGAGACTCTCACCTTCTCCGATACCGACTTCAAGGAGGCGCTCGCCGTCCCCGACTTTACCTCCGTGACCGTGAAGAGCCTGCCGAAATCGACCGAGGGCACGCTCCTGCTCGCGGGGCGCAGGATCGGAGTCGGACAGACCGTCAGACGCAAGAACGTGGCGGCGCTCGCCTTCGTTCCCGCGTCGAAAAGTGTGACGGAATGTCAATTTTCATTTACCTGTGACGGATATGCGGGAGGCGCCGAGGTGCTCTGCACGCTGAAATTCATCGACAAGGTAAACTATGCGCCGAAGATCGAGGAGACGGCAAGCGCCGCGCTCTCGGTCAGCACGCAGAGGAACGTCTCCCTCTTCGGACAGATGTGCGCCGCCGACCCCGAGGGGGATGCGCTCGAGTATATCGTCGTCTCCTATCCGAAGCGGGGCACGCTCTCGGTGACGGACAAGGCGACGGGAGAATACCGCTACACGCCCGACGCCACCTATACGGGGACCGACACCTTCACCTATGTGGCGCGTGACGAATACGGCAACTACTCCTACCCCGCGAAGGTGGAGATCAAGGTCGACCGCCGCGCGAGCGAGGTCAACTACACCGACATGGAGGATCGTCCGGAATACGGTGCGGCGCTCACCATGACCGCGAAGGGCATCATGGCGGGAACGCCTTCCGGTGACGACGTGCTCTTCCGTCCCGACGAGGGGGTCACGCGCGCGCAGTTTGTTGCCATGGCGTTGAAGACCGTGGGTGTGCGCCGCGACACGTCCCTTGCCTCCACCTGCTTTGACGACGACGGGGACATTCCCGCTTCCCTGCGCGGCTATGTAGCGACGGCACAGCGCATCGGGGTCGTCAACGGCTCCTTCTCGGGCGGGAAGCTGCTCTTCCGTCCGAACGATATCATCACAAAGTACGAGGCGGCGAGCATTCTCGCCACACTGACGGGTGCGAAGGCAGACGGTGAGACCGCCGCCTTTGCCGACGCGGACACGGTGCCCGCGTGGGCGCGTCCCGGGGTGCTCGCGATGATCTCGGGCGGGATCTTCCGCACGACGGACGGCAAGATCGGCGCCGACGCGAAGGTAACGCGTGCGGAAAGCGCCGTTTGGCTTTGCAGGATCGCGGACACGCTTTGACAAAGCCGGCGAGCCGCCCCTTCCGCGAAAAGCCCGATCTGCCGTAAAGGGCTACGAGCAAAAAGGACTGCCGCAGATCGGTCGATCGAAGACCTATCTGCGGCAGTCCTTCTATTTTTTCGAGAAGAGCTAAAACAAAAAACGCGAAGCGGATCTTTCTCCGTTTCGCGTTTTTTGTATAGAATTATTTACATATCTTGCGATTCGATGCGGGCGATCTCGCGGGCAATCTGTTTCGGGAGGTCGGACGGCGTTACGCCGAAGGCGGAAAATTCGCGTGCGAGAGTATCTGCCGCAAGCCCGTGGCAAAAGACGGCGATCGCGGCGGCATCCGTCGGGGGGATGCCCTGTGCGGCGAGGGCGGCAAGACAGCCCGCGAGGACGTCACCGCTCCCCGCCTTGGCAAGGGCGGATGAACCGGTATCGTTTAGGTAGCAGACCTCACCGTCCGTCACGACAGTGCCCGCGCCCTTGAGCACGAGGGTAGTATGCGTCGCCGCGGCGTAGGACATCGCCTCGCTCATACGGTGGAGCTGCACCTCCTCGACGTTCTTTCCCGAGAGGCGGGAAAACTCCATCGGGTGCGGGGTGAGAATGACCTTGCGCTTTGCGTGTGCGAGTAGCTCACGGGTAGCGTCGCGGTCGTGCGAAAGCGCGTTCAGGGCATCGGCGTCGAGCACCAGCGTCCCCCCTTCCGATGCGAGAAGTGCCACGAGCAGGCGGTACAGTCCCGCGGTGTCCTCCGAGCCGCAACCGACGAGGGTCGCGCTCTGTTTTTCCGACAGGGCAACGAGCGCGCGGATCTCCTCCTCCGAGAGGTCCGCCGCGGGGGAAAACCTCTTGTAGATCGCCTCGGGAAATTTCTCCGCGAGGTCGTGGATCAGGGCGTCCGTCCCGCAATAGGTGGTATAGCCGACGCCGCCGCGAAGCGCCGCTTCGAGCGACAGTGCCGCCGCGCCGCGATAGGTATCGCTCCCCGTGAGAAGGAGGAGCTTCCCGAAATCGCCCTTGCTCGAATTCTCCTTCCGCTTCGGAAGGCGGGAGCGGATGAATGCCGCGTCGATCTTCTCAAAGGGCATGGGAAAGCGCTCGGTGAGGGTGTCGGTAGGCAAGCCGAGAGTATCGCAGATCAGCTCGCCGACGTAGCCGCGGGCGGGATAGGAAAGAAGCCCCGCCTTGATAAAGGACAGGCAGACGGTCGCGCTGACGGAAACGGCATCGGGGGTCACGCTCCCGTCGTCGGGATCCACGCCGAGGGGGACGTCGACCGCGATCTTCGTCGCGACGGTATGACGGAAGAGGCGGGCGAGCGTATGCGTCGCCTCGGGGAGTTCCCCGTGAAAGCCCGTGCCGAAGACGGCATCGACGAGGCAATCGGCATCCGTGACGGACGCCGCCCGATCGAAGGGAAGCACTTCCCCGCCCGCGGCGAGATACTCGGTGCGGAAGGCGCGCGCCTCCTCTCCGTTCGGCTCCTTGCCGAACACGTCACAGAGGGTGACGACGTAGTCGGAAAGCAGCTCGCACGCGGCGGCATAGCCGTCGCCGCCGTTGTTCCCCGCTCCGACAAAGATGCCGACCCGTCCGCCGTGAGGCACGCGGGCGCGGACGGCTTCGGCGACCGCGTGTCCGCTCCGCCGCATGAGCTCACGGATGGAGATCCCGAGATCGGACGCCGCGTAGGCATCGATCTTGCGGATATCCGCGGATCTTGCGAGTTTCATGAAGTCTCCTTTCTGCGTTTTTTCCGAAAACCTTGAGTTTTTTTGGAAAAAATGCACAAAACCTATTTACAAATCGGATTTTTTTTGATATAATGAATAATACCAAGGAAGAAAGGATGAGTCAGATACCATGGCTAAGAAAGTGATCATCACCATTGCGAGACAATACGGGAGCGGCGGGCGCGAGATCGGCGGAAAGGTCGCCGAAGCCCTCGGGATCCCTCTTTACGATAAAGAGATCATCAAGGACGCCGCCGCGCAGGGCGACCTCCACATCGACGTTGCGAAAAAGGCGGACGAAACAGCGGCAAACAGCCTTCTCTACACGCTTGCCATGGGGTCGAACGTTCTCGGCACCTCGATGGCGTTCGGCTACAAGATGCCCCTCAACGACAAGCTCTTCATCCTCCAGTCGGATGTGATCAAAAACTATGCGAAGGAGGGGAGCTGTGTCGTCATCGGTCGGTGCGCCGATTACGTTCTGCGTGAGGAGCCGGACCTTCTCCGCGTCTTCATTTACGGCGATCTCGAGCACAGGAAGGCTCGCGTTGCCGAGCGGCACCCGGAATTGAAGTCCTCGCAGATCGTCGACGCCATCAACAAGACCGACAAGCGTCGCTCCTCCTACTATAATTTCTATACGGGAAACAAGTGGGGAAAGTACGACAATTACGATCTCGCCGTCAATTCCTCCTCGATCGGGATCGAGGGAGCCGCGCGTCTGATCGCGGCGGTCGCCAAGGCGAAGATGGACGAAGAATAACATAACGAAAGACGAGCGGCGGCGCGGCGGTAAAAACCATCGCGCCGCCGCTCGTTCTGCGGTTTCGATCAGAAGTTCTCGGGGTAGACGCCCTCCGCCTTCAGGCGGCGGAACGCCTCGACGACGGCTTCCTTATCCTCTTTATAGGTGACACCGTACCACTTATCGGTATTGTCGAGGACGCGGACGTCGGCGCGCCCCTCCCCGATGAGGTCGGAGACGACGCTCGGAAGGAAGAATTCGCATTTCTCGGGATTCTTCCCGAGATTTTCGCGAAGGAATTCGGGGAAGCGGTCGCGACACTCGCGGATGTAGGAGGGGGTGAAGCCCCAAAGGTTCATCGACACGAGCGTATCGGGGTCGAGGGTCATCTCGGTCTCTCCTTCGACGTAATAGATAGTATCGCCGCGGACGCCGATCTTCGTGCGCTCGACGATCTCGGTGAGCATCCCGTTATCATCCTGCGAGCAGATGCCACGGGAGACGGTGCCCTGCTCGGTGACGGTATTCTTGATCCGATAGCCAACCATGGCATAGTGATACTTGCCTTCGTCGCTTGTATTCTTCAGAAAATCATAGATCTTCGAAAAAGCGTGCGCACCGTAGTAGTCGTCGGCGTTGATGACCGCGAAAGGGGCATCCACCGTGCCGAGCGTACAGAGGATGGCGTGCGCGGTGCCCCACGGCTTTTTGCGTCCCTCGGGGACGGTGAAGCCCTCGGGGAGCTTATCGAGCTCTTGGAACACGTACTTTACATTGATATTCTTCCCCGCGAGATGGCGATCCATGACTTCACGGAATTCGTGCTCGATCTCGTGCTTGATGATAAAGGTGACGTCGCGGAAGCCTGCGCGGATCGCGTCGTAGATGGAAAAATCGATGATGATGTGTCCCGCGTCGTCCACGGGGTCGATCTGCTTCAATCCGCCGTAACGGCTTCCCATGCCGGCAGCCATGATGACAAGTTCCGGGTTCTTCATACTGTTACTCCTTTTTGGGGGAGGTTTCCCCTCTTGTGGTTTTATTTTACCATACCCCGACGAAAAATGCAAGTGGCGCGCGTGATTTTGGGAAAATAGTACCAAATTCCCGTTCGTTTTTACCAAAACGGAAGATCCCCTTTTTCGCCATTTTCGGTGCCGTTATCATTGTTTTCTACCGTTTTTCGATGGTTTCTGGTTTTCTTCGTCTTTTTTTCGCAGCCATCCCTTCGTGTTCGGCGGATTTTTGCTGTATGCCGCCCGAAAATCTTCTTTTTCGGAATTCGGATTTTTCTCTTCATCTTTATTTTCTACCATTTTTCGAGCAATTTTGCATCTTACACTTCCGATTTCCGGCGCGAAGCATTTTTTTCGCGAATTTTCTCGCAAAAGGGCTTGAAAAGCGGTCGGGAATGAGGTATAATATACAGGAATAAAAAGAAGGAAGGAAGAAGAAACATGAGTCAATTTCACCTCATCGACCACCCCCTCATCCAGCACAAGCTCACCATCATGAGAAACAAGAACACCTCGACGAAGGATTTTCGCGAGTTGCTCAACGAGATCTCCATGCTGATGGGCTACGAGATCACCCGCGACCTGCCTCTCAAGAGCGTCACCGTAGAGACCCCCGTCGCTACCGCCACCCTCAAGAAGCTCTCGGGTAAGAAGCTCGCCATCGTTCCCATCCTTCGCGCCGGTCTCGGCATGGTGGACGGACTTCTCAAGCTCATTCCCTCCGCCCGTGTCGGTCATATCGGTCTCTACCGTGACCCCGAGACGCACACGCCCGTGGAATACTACTGCAAGATGCCGCCCGATATCGGCGAGCGTCTCGTCATCATCGTTGACCCGATGCTGGCGACCGGCGGTTCTTCTTCCGACGCCATTACCATGGTGAAGAAGAGAGGCGCTAAAAATATCCTTCTTATGTGCCTCGTTGCCGCGCCCGAGGGCGTCGCAAAGGTGCAGAAGGATCATCCCGATGTCGATATCTACTGTGCCGCACTCGACGAGTGCCTGAACGAGCACGCGTACATTGTTCCCGGTCTCGGCGATGCCGGTGACCGTATCTTCGGAACGAAGTAAGCCTTCCCCGTTCATCCGTCGGAGCCTGCGCGGTGCGTCGGCTCCGACTTTTCTTTTTCTTCTTCCCGTATGTTTTTTCTTCCTCATCAGTGCTCCGTCCGCAAAGCTTCTTTCACGGATCCCGTAGCTTTCCGTGCGCGGCGGAGCGCTTTTTTCTTCCACCTTTCAGGGAAAGGAGCTCTTATGCACGAGATCACGATCGGCAAAAACGATGCGGGGCAGCGCGTCGACAAATTTCTCACGAAGTCTCTCGGTCTGCCGACGGGGCTTCTTTACAAAGCCATCCGCACGAAAAAGATCAAGCGCAACCGCAAGCGCACCGAGCCGTCCGAGCTTCTCGCGGAGGGGGACGTTCTGCAATGCTTCCTTCCCGAGGAATTTTTCGCAAAGCAAGCAGAAGACGGGTCCCTTTCCCGCGTGGTACCGAACCTCGACATTCTTTACGAGGATGAGCACCTCCTGCTCGTCAACAAGCGTCCCGGGCTGACCGTCCACGAGGACGAGCACACCTCGGGGGACACCCTCATCGTGCGGATCCAAGCGTACCTTTACCAAAAGGGAGAATATGACCCGGCGAGCGAGCAGAGCTTTGCCCCCGCGCTCTGCAACCGTATCGACCGCAACACGGGGGGCATCGTGATCGCCGCAAAGGACGCGATGACGCTCCGCGTGATGAACGAAAAGATCCGGGGTCGCGAGATCGACAAATATTATCTCTGCGCGGTGCACGGAGTACCCGAGCCGCGGGAGGCGCTCCTCACGGGGTATCTTCTCAAGGACGAGAAGAACAACCGCGTCAAGGTCTATGAAAAATATCCGCCGAAGGGCGCAAAAGAGATCAAGACGAAGTACCGCGTCCTCGCGGTGCGGGGAGACATCTCCCTTCTCGAGGTGGAGCTTCTGACCGGGCGGACGCATCAGATCCGCTCACACCTCGCCTTCATCGGTCACCCGCTCGTCGGAGACGGAAAGTACGGCATCAACAAAGAGGACAGAGAGCGCGGATACCGCTATCAGGCGCTTTACTCCTATCGCCTCCGTTTCTCCTTTCACGGTGAGCCGACACCCCTCGACTATCTTTCGGGAAAGGAATTCTCCATTCCGAAGGACAAGATCTATTTTACGAAGGAATTTTTCGAGCCGAAGTCGGAAAGACATTGACCCGAAAGCAAATATACAAAACCGGCGACCCGCTTTTCCCTCCGAACGGAGCGAAGCGGGTCGCCGGTTTTTGCGTTTCGTTTTACTTTGGTTCTATCATAAATGCCGGGGTAAGCCCGAAAACTATTCTATTGTCATTATTTTCACCCCGACGATTGAAAAGAACCAAACCATTTTCTTCACGTTGGTATTTTACACGTTACTGTGTAGCAGGAATGTCGTCCGGATGATAGAAGACTAACGTTCCGTCTAAATATGCCTGAACGTCTTCGTCAACCAAAACAATGATTCCGCCGGGAAGTATATAGCTGCCGTTCATAGATACCTGCGTGATAGATGCGATTGAATTGTAGTGATCATCACGCAGATCCAGCAGGTAACGGCATCCCATACAAGGGACTAAATAGCGCCCATTGCTTACATCCGATGCCAAAATCGTATGTCGTTCTTTCTGTACACCTATTCCGCAAGAGCAACTCCGTCTATGATAATATTTATTAAGATAAACATATGGGGAATGCTCCTCATAAAAAGTATAATTTAATCCGTTAACATTATTTACACACTGGTGAAGAGAACTATTATAATTCGTTTTACTATAATTCTGTGTTTCATTAAGATCAAACGGTACAACATAACGGCAATATCTGCACTTGTAATAATCTTTGTTTTCGTAGCTTGCTACCGCCATCATATTTCCATTTGCCAATCTGTGCCTATTGTTACACGCTCCGTATGTATTGTAAGTATAACCACTTAAACTGCCGACCATTTTCACGCCGTTGCAAATTGAACAAATCAGCTTATATTGCCCGTCGCTTTGCACTCCCGCGTTCAGCCACATGTGATCCGCATCTGTATGAAATCCCCGTGTAATTGCAACACCTGCGATATCTTTATACTTAATGTCTTTTGATCTGGCAATCAATGGTGCACCATATCCCATCAACACCTCCCGGTGATGACCATTTTTATCGTCGGAACTGCTCGCAGAACATTCCTCGTCTACATCAAACAATCCAAGCACATGCCCAAATTCATGCGCTCCATTTCTTTCACGCACAAGGTCGACATCCAACTGATCATGTTTTTCATTCACATAAAAATAAGAAACATTTACTTCCATCTGCCACTGTGAGAAATGCTGATGCTCCGGTTCACCGCCTTCAACTACGTTACAATTTCCTACGGTTGATGTCACAGCGATATCCTCAATACTTTTTGAAGGATAAATAGAAATGTTATGATCCGACGCTGTTCCTTCTACAATGTTGATGACTTTATGCTTTTCCAATGTGCCGGAAGAATTATAGGAATAAAAATATACATTATTCCATTTTTTCATGCTGTTAGCATATGCATTTT
>CAVEOF010000045.1:0-15739 GCA_963617165.1 Coriobacteriaceae bacterium | reverse complement strand
CACCGGCTCCAATTCCAAGCTCCTGTCGGGCGAGCTCGCGACGCTGATCGCCGGGCGGTATATTCAAATACCGGTCTATCCGTTTTCGTTGTCCGAAGCCAAGCAAATGCTCCTGCAAAACGGAAAATTCACATCCGACGAAGCTCTGTTTCAAAACTATCTCAAATACGGCGGCTTACCGATGCGATTCTCTCTCGAAGAGATCTCCCTCAACGCCTATCTTTCCGATACCTACGATGCGATCGTAGTTAAAGACATCATTCAAAGAAACAACATCAAAGACGAAAATCTCCTGAACAGGATCCTCGCCTTTCTGATGGACAATATCGCAAACCCGTTTTCCGCCCGCTCCATTGCCGCCGCCTTAAAGCAGGAGGGCATCCGCACGACAACGGAAACGGTGATCTCCTATGTCGACTACATCAAAAAAGCGATGATCGTATACAGCGCGCTTCGCTATGACATCAAAGGGAAAAAGCTCCTCACCACAAGCGAAAAATACTACGCCGTAGATCTCGGACTACGAAACTGCGTGAAAGCAAGCGGAGAGCTCGACTTTAACAAGCTATATGAAAATATCGTATACCTTGAGCTTTTGTATCGCGATTACGATGTGAAGGTCGGCAAAACCGACGATTACGAGATCGATTTTGTTGCTTATAAAGGCTCGGATGTTCTTTACGTTCAGGTCTGCTATCTCCTTTCCTCTCCCGAAACGATCGAGCGTGAATTCGGCAATCTGGAAAGGATCCGGGACAATTATCCGAAATATGTGATCTCCGGAGATCTGCCGGACTTCTCCCGCGGCGGGATCAGGCATTTCAATATCCTCAAGTTTTTACTGAACGACTGACGGTCACGGGCTGTCGCGGCATGTTCGCGGTTCGTGGAGCCGCATGAAAAGCACGGCTTTGTCGATCGGCTGCCCTTTTACCGATTTTCACCCCCTTCCCCATCTTACAATGACAAGCCCCCCGCTTGCGGCGGATGCCGCAAGCGGGGGGCTTTTTCTCAAATTTCTCGGAGGAGCCGAGAAATTTGAGAAGGGTTTTGCCTCATGGCAGGGGGAAAATTCGAATTACTCGAAGGTGATCGCGCACTCGAGGTCCTCCTTACCGCCCTCGGGAACGATGTTCAGACGGCAGAAGATCTCTGTGCCGTCCGAAGCAAGAATTTTCTTCAGCATCTCACCGGCGTTAGCCGCAATGAATTCCCGGACGCCCGCCCAGTTGATAACGATGAGTGACTCGTCAAATCTGACATACGCACTGTCGTCAAAGTCAGCGGTAAACAGTTTTTCTTCATAGAAATCACCGTCGATCTCATAGCCGCCATCCAAATAGACCACCATCGTCTGCGAGGTACCGTTCTGGTCGATGAAGGTCAGAACGAACGAGAGATGCGGCATCAGTCTGTTGTTCGTCAGGGAGATGTATCTCGCGGCGAGGAATCCTTCTTCTTGATCGTCACTGCAATCCTCGAGGATGCATACATCGTCACATCCCGTGTAGTTCTTCAATCCGCAGGGCGTGCAGGTGTACAGGGAGTAGTCCTCGTTCGGCACATAGTTGTGCCCTTTGCAGATGAGGAAGGACATTGTATCCTCATCGAAGGAGGTCGCGCTGACATACAGGTTGCCGCGATTGTTATACGGCAGAACATTGTCTTCGTCATACACCCATGCAAAGGAGGTCTCGTAGTAGTAATCCGAAGCCATGCCGGACACGCCGTTGAACACGTCGTCACGGGCAAAGGGATTGATGCGGGTTCCGCAGAAGCGGCACTCCAGAGCGTATCTGCCGGGCAGTGTGCAGGAGGTGGGGGCATCGTCTTCTACGACCTTGAAGAGTTGATACGCGTAAATCCATCCGGCATCGTGGAAGGACTCCCAACCCTTGTCGATACGGTTGCCGTTATCGTCTTCATAGACGCGATAGATGCAAGAATCGTCCACCGAGAGCTCGACGCCATACTCATGGTAGGAGCGATAACCGTCACGATACTGCCACTCTTCTCTGCGGTAATAGGTCCAATGACTCAGAATCTCATACCGCGGATCGTCCCTGTCAAACGGAATCTGTCTTTCGGTAACGGTCCACACTGTACAATCCGTTTCATCCTTCTCGTCATAATAGGCGGTGTCTACACGCTCATACCATTCGCTATTTTCACTCAAATAATCCTCATCGGTGTTGTAACGACAGACGATAACGTCCTTTCTGTCGCAGTACTTGCACTCCGAGGTGGTCGTGATCGTTCTCTTTTCGGGATCTTTATCTACTTTTTCAGTATAACTATGCTGGGTGGAAGTCCAACGTTCAACATAGATCTCCTTCGCGAATCTTCCGTCGTTGCCCTTATCCCAATTGAGATATGCATACCGCTTATAGGTCGCCGTGCAGTTCTCCGCATCGTAGGACTTAATGGTCTTAAAGAGGATCACATAGGCACAATCGGTCACGGAGCAGTGAACGCTGTATGCATATGTGCAATTCCCGGTCTCGAGCTCGCTCTCCCGCTGTTCGTGCATCTTGCACCGAACGTCTCTATTATTATATTCTCTTTCCTTGCCGCAGGCGCAAGCCCGGACCTCAAGGGTACCGCCGCATTTCGAGCCGTAGTTCGCAAGGTTGTAGGTCTCGATCGGATAAGTCTCATGCCGGTTGATGGTGTCCTCTTCCTCCAAGCCGCAGGCATCGCACCGGTGCTTGATGACAACGCCGTCCTCGCAGGAGGTCGCACCGTCGACAAGCGTATAGGTCGTATTCTCTTCCGTGTGATTG
The DNA here is from genome assembly GCA_963617165.1 of Coriobacteriaceae bacterium. Taxonomy (GTDB): domain Bacteria; phylum Bacillota; class Clostridia; order Oscillospirales; family CAG-272; genus UBA1740. Next base: position 12,956 of record CAVEOF010000045.1, on the reverse strand, counting down.
ACCCTGACCGTCGTGAATTTGATCTCCTCGGCCGTCTCGGTATTCGACTTGAAGGTGTAGGTGTACCATTCCGTCAGCTCGCAACCGGTCTGCTGCCAAGCCACATACTCTTCGATAACGAAGGTGCAATCTTCATTGTAGCAACGGTAATATGTCGTCTTCGAATTGACGGCATCGCTCATTGTGGGAGTCTTGACCGTCGTATAGGCGTTGTTGATCTCCACTTCGCCGTATTTATCGCAGACCTTGCAATATCTGTAGTAGATGGACATATAGCAATCCTTATGTCCATACTCCGAAGGATAGATATATTTGGATTCGGTCTCGTGACTCGTTCTTCTGTACTGACTCGTCACCATGTCGCAGTTCTTGCAGGTATACGTGTAGATCACGCCGTCCTCGCAGTTTTCGCTCTCGGTCGCAAACTCGCAGGACAGCTCGGTGTCGTGCATCGTGGATTCTGCCTTCACGGCGTGCGTCGTCACGTTGTAGCAGAAGGTGAGCGAGCTGTAAGGAGTGTAGTAGAAGTGGAAGAGCGACTGCATGGTGTCCTCGTCAACTTCCTGCTGCTTCACCTGCTCGGTGGTTCTCTCATAGTCGGAGGCGAGGATCTCTTCTGCATAGTACGCGATGATGTCGACGGGCTGTGCTTCGCCCTTGAAGAACGCCTTGATGTCTTCCGCCTTGAAGGTCGCGGTCATCTCGGTCACGAAGTAGTGGCTTTCAAATGCCGAGTAGTTCTGCATCACGGAGCGCCAGTCGCCGCAATCCTTCTGCATCACCCACATCATGAGGTCCTTCGTCAGATAGGTCGCCTCGACCGTCGGAGCAACATAGCGGATCACGATGTTCTCGGGGTAGATCCACGTGACGTTGCCCGTCGCCGCGTCATATTCTTCGCGGATCTCGGCGTTGTCGTTCTTGATGGAATCTGCCGAGACTGTCAAGTTGTCGCCGTAAATGTCCTTGATGGAGATCAGGTTGCCGTCTTCGTCGAAGGTCAGGATGATATCATCCTCACCGTCGGCGGAATGAGGATTGATCTTGAGGTCTTCGAGTTCCTTGAAGGCTTCGTCAAGGTCTACCGTGGGATGATACCCCTTCACGACGGAGACCTCACCGATGAGCGAGCCGATGCCCATGTCCGTGAGATCGACATTCAGGTTTAGGGTCGCGCCCTGCACGACGCCTCTCTCGTCCGTGGTAAAGGAGAAGGAAACGTAGGCGCTTGCCGCCTCGATGAACATATCGACCTTATCCTTCATCTGCTCTACCGCCGCGGCGATCGCAGCCTCGAGCTCCTCCTCGGTCATGCCGGTGGTCGGGTCGTCGGTCGTGCCCTCTTCGTCCCCGTCGGCAAGCATGTTGTCGCCCGAGACGATCATCATGGAAACAACGTAGTGATAGAAGGACTGATCTTCCAGCGTATCAAGGATGTCGTTCGCCATGGCGAGGACGGTCTCCTTCGTAAGGTTGAGACCCATCTGCTCGTTCACCATGCCGATGATGAGGTCGGAAACGACCATCGAACGAAGCTGTTCGTCCTTCAGCATCTCCTTCAGGGTGTTCGGCGTTCCGTCGTCCTTCGGAGGAAGGGCAAGCAGCATATCGAGCGAGGTGATCTCGACGCCGTCGATACGGATCTTCAAACGGACGATCAAAGAATCCACGAGGTCGATGAGAGTGTCGACAGACAAGCCGTCCGCCTCCATCGCGTCGAAGATGTCGCCTACCGTCATGTCAAGGAGCACGGGAATCGCTTCCTTGATCTCCGCATACGTGCCCTCGCCGAGGTAGAAGTCAACGAGCTCGGAGACCGTCAGATTCGCGAGGTTGTCATTCAGTGCATGAAGCTTATTAAAATCAAAGGTGAAGGTGTAGCCGCCTTCCGCACGGTCTTCCATCTTGAAGAATGCGGTAAGGAATCTTTCGACCGCCTCGGCGATCTCGTCCGCGTTGCCGTCGTTGCTTGCAAGAAGGACGGGAAGGACCTCTTCCTCATACCATTTCAGGATCTCGGGGAAGTAGGCAAGAAGCATATTCGCCGTAGCGCTCGGGCCGCCCGGTTGGACCGCGTTCTTCGCCGCCGCGAGGTCAACGACACCGATGCCGTCAACATTCGTGTCCGAATCTTTCACGTTGCCAAGCTGCACTTGCGTCTTGAAGTAGACTTTGCCGTCCTTGATCATTGCGGTGACGGTGGCACCTGCGGGATCGTCGTAGACGGTGCCGTTGAACGTCCCCGCCATGTAACCGTAGAGGTTGCCGTTCTCGTCAAAGCCGAAGTAGAGTTCACCCGAGAGTTCCATCGAAATGGCGGGATCGACCTCCTCCGCCGCATCGTCCTCCGAGAGGATCATCGCGTATCTGTCGGTCGAAGGATCCGGATCCGGAACCGTTCCGCCGCCGAAGATGCTCGGATCGATAATGACCAGCTTTACGTTCTTCGCGAGGAAGGTATACTTCTCGGTCATGAGCGAACGGTTGATCCAGTAGTAGAGGTTCGTCAGATCGAGCTTGTCGTCGCAACGGGTGCAGGCGCCGTTCTTATAGTCGTGACCGAGCTTCGCCTTATAGTTCTCACGGACGGCCTTATTACAGATCTTGCAGGTCTTCTCCGTGTAGCCGCTCTCGGTGCAGGTGGGTGCCACGACCTTCTCGTCATAGTCGTGCGTGCAACCCTGACCGCAGACGGAGCAGACACCGTTCACCATCGTGTGGTTGCCCGTCGCGGGAAGGCCCTTCGCGCCGCAGAGGGCGCAGGTCTGACCCTGACCGCAGGTAGGCTCGGCGATGTCGAAGGTGTGGTGCTTTGCCACGGTGTCGGTTCTGTAAGCGTAATCGCAGGAGCGGCAGGCATGAAGCGTATAGCCGTCCTCGGTACAGGTGGCGGGAACGACCGTCTCGGTCATGCTGTGGCCGAGCGCCGCACGCTCACCCGTGCGATAGGTAAAGCCGCAGACCGAGCAGGTGTTCTGTGTATAACCGTCGGTCGTGCAGGTGACGGGAACCGTCGTCGAAACGATGGTATGATCCGCCACGGGAAGGGACACGGAATATTCCGCGTCACAGCCTTCGTTTTGGCAAACATAGTGCGCAAGTCCCGCCGCGGTGCAGGTAGATGCGCGGGAGGTCGCGGCATCCACGGCGAAGTTATGTCCCGACTTGGGGATCACGTTCTCGACGTGGAAGGTGCATCCTTCATTTTTGCAGGAATAAACGATCTTACCGTTCGCAACGCAGGTCGCGGGCGTAATCTCGCCTTCGTCCATATCGTGACCGAACGCAGACTCGGTGATCTCACGGATGTACTCGCCGCAACGACGGCAGAGCTTAAAGGTGTAGCCGTCCGTCGTGCAGGTCGCGTCGGCGGAGCCCGTGATGTACGTATGACCGTAATATTTGCAACGCTCCGCGGGAGTAAGTCTCGCTACGGTGTAGTAGGAGAAGTGGGTCGTCGTGAAGGTAGCATAACCGTTCGAGTACGTTGCGGGATACCCTTCGATCTCGCCGTCAGCATTGACATAGAAGATCACGATGGACTCGGGGTCTTCATCCGCGCCGAGGGTGTACGGAACCGTAACGGTGATCTCACCGCCCTCGCCGAAGTCGATGCTGCTTCCGCTCGAGGTCAAGCCGAAGTTGTAGATCGGATTGTCGCCGATCTTGCTCTTTATGTCCTCGTCGACGTTCTCGAGAGCCGCATTTCTCAGGTCCTCGTCGAGCGTCTCGGCTTTCAGCTTCGCATCTTCGGGAAGATTGCCCTTCAGGTTCTCGTTTAGGGAAAGCTCCGCGTCCTTCAGCTGAATCGAGTCGGCGTCCTTCGCGTCTCCGGCAATGTCCGCCTCGGTCTGATTCTTTGCGGTATACTGTCTTCTCGTTTCCGTACAGCCGTCGTTCGTGCAAGTCTTGACGAGGAAGTTGCCATCTTCCGATGTCGCCCACTTATGCGCGTTGTCGTCCTCGTAAGTGACGGGCGTATCCGTCGCTCCGCAATGCACGCAGGTCGGAGTCTTCTCGCCGTCCGTCATGCAGGTTGCGGGCGTGGTGATGACAAGGTTGAACGCGTGGATCGTCTTCTTCTCGGTTCTCTGTACCTCGCCGCAGCCTCTCGAGCAGGTGCCCGCGTAGGTGAGCGTATAGACGCAGGTCTCGCCTTCTACCAAAGCGCGGGAAATCTCTTCCCACGCGCCGACATTGTGACCGAGCCTGAATTCGTTCACATCCTGTGCCGTCGCATCGCAGTGCTCACACTTGTATGTAATGTAACCGTCGTGCTCGCAGTCGGCGACTTGGCGCGATACCTCAACGACATAGTTGTGTGCCGCCTTGGGCGCAAGAACGGCATGGCAACGCGTGCAGGTCTGCTCTGTCTGGCAGGTCGCCGCATCCCCGGGATTATGGTTGAGTGCGGGCGTTGTGTTCTTGATATTTGTGTAATCGCAGTTCTCGCAGGTCACGGTGGTATAGCCCGCGGTCGTACAGGTCGCCTCGGTGACGGTTTCCTTATACACGTGAGCGGTCTTCGCCTCAAGGATCGCGCCGCAGGTGGTACAGGTCTTCGCCGCCGCGCAGGTCGCCGTCTCGCGATCGGGCGTATGCGCAAGCTTATCGATGGTGGCGGTCACGCGATAATCGCAGCCGTCGCGCTTACAGGTCGTCGTCTCGACACCCTCTGCGGTGCAGGTCGCGGCGGTGGTGACTTCGGTCGCCGTGTCGTGTCCGAGCGCGGGGATCGTCGCGGTCGCGCTGTAATTGCACCCCTCACGCTTACAGGTCGTCTTTTGGACGCCGTCGGTCGTGCAGGTCGCGGCGGTCGTCACTTCGGTCTTTTCGTCATGACCGAGTGCAGGGATCGTCCGCGTTTCCTTTTCTTCGCACCCGTCGTGTTTACAGGTGCGGACTTCTTCGCCTTCGGTCGTACAGGTCGCCGCGGTCACGGTCTCCCATTCGCCGAAGTCATGCTCTTTTTCGCCGTTACAAGCGGTCATCGCAAGCAACGCGCCGACAACGAGCACGAGGCAGAAGAAGATGGCAAACAGTCTCTTGTTTGTGTTCTTCATGAAACTATCCTTTCTTATAATGAATTGCATATTTTCAACTGCACCGCAGTGTAGTGAACCCAAAAGATAATTAAGAATTATGAATTATGAATTAAGAATTGGGCGGTATGACTTGCGCTTCGCTCGAATGGCTTGCGCTTTTTTGGGGGATGGCGGCAAGGCTTTCGTTCCGCTTTGAAGGCTTGCGCTGTTTTGAAGTACGGCTTTGAGGCTTGCGCTTTTGTGGGGGGGCGGTCGACTTGTGCTTTTCTCTCGGCTCTTCAAAAAAACAGCCCGCAAAAGTTACCGATGTCGTCTCTTTTCACGGGGCGGGTGTCAGGAAAAGTATACCTTTCCTGACAGGCTCTTTTTTTTGCGTTTTTGCTCGAAAAATCGTGTTCGAAGGCGATTTTTTGAGCCGTTGACGGCGGTCAGGAAAATTATACTTTTCCTGACAGACTTTTCGTTTACAGTATAGCATTTTTCTTCGGTATTGTCAAGAAAATTTGAATAATTTTTTGCCGAGATGCGAAAAATTATCCTCCGAATGCTCGCACAAGCGCGTGCGCGCAAATAAAACTAAAAAGTCTTGACAAACGGGCGGGGCTGTGCTATACTTTTCTCGGACAGACGTCCGAATCTATACAAAAGAGGAAATCAAAATGAAAAAGCTTCTCTCATTTTTCCTTGCGCTTACCCTGTTTTGCTCCGCCTTTCTTCTGCTCGTCTCCTGCGGTGAGACGCCCGCGAAGAAGGAACCGTCCGTCATGACCCTCTCGCTCAACCCCGAGGTGGAATTCCTGCTGGATGAGAACGGTGTCGTCGTCAGTGCGAACGCGCTGAACGAAGAGGGCAACCTCGTGCTGAACGCCGCCGTCTTCGTCGGCAAGACGAACGAGGAGGCGGTCAAGCTCTTCATCGACGTGACGAAGGAAACGGGCTTTCTTGTCTCCGGCTCGGTCGAGGCGGACGAGAACAACATCAAGGTCGCCTTCTCCGGCGAGGATGCCGAGAAGCGCTACGACGCCATCAAAAAGAACGTGACCGACTATCTCGACGCGAAGGGCATCACCGCGGGCTTTGAGAACGCCGCCGCCCTGACCGACGAATACCTGAACGGTCAGCTCGAAAAGTGCCTTCCCTACCTCGACGAAGCCAAGCTCACCGCGATGAGCTACGAGGAAAAGCTCGCGGCGCTCAAGACCTCGCGGGAAGAGACCGCTTCGCTGACCTCCGAGCAGCTCAAGAACGCCTACTACGAGGCGAAAGAGCTCGCCTATGAAAAGGCAAAGCTCGAGTACGTGAAGAAGAACGCGAACATCATCACCTCTGCCGCCATCGATGCGGCATCCAAGACCTATTTCGGACTCTGCGACACGCTCGAGACGCTTCGCTACGAGAGCCTGATCAAGGAAGATTCTCTCTACCAGGTCGCGCTCGCGTCCTTCCGCGAGGCGAAGGTGGAATTCCTGAATTACCGCGCCTACGTTGCGGGACTCCCCGAAGGGGAAGCCACCGAGGCGGTGAACGCGCAGCTCGACAGTCTCGAGGCGGCGCTCAATCAGGCGGAACAGGCGCTCGCGTCCGCGTATGCCGCGGCAAATTCCGCGCTTGACGAAGCGAAAAAGCAGCTCGATACCGTCTATGCACAGATGATCTCCACGATCAAGGGTTTGGGCGGCAACATCGAGACCTCCCTTAACGAGGCGAGCGACCACATCACGGGCGAGCTTGACAACGTGACGAGCGCGTTCGAGACCGAATACGCCTCTTCGATCACCGCGGCGAAGAACCAGTGGTCGGCGATGGAAGATGCGCTCAAAGCAGGTTACAAGGCACCGGAAAACTAAAAAAGTAAGGTAAACTTTACAAATTAAAAGGATAGAAGCGTGAAACAGATCACAAGTGATATTTTCCGGATCGGGATCAACGACAGGAAGATCGACCTGTTCGAGGGTCAGTACGCCGTTCCGCACGGTATGTCGTACAACTCTTACGTTATCGTAGACGAGCAGATCGCCGTGCTTGACACGGCGGACGGCGCCTTCCGCGACGAGTGGCTCGCCGAAGTGGAAGAGGCGGTCAACGGGCGGGTGCCCGACTACCTCATCGTCTCGCACATGGAGCCCGACCATTCGGCGAACATCGACGCTTTTCTCCGCCGCTATCCCGAGGCGACCGTCGTCGGCAATGCGAAGACCTTTCCCATGCTCGACGCCTTCTTCGGTGCGGGATGCGGCGGGCGTCGGCTCGTCGTCAAGGAGGGGGACACGCTCACCCTCGGCAGGCACACGCTGACCTTCGTCACCGCACCGATGGTACACTGGCCCGAGGTCATGGTGACCTATGACGCCGCCGACAAGATCCTCTTCTCCGCCGACGCGTTCGGAAAATTCGGGACGCTCGACGCGGACGAGCCGTGGGAGCACGAGGCGCGCCGCTACTACATCGGCATCGTCGGAAAATACGGTGCGCAGGTGCAGTCCCTCCTCAAAAAAGCAGAGACGCTCGACATCGCGCGTATCTGCCCCCTGCACGGTCCGATCCTCGATCGGGATCTCGAAAAGCCCCTTCGTCTTTACCGCCTCTGGTCGTCCTATCAACCCGAGGAGGAGGGCGTGACCATTGCCTACGCGTCGGTGTACGGACACACGCGGCAGGCGGCGGAATTCCTTGCGGAGAAGCTTTCCGAGCAGGGACAGACGCACGTTGCGCTCTTCGATCTTTCCCGCGCCGACATGGCGGAAGCGGTCGCCTCGGCGTTCCGCTATCCGAAATTGGTGCTCGCTTCCCTAACCTACAACGCCGACGTTTTCCCGCCGATGCACGCCTATCTGCACGCGCTTTGCGAGCGCGGCTTCCGCTCGCGGACGGTCGCCTTCCTCGAGAACGGCAGCTGGGCGCCCACCGCCGCAAAGGTCATGCGCGCGGCGCTCGAGGGATGCCGCGAGCTCTCCTTCTGCGAGGCGCCCGTGACGGTCCGCTCCGCACTGACGGAAGAGACCCGCGCGGCGCTCGCCGAGCTTGCAAAAGAGTTGACCAAAGCATAAGGGTTTCCATATCGGGCGCTCTTTGCGCTTGGCAATCCCCCACTGCCCGGCGTTTCTGCGGGTTTCATGATCTCATGACATTCGGCGATATCTTTTCGCTTCTTGATTCATATTTCAAAAGCAAAGTCCACCCGACGTAAAACCGCCCTGTTTGCGATATTTTCGCGAACAGGGCGGCTTTTGTATAGAATTGTTTGCATAACAGATAGATTTTGCAAAAGTTTGTTGTTCGGTATAGCAACGCTCGGTTGCTTACACTTCCACCGTCATGCCGTCGTAGGACATCAAAAATCCATGCTCCCGTGCGACGGGAGAAAACTCGTCGTAGAGCACGCCCTTGCCGTTGTGGGAAAAGTGATTGGAGATGAAGAGTGTTTTTTCATCTGCGACTCCGAGGGCAAGGAGCCTGTCCCGCACGCGAAGGTTTGCCGCAAAGTTCATATGTCCCTTTGAATGTGGGGACTCGTTCTGCCCGAACGTACAGTCGAGGGACACGAGGTCGAGATGCAGGGGATGTGCTTCCAAATAAGACCACACGCCGTCGGCAAAATAGCCGGTATCGTGCGCGTAAAGCAGGTGTTTTCCCTCCGCGTTCCCGACAAGGTAGATCACGGGATAGGCGGCGGGGGAATGCACCGCCTCGAGGGAAGTGACCGAAAATTCGCCGACCGATGTCGTCGTATACGGGGCAAGCGCGCGCGTAAAGAAGCCGCGCATACGCTCTCTGTAAGGTGCCGTTTTTTCTTCGACATACGCCATCGCGCGGACATCCCCCCAAAGGGTGAAGGTGCGATCGCCAACGGCGGAATAACCGCCCACCCGATTCTCGAGATCGTCGGGATAAAGGTGATCGGTATGCGTGTGCGTCAGCAGGCAGTCGGAGATCTCCGAGAGATCGACCCCCTCCCGCAGGGTATGCGCCAGCGTATCGGGAGGAAAATCAAGGAGCAACTTCCCGTCAAGCAACGCCTGTGAGCGGGTGCGCAGATCGCGCCCTCCCCGTCGCCACGCCTCGCGACAGGTCGCGCAGGTGCAAAAGAGCGCGGGTTGTCCCTCCGCCGCCGCGGTACCGAGATATAAGAGCTTCATGTGCACCTCCCAAAAATCCGAGGTTCGGATGTGTGTGTTATTTCGTGTTTGTTTTGAATGTCGACCCGCCGATACGGGTCTCCTTCGGGTATTCGTGCAAAGGCGAGCCGTCGATGCGCGATTTCCTTCGGGTGTTCGTGCGAAGTCAAGCCGTCGATGCACGACCCGCTTCGGGGTTCGTGCGGAGCCGAGCCGTCGATGCGTGACCCCCTTCGGGCGTTCGTGCGGAGCCGAGCCGTTACGCGCGGTTTGCATCGGGCATTTTGCTCGAATGCTTTTGCCGCGATGTCCGCATCCGTTTTCAGTATACCACACAAAAACGAAAAAAGCAAGCGTTCCGCGGAAAAAGCAAAAAAGAATTCGCCACTTCCCTACCTTCTTTCATGTAGCAGACAAACGCACCGAGAGAATACGTTTTTTCTTTGCCAATCGCTCTTCGACAATTAACTTTCGAGTAATTAACTTTCAAGTAATTTACTCGAAAGTTAATTATTGAGTCAGGCGGTCGTAGATGACCCGCACGTCCTCACGGTCGGCGTCGACGGTCTTTTCTTCTGATCGGACGATGACGGTAAAAAACAAAGAAACCCGCTCGGAAATACAAGGTTTACCTGTATTTCCGAGCGGGTTTTCGCACGGTATGCTTTCGTTCCTCTCTGCTCGGGCTGTCGGCAAAGGGGCTTTTTGGAGCGTCGTGCGGTTTTTTATTTTGCGGCGACGATGGCGTTCTGCACGGCGCGGCGGGCGGCTTTCAGCGCCGCGGTGTCGTGCGGATAGTCGGTGAAGTTCTCGCGGAAGCCGAGGTCGGTCAGCAGCTTCGCCGCGGCGTCTCTGCCGAGCTTCTCTTCGGCGACGCACATGAGGTTATAGTCCTGGATCGCGTCGTAGAAGATCTCGTGACGCACGGAGTCGAGCGCGTGTCCGTCCTGCGAGGGATAGACGACGAAGGGATCTCCCGACGGGAAGGCGCCGCCCGCATCGTTGACGAGATACGGGTCGATCGGGCGCTCCGAGAGAAGGGAGTTGTAGAAGTTATAGCCCCACTGAAGGAAGCCGACGACCTTGCACAGCCAGAGCTGGAAGCCGAGGGCGCGCGTGCGCTCGCCGGGCATGGCGATCAAGCGATTCGAAAGGTAGTTGTTCCCCTGTCCGCAGCAATAATATGCCCAGAGTCCCTCGACATGGTTTTCGAGGAAGGGGGTGATGTAATTGGTCGCGACGACGGGGCATTTGACGAGTCCGCGCTCGTAGTATTCGTAATGGCTGAGGGCGTCCATCCCCTTGGCGTCGGGCATGAGAGAATAGAAGAGATCTTTTACCGCGGTGTAATTTTCGAAGTGTGCCTCGCTCGGCTCGTCGGAGAGGTGGAAGTAGGCATTCTCATAGAGTCCCTCGGCAATCAGACGCTCGCGGAGAGCGGGGAGAAAAACGCGCAGGAATTTCTCGTATTCCCCACCGATGGCGGGAGTATCCCATCCGAAGATGCGACGTTTCCCCTCTTTTGTGGTCGCGATCACCTTCGGAGCGGCGCACGCGCCCCACTGGGTGAAGAGGTGCGACATCTCGAAATAGCGCGTGCCGAGCTTCTTCACATGCTTCATGAAGGCGATGAGGCGGTCGAGGGAGACCTCGTACGAGTCTTCGGTCTTCGTCACGTCGACGAGCTGTACCGTCAGACGCTCTCCGCCGACCCTCGTATCGAGCGGAGGGGTGAACATCGGGATCAAGAGCATGTTCATGCCGTGATCGACGGCGACCTTGATAAAGTCGTCCATGATCTTATTGTATTCGCGGCTGAAAACGGGCAGATGATAATACTGCGCGATGCCGTCGTAGTGGAACCAGCTCGTATAGATCAAGCGGCTCTCGCCGAGGGTGAAATTCTTCACCGTTAGGGTGTAGACGGTATCGATCAGAACCTCGTCCTTGAGGGTCGTCAGCAGGATGCGGATCGGGTAGGTGCCCGCCTTCAGCTTTCCGCGCACGGTAAAGCGGATCGTGTTCCAGCCCGAGTAGGTGTTCGCGGTGAAGGTGCCGTCAAGAGGCGTCAGAACATCGGGGCAAAGGAAGGGCTTATCCGACAGAAACCATTCGTCAAAGGAGGAATACTTCGGGAAGGTGCAGGGGACAAGCTCCGTCTTGCGGCAGGTGATGAAAGCGTCGACGTCGCTCTCGGTCTTCACGCGATAGGACGTGGGATAAGCGGTGTAAAAGGCAAGCTGAAAGGAAAACGTCTCGTCCTTCGCCATGCTGTTTTCCCGCTCTTCGTGCGCGGGATAGCGGTCGGGAAGAACCTTTTCTTCTGCGGGAACAAGTAAAAATTCCATAGAATTCTCCGTTTCGGGGCATCGCTACCGTGCAGAGTCCAAGCGACGGCTCTGCGCACGGGAAAGCCCCTTTTGTTCGTTTTTCGTTCCCCGAGAGCCTCGGGATCACCCTCATTATACCAACCCGCGGGGAAAAAGGCAAGGGGGTTTGGCGCAATTTGCGTAAAATTACAAAAAATCGTCCGATTTTACCAATCTTTTTACATGCGGAAGAAAGTTTACGGTTGCTTCTTTGTTTTTTCGAAAAAGAAGCCTTGATTTTTCCGCAGGGATATGCTATGATGAAAGCAGAAAACAAAACGCACCCAAAGTCGGACAAAAAGGAAGAAAAAATGGAAGAAAACAAAGAAAAACTCGGTGATGCGCCGATAAAAGTGAGATCTCCCTTTTATCGGTGGCTCGACAATTTCTGGTATCATTACAAATGGCACTCCCTGATCGCGCTCTTTGTCGTTTTCGTGATCGTCGTCTGCACCTTGCAGACCTGCTCGCGCGAGAGCTACGACATTCACATCCTCTACGTGGGGAACCGTGAGATCAAGCGTACCTCGTCAAGCGGCGGGGTCGTTGAATACGAGACCTTCCTCGACGACCTCTCCCGTGTGAGCGAGGACTTCGACGGCAACGGAAAGATCGGCGTCAGTCTGAAAACGCTTTTCTCCCTCACCGCGGAGGAGATCGCGGAAGTCGAGGCGACGTCCGGAATGGAGGTCAACTACACGCTCTTACAGCAGGACGCTTCGACGCTTTCAAGCCTCCTGACCGTCGGGGACTATTACCTCTGCTTCCTCTCGGAGAGCGTCTACCGTGACAAGCGGGAGCGCGACGGCGTTCCGCTCTTCGTCTCTCTTACCTCCTACACCGAGGGGATTGAGGGCGTGCGTTACGTCGACGGGGCGGAGGACGCCGTGTATCTTTCCTCTCTCGCGTTCGGTTTTCTGCCCCTGCTCTCGGAGCTCCCCGAGGACACCGTGATCTGCCTGCGGGCGCTGACCCCCGTCGCGGAGCAGACCGATCGCAACAGCCGCCAAACCTTCGAGCGCAGCGAGACCGTCCTCAAAAACATTCTTTCCTACAAAAGAAAATAAGGGTGACACGAAGATCACGGTTTTCATAGACTGAAAGTGAGGGTTCCACCCTCGCTTGTGAGGTCTTGCGTGAAAGTATACGTTTCCGGTATCGGAACGTTCGCGTATTTCACGCATAAATTCTTCGAATAAAATGGGACCCGTCCCCATTTTAGTTTCCTTCGGAAACATCGAAGAATTTTTATACCTTATTATACCGCCGCATCGCGGCGGAATGGAGTTTGCTATGAAGATCATTATCATCCGTTCCCCCAAATTCCTCTCACCGATTCTCGCAAGGATCTTCGGCGTCAAGCGGAAATAACAATCGAGTAGGAGGCTACCCATTAGGTGAGCAGCCGACCTCTCACACCACCGTGC
>CAVEOF010000044.1:0-16331 GCA_963617165.1 Coriobacteriaceae bacterium | reverse complement strand
TTTTTTGGTGCACCCTCAGGGACTCGAACCCTGGACCCACTGATTAAGAGTCAGTTGCTCTACCAACTGAGCTAAGGGTGCATTTCGTGCTTTTTCTTTCGAACGGTAGATAGTATAGCATGAAATGGGTCGATTGTCAAGAGATTTTTGAAAAAATCCTTTGTTTTTTGAAAAAAGTGAATTCCCAAAGTAAATTCCACCGTGGAATTTGAAGCGGAATTTGCTCCGGGAATTCGCGATCTTTTTGAAAAGGCGGTGCTTTTCCCTACTTTCCTATCAAACGCTTCGGGGTATTGCCGCGGTATTTTTTTACGGTGGCTATCATGTGCGACTGCCCGGAAAAGCCGCAGAGATAGGCGGCTTCCTTCTGTGTGACGGTACGCGTCGCGAGGAGGGCAAGCACCTTTGCAACACGGATATGCGCGAGGTATTCCGCGGGAGAGACGCCGAGGCACTCGGTGAAGCGCTCGCGCAGATAATTCTTGCTTAAATAGGAGACGCTGCTCAGCTTTTCAAGCGTGAGCTTTTCCCCGTAGTGCTCCTCTATGTATTCTTTGGCAAGCAGGACGGCTTCACTGTCCGGGGACTTCTGCTTCTCCTCCGACGAGGCGCGCAGACGATAGAGGCGCTCGAGAATGCGATAAGCGATAGACTGCGCGGCGAGCGCCTCCGTCGCTTTCGAAATGTCCATCGCGGCAAGGTCGGTGAAATCCACCGAAAAAAGCGCGCCGTCCTCTTCGCTCGGAACAGTAAGGACGGGAATGCTCTCGAGGATGGAGGAAAGACGCTCGTCCGCCTTGAAGTGGAAATAACAACAACGGTTTTAGCAGTCTGTCGACTTTTTTTTCTTTTGGTGCACCCGAACTGAGGTGACCGAAGAAAAAGCGTCCGGCGGACGGTTTTTCCGAGGGAAGTCGCTTTGAGCAGGGAGTCACGCGAGCCGAGTGTATCGAGGCGAAGTGCGACGACCATGCGAACGCGACACTCGAACCTGCCGCAACGCGGCAGATTCGAGTCCCCGGGTGTACAACAAAAAAAGCAGTCTGTCGACTGTTTTTTTCTTTTGGTGCACCCGAACTGAGGTGACCGAAGAAAAAGCGTCCGGTGGACGGTTTTTCCGAGGGAAGTCGCTTTGAGCAGGGAGTCACGCGAGCCGAGTGTATCGAGGCGAAGTGCGACGACCATGCGAACGCGACACTCGAACCTGCCGCAACGCGGCAGATTCGAGTCCCCGGGTGTACAACAAAAAAAGCAGTCTGTCGACTGTTTTTTTCTTTTGGTGCACCCGAACTGAGGTGACCGAAGAAAAAGCGTCCGGTGGACGGTTTTTCCGAGGGAAGTCGCTTTGAGCAGGGAGTCACGCGAGCCGAGTGTATCGAGGCGATGCGCGACGACCATGCGAACGCGACACTCGAACCTGCCGCGAAGCGGCGTGGATCGCGTGTCGGGTGCACCAAAAAAAGCGGGTCTTTTGACCCGCTTTTTTTGGTGCACCCTCAGGGACTCGAACCCTGGACCCACTGATTAAGAGTCAGTTGCTCTACCAACTGAGCTAAGGGTGCATTTCGTGCTTTTTCTTTCGAACGGTAGATAGTATAGCATGAAATGGGTCGATTGTCAAGAGATTTTTGAAAAAATCCTTTGTTTTTTGAAAAAAGTGAATTCCCAAAGTAAATTCCACCGTGGAATTTGAAGCGGAATTTGCTCCGGGAATTCGCGATCTTTTTGAAAAGGCGGTGCTTTTCCCTACTTTCCTATCAAACGCTTCGGGGTATTGCCGCGGTATTTTTTTACGGTGGCTATCATGTGCGACTGCCCGGAAAAGCCGCAGAGATAGGCGGCTTCCTTCTGTGTGACGGTACGCGTCGCGAGGAGGGCAAGCACCTTTGCAACACGGATATGCGCGAGGTATTCCGCGGGAGAGACGCCGAGGCACTCGGTGAAGCGCTCGCGCAGATAATTCTTGCTTAAATAGGAGACGCTGCTCAGCTTTTCAAGCGTGAGCTTTTCCCCGTAGTGCTCCTCTATGTATTCTTTGGCAAGCAGGACGGCTTCACTGTCCGGGGACTTCTGCTTCTCCTCCGACGAGGCGCGCAGACGATAGAGGCGCTCGAGAATGCGATAAGCGATAGACTGCGCGGCGAGCGCCTCCGTCGCTTTCGAAATGTCCATCGCGGCAAGGTCGGTGAAATCCACCGAAAAAAGCGCGCCGTCCTCTTCGCTCGGAACAGTAAGGACGGGAATGCTCTCGAGGATGGAGGAAAGACGCTCGTCCGCCTTGAAGTGGAAATAACAACAACGCATCGAGCCGACGGTGAAGCGGATCATCCCCGGCTTTGCGACAAGGATATGGACATTGTTATGAGGGTAAAAGACGCCGTCAATAAATGACTCTCCGCCTGCCATATCGTAAAACTCTACCTCATAGCAGGAGAGGATCCGTTTCGGCGTCATTTTCGTATGATAGTAGTTTTTGGAGGCGAAAGTGCCACATTCGATCATGTTCATCGTGTTTTCGTTCGATTCTGTTATTTTTCCGTTTTATTATGATATACAAATTGAAAAAACAGTTTTATAATGGTATTATAACAGATCCTGTTATAAAAATCAATAAGGAGATACAAAAAAATGAAAGAATACAAGGTTGACGGTCACGTATCGAGCTTCCTTCCCGAAGGAAAGGAGTGGACGCTCGTCTTCTCGGACGAGTTCGACGGTCCCAAGCTTGACACGAGCAAATGGAATTTCCGTATGAATTACTGGGGCGCGCCGAACCCCGCTTACACCGATCAAGGCATCCGCTTTGACGGGAAGAGCAACATTGAGCTTCACCGCACCGAGCGCGACGGATATTACGTTTCCCCGCAGCTCGAGACGGGCTACAACTCGTTCGATATTCCTCTCGGAACGCAGGACAATCCGTGGGGGCAGACCTACTTCTGGAAGCTCGGCGTGCTTCCGAAGCCGCAGTTCATGCACCGCTTCGGCTACTATGAGTGCCGTTGCAAATTCCAGAAATATCCCGAGGAAATGTGGAGCGCGTTCTGGACGCAGTCCCCTTCCATCGGTGCGGCGTATGACCCCGAATGGTGCGGCGTGGAAAGCGACATCATGGAATGCTTCCACGACGGAAAAGCCACGACGGGCAACATCATGGGCGGTTACGGCAAGCAGTTCCGCAATTCGGGGCGCGTGCAATACGACCTCAAGGAGACCGAGGACGGCTACCACACCTTCGCGATGCTGTGGGAGCCCGACAAGTACACCTTCTATTGCGACGGTGAGATCGTCTCGGAGGACACGCTCCACGTGTCTCAGGTCCCGCAGTTCATCCTCCTGACGACCGAGGTACAGGGCTACCGTAGCAAAAAGCCCGTCGCGGTCAAGGACGGAAAGTTTGTCGACGACGCGTTCATTGTCGACTATGTACGCGTGTTTGACGAAGTATAAGATTTCGTCGTCTTCTTGAATTTTCGGCGATTTGTAGAAAGTACAGTGGACTTTTCATGTAAAAATGAAAAAAGTGCACAAATTTGTGAACCGCTTTGTATTGACAACGTCGATGTCGCGTGGTATAATGAAAAAAATTCTCTCGGCACATTTCCTTTTTCCCGCGCTCGAAAATTCCATACATAACCTTTCCCGACCATCGGCAGCGACCTTCTTTTCGGAAGTGATGAACACGCGATGCGCCCCCGAAAAGAAGGATCCCTCCACTTGACTTTTTTATGTGAGTATGCTATACTTACGCTACTTACGGATCATGTCGAAAAGAGCGAGAGTGAGCTTGGGTTGACTTCGAATGACAAGATCGTGAAGGATAGTGGAGAGGTGATCAAAACCTCCTGTCTCAACCTCGGTGCGACACCTTCTTTCGTCTTCTATCTGAAAGAAGGCGGCGGGAAAGAGGTTGCCGAGAGCTTCTGCTTTACCACCTCCGTAAGCGGTGCGTCACTTGATCGAGTCGTCGGATACGATGAAGAAAGCGAAAGATATTTTATCGAAGTGACGGCTTATGCCTACGGGATGAAGGATGCGCTGAATTTCACCTATAAGGATGGAAACGGCACGACGCAAAACGGCTCTTACAATCTCGCGGCATACTATGTGAGCTTCGAGCCTTCCGCGGCGCTCGTCCGTGCGCTCGCGCAATATGCCGATCGAGTTGACGAGTAGGAACGTAAAGCCTTCTCCTGCGGGAGAAGGGGAAGGCTTGGAGGCGTTCGCGGATTCGCTTGCCTTCTGCCTATGATTTTTTCAGGGGTTGGTGTGAATGTCAAGCTGTGGGAAGGGAATGTGGATCTGCTCGCGGTCGAAGGCGGATTTTACTCCTTCGAGAAGATCGAAGCGGGTGTCCCAATAGTCCGCGGTGCGGCACCACGCGCGGGTGGTGATGCGAATGCTACTGTCCGCGTGCTCGCTCACGCGTGCCGACGGTGCAGGATCGGCAAGAACGCGCGGATTCTCCCGACAGACGGTCAGAATGACGTTTTTCGCCTTCTCGAAGTCGTCCCCGTAGGCAACGGAAAAGACGAGATCGATGCGGCGCGTCGGCTTTTTCGAATAGTTTACGATCTCGCTTGTCGAGAGATTTCCGTTCGGCAGATAGACGACCTTATTGTCGGGGGTCCGTATCTTGGTATTGCAGATGAGGATGTCCTCCACCGTACCGCTATACCCGCACGCTTCGATAAAATCATCGTCGGCGAAGGGACGTGTCATTAAGAGCAGGACGCCGCCCGCAAAATTGGAGAGCGTGCCGTTGACGGCAAGTCCGAGTCCGACGCCGAGAGACGCGAGGATCGCGGCGAAGCCCGAGGTATCGAAACCGAGATACCCGATCATGGCGGCGACGACCACGACCTTTGCCACGACGCGGATGATATACGACAGGGATTTATAGAGAGTCTTATCGACTTTTCCCTCCCCGATGCGGCGTTCCGCGCGCTTTCCGAGTTTCTTTGCAAACCAATTGATAAAAGCAAAAGAGATCACGAGGACGACGAGCGCGACAAGCAAGCGGACGCCGCTATCCCGAACCCATGCGGAAACCGTATTCAAGAGCTCTTCCCGACTCATTCCATCCCTCGCTTTTCTTTTCCCTACGGAATTTTTCGTACAAGAAAGGTTGCGCACTTTTTCGGAAAATATACGGGGATACAAAAACGCCCGCCATCCTTGCAGCTTCCGCAGAGATGGCGGGCGTTTTTTCTTTGTTAGGCTTCTTTCTTTGTTAGGCTTCTTTCTTTCCGTACTTCGGGTGATAGTGAAGCATACGGATCGAATTCAAGATGGCGAGGATGGCGACGCCGACATCGGCGAACACCGCCCACCACATGCTGACGAGTCCGAGGGCGCCGAGGATCAAGATCGCCGCCTTTACGCCGAGGGCGAAGACGATATTTTCCTTCGAGATGAGAAGCGTCTTGCGCGCGATGGCTACCGCGGCGGGAAGACGGTCGAGGGCGTCGGACATAATGACGACATCTGCCGCCTCGATCGCACTGTCGGAGCCGATACCGCCCATGGCGATACCGATATCCGCGCGGGCAAGGCTCGGCGCGTCGTTGATGCCGTCACCGACATAGGCGACACCGTTTCCTGCGGCGGTCAGGGCTTCGAGATGTTCATACTTCTGATTCGGGAGAAGCTCTGCGTTGACCTCGTCGATCCCGAGTTCGTGACCGACGCGTTCCGCGTTTTCTTTTCTGTCGCCCGAGAGCATGACGGTCTTCTTCACTCCGAGGGCGCGGAGGGCGGCGATCGCTTCCTTCGCCTCGGGTTTGATACGGTCGGAGACCTCGATCCTGCCGAGGTATTCCCCGTCTCTTGCCACGAAGAGGACGCCTGCGCCGACCGTCAGATCGAGGTCGGCATGGCGGATGCCCGATTCCGCGAGGAGCTTTTTATTTCCGACGAGCACGGTCTTTCCGTTCACGACAGAGCGGACGCCTTTCCCGGCGACCTCTTCCTGCGCTTCGGGATGGACGGGAGCGCTGACCGCATCGAAGAGGCAAAGCGCCATCGGGTGATGCGAGCCGTACTCCGCGGCGGCGGCAAGAGAGAGCAATTCATCGGACGAGACGCCGACGGGATAGACTGCGCGCACCTTGAAGGTACCGTCGGTCAGTGTACCGGTTTTATCCATGGCGAAGGTCTGCGCATGGGCAAGCGGAGAGAAGGTGTTGCCGCCCTTATACAGAATTCCTTGGGAGGCGGCACCGCCGATGCCGCCGAAGAACGCCATCGGAACCGAGATGACCAACGCGCAGGGGCAGGAGACGACGAGGAACAGAAGTGCACGGTGCACCGAGTCAACGATCAGCATCCAACCGAAGATCGGGGGGATAAAAGCGAGCAGAACGGCACAAGCGACGACGAAGGGAGTATAATATCTTGCGAATTTCGTGATGAAATTCTCTTCCTTCGACTTGCGGTCGCCCGCGTTTTCTACAAGGTCGAGGATGCGCGCCGCGGCGGAATCCTCCGCGGGACGGATTGCAGAAAGGTACAGGGTACCGTTCAGGACCACCGTGCCGCTATCGAGCGTATCGTCGGGACCGACGCTACGCGGAATGGATTCTCCCGTCAGGGCGGAGGTATCGACATCGGCGGTGCCGGAGGTGATGCGGGCATCGAGCGGAACGCGCTCTCCCGCGCGGATGATCAGCGTTTCGCCGACTTCCACGTCGTCGGCATCGACGCGCTCCTCCTTCCCGTCGCGGAGGACGGTCGCCTCATCGGGGCGGATGTCCATGAGAGAACGGATGGAGCTCCTCGAATGCTCGACGGCGCGCTTCTGGAAATACTCGCCGACGAGATAAAAGATCATGACGGCGACGCCTTCCTCATATTCCCCGATGCACACGGCACCGACGGAGGCGATCGACATCAAGAATTTTTCATCCAAAAACTTTTTATGAAAGATCCCGCGAACGGCGTCGACAAAGACCTCGCCGCCCGAGATCACGAGTGCGATAAAATAAAACACGACGGAAAGCGTGGGAGTGCCGGCGGCGTCCGCGCTCACATGGTCGATGATAAAGGCGGGAACGAAAAAGAGAAGCCCCGCGATGATCGGAAACAGAGGATTGTTTATGAGTTTACGGAGTTTTTTCATATCGGTACCTGCTTTCGTTTCGACGGGCCTGCCGTTTTGTCGGCAAGCCCGCGGTTCGGATCTTACTTTTCGACGACGACGTCGTCCTCGCCGAATTCCTTGACGCTCTTCTTCACGAGCTCGAAGGCGGCATCCGCGTCAAGCGATGTCTCGATGCTCAGCTTCTCGGTGAGGAAGTTGATCTTCGCGGAGTCGATTCCCTCCTGCTTCTCGATCATCTCGGCGAGCTTCAGCGCGCAATTGGGGCAGTCCAGACCTTTGATGGAATAACGGATCTTCATTTCGGATATCTCCTTATAAAAAAATTATTTTTATTCGTTGATATGTTCGAGCGCCGTCTCGATGATGCTCCTCACATGGTCGTCCGCGAGGGAGTAAAACACATTTTTCCCCGATTTGCGATAGGTGATGAGGTCGCTTTGCCGCAGTGCTTTCAACTGATGGGAGACGGCGGACTTTGTCATCCCGAGAAGCTGTGCGATGTCGCAGACACACATCGGCTCGCCGTCGATGGCAAAGAGGATGCGGATCCTCGTGCTGTCCCCGAGGATCTTAAAGAAATCGGACAGATCGTAAAGAACCGACTCCGTCGGCATGTGGCGTCTCTTCTCTTCCACAACCTGCGTATGCACTTCCTCACATTCGCAAAGAAGCTCGCTTTCCTTCTCTTCCGCGGGTCTGTGTTCCATGCGCTTCGCCTCTCTTTCGATTGAAAGGTTGAACAATTGCTCAACTGTTGGTTTTATTATAGCAGACGGATCACCGCTTGTCAATAGGTTTTCATAAAAAAATTCCGAAAATTTTTCGGAATTTTTTTATGACGGGTCCGGGGCGTTTTTCTATCCTTAATAGAACGGATGCGCCGCGAGATATTCTGCGATCTTTTCGGCGGGAATGGCGGCGGTATAGAGGAAATTTCCGTCCTCGTCGTGCAAAACGGCAAAATCCAATCCGACGAGGCGAAGCTCTCCGTCGAGCACCGCGCCACCCGAGGAGCCGTGGTCGGTGGGGGCGGTATGAAGAAGGATGTCGAAGGTCACGGCGGACACTTCCCCTTCCGCATTCGCAAGGGGGCGGTATGCCGACGTTTTTCCATAGGTCAGCGTATTGTGCTGTCCGCCCGGCTGACCGATGGCGGCGACGGTGATGTTCAGGTCCGGAGAGCTTGTCGCGAGGGTCAGGGTCGACAGCTCTTTGTCCGGGGTAAAATAAAGGACGGCGAGGTCATAGGCTTCATCCGCGGAATTGAGCGTCGCTTTGTAGCGGTTTCCGCAGCAATCCGTAACGGTATATTCGGCGGCGATGTAGCCGCTCTTTCTCACGTTATGGCAATTCGTCAGGAGGAAATACATGCCGCCCGAGTTTGCGATTAGGGTGCCGCTCGCGATCGAGGTATCGTAGGAATACGGTGAGCGGTAATGTCGGGTCTCTACGGTGACGTTTGCCGACATTGCCTCTTTTGCGATGCGGTTGGTGAGGGCTTCGTAATCGGTTTCATACCGTGCCGTCATCGTCATATCGGAGCGGACGGGAGAGGAAAAGTCGAAGGGGGTATTTTTCTCCGACGGGTACCATCCGAGGAAGGTCTCCGACATTTTTTCGGGGGCGTCGGGGGGAGTCACGCGTCCGCCGTCGGCGCACTCACGCGTCGCGAGCGTTTCGCCCTCGGCGGAAAGAAAGGTGACGGTGTGAATCGTTTTTTCGGCGTTACAGGAAGCAAATGACATCAGAGACAGGATGAGAAAAAGAAAAAATGCAAGGCGACATCGGGTTTTCATGCAAGGTCCTCCTTTTTCGCGCATATACTTACGGCATAGAAACAGTATAGCACAAAAAGTGTATTTTGTCTACGGTTTTTCGTTCTCTTTTATAAATTCGGAAGAAAAACGAACGAAAGAGGACATAACGGAAGGAATTCATCGATTTCTTTTCACTAACGCCGTTTTTCTCCCGAAAGCGGGCGCAAAGGGTGAAATCTTCCACAAAGTCGGCTTGACAATCTGCGATTTTTTTGGTATACTTATGATATTTAGCGGAGTTTTCCGCAATACGATTGAAAGAAAGGATTTTTTCTCATGGACGAACCCCCTCGACGAGGCAACGGGCAGTTCTGCTTTTTCTCTTCCCCGTTCTCGACCCTATGCACGGCAGGCTGTCGTTTCGCACCGCCTCTTTGCCGACGGAGTGCAATCTACCAAAGCACCGGCAAGGCTCCGGATATTTTCCATCCGACAAGAATTCACCTTTTGCGCTCTTTTCTTGAAGACACATTTCACGAAGATTTTGATACGGAGGAAAATTTCCCGATATGTTAGTGCCTATTTTATTTCAGATCCTATTGATTTTTCTGAACGCGGTTTTCGCCTGTGCGGAAATTGCGGTCCTCTCTCTCAGCGCGACGCGGCTCGATAAGCTCGTCGACGAGGGAAACAAAAATGCAAAAAAATTACAGAAGCTGACCAAGGTTCCCGTAAAGTTCTTATCGACGATCCAAGTCGCGATCACACTCGCGGGATTTCTCGGCAGTGCGTTTGCCGCGGACAATTTCGCCGTGCTCATCGTGGATGCTTTCCGCGGGACAGCGTTCTTTGACGCGGTGGGAGAGAATGTGATCCGCACGGTCTCCGTGATCCTCATCACCCTTCTTCTCTCTTTTGTCACCTTGGTATTCGGCGAGCTCGTGCCGAAGCGTGTCGCCATGCGCAAATCCGAAAAGGTAGCGCTCGGGATGGCGGGATTCCTCACGGGGGTATCCGTGATCTTCGCGCCGCTTGTATGGTTACTTACAAAAACGACGAACGGCGTACTGAGGCTCCTCCGCATTGACCCCGACGAAAGTGACGAAGAGGTCACGGAAGAAGGCATCCTCATGATGGTGGATGCGGGCAGCGAGAGCGGCGCCATCGAAGAAGACGAAAAAGAGCTGATCCAGAACGTTTTCGATTTCAACGACATCACGGCGGGTGAGATCGCTACGCACAGGACGCAAATGGTCGTTCTGTGGGAGGAAGACGACGTTGACGTATGGAATCACACCATCGTCGAAAGCGAACATACGTACTATCCCGTTTGCGGCGAGACGATCGACGACATTCTCGGAATTCTCAATTCGAAGATCTATTTCCGCCTTGCCGACAAATCCAAGGAATCGGTGAAGGCAAATGCGGTCTTCCCCGCTTACTTTGTCCCCGACAGCATGGCGGCGGACGATCTGCTCCGCGCGATGAAGCAAAAGAGCGAACGCGTGGCGATCGTGGTCGACGAGTTCGGCGGGACGCACGGACTTGTCACGGTCAACGACCTTGTCGAGCGGATCGTCGGAGAGCTGGACAGTGACGAAAGCATCGACGAGATCGCCGAAGTGGAGGAGAACACCTATCGGATCCTCGGCTCGACCGATCTTACAAAGCTCGAGGAGCTGACGGGTCTCGAATTCGATTCCGACGCGACGACGGTCGGCGGCTGGGTCACCGAGCAGTTCGGAGATCTGCCGAATTCCGGCGATTCCTTTGAATATGAAAATCTCACGGTCACCCTGAGCGCGGCAGACGAGCGGCGCGTACACGAGGTCATCGTGAAGATCAATCCGAAGAAGTCGGACGAGGAGGAAGACGAGAAATCGGAGCCGGAAGAGACCGAGGAATAAATTCAGAAAACGCCGCTTGCAGATCGCAAGCGGCGTTTTCCGGTGGGTGCGTCCTATCGATTCCGACGACGGAAGGCAGCCGGGGTCACGTCGCTATGATAGGAGAAAAACTTATAAAAGAGGCGAACATCGTCAAATCCGACCGCGCCCGATCTGCGCGATGCTCATGCGGGAGGCGGTGAGAAGCTGCTTTGCGGCATTGAGCTTCGCCTGATTGATATATCGCTTCGGCGAGATCCCGTATCGGCGGCGAAAGGCTTTCGTAATGGCGTCGCGGCTGTAATGAAATTTCTCGGTCAGCTCCTCGAGTCCGAGCGGTCGATCGAGATGCCCGTGAATATAATCCAGCACGCTCTGCGTATCAAATGCGGCAGTCTCGCCCTCGGTGCGGGCGGCGGCACTTTCATAAAGGAAGGTAAGAAACAGTGCGTCGCAAGCGGCGTGTTCCACCTTGTCCGCGTCATATCTTAGTAGCATACGCTTGAAAAACTCATGCGAAAAGAGGAGATCTCCGCGTAGCTTTTCTTTTTTTCCGGTCGGGATCGGGAGCTCCTCTGTCGCGTCAAAGGTCACGGAATAAAAGGAACAGGGGGCGTCCGAGCGGCGCGACGCCGAAATGGTACCGAAGGCGGGCAAAAACAGATATTCGTTTTCTCCGACGGCGAAGTGCTCTCCGTTCAGAACCAGAAAGACGGTGCCGCCCGTCACAGATCAGCTCCCGCTCGGTCAAGAATCGTTCCCTGTGCCAAAAACCGCTCTGTACGGCGGTATAGGACACGCGGCGGACATTCAAGGTTTCTACCCTGCCGACCTTATCATAGCTCTTCTCGCCGAAAACCGTAATCACAATACAAATTCTCCACTTTCCGTGTTTTTCTCTCTTGTAAAAAAAATCTGCGGTCATTTATAATGATATCATAGAACTCCGATGATTTCAAGTGATTTCGGAAAGGAAACGGCACAAAATGAAAACATACAAAATCTCCATTTACAGCTCTTATCTGATGCTTCCCGTCGGCAAGCATGTCGGTATGCGGAAGATCACGGTTTACAGAAACGGGACGCTGATCGACGATTTTGATTTGCGGCTCGACTATGTCAATCCGTGCGGCGAGGTCTATTATGACCTTCGTCCCTACCTCGGAGAAACGCTGGAATTCGGTTGTACGCCGGATATTCCCGTAAAAGATCTTCAATGTGCCGAAAAGACGGAGAAAAGTGAACAGAGTCTCCACTATCGACCTTTGATCCATTTTACGCCGACACACGGCTGGATCAACGATCCGAACGGACTTACGGAATACACCTCTCCCGTCACCGGTGAAAAGGTCTATCACATGTTCTATCAATACAACCCGTACGACACGGTATGGGGAAACATGCACTGGGGGCACGCAACGAGCCGTGATCTTCTTACATGGGAAGAACGTCCGATCGCTCTCTTCCCCGACGAATTCGGCACGATGTTCTCGGGCAGTGCGGTCGTGGACAAGGAAAACCGCTCTGGGCTCAAAGAGGGGGCGGAGGATGTGATCCTTCTCTTCTACACCTGTGCGGGTAATACCAATCTGCGCTCGGAAAAGAAGGAATTCACGCAATGTCTCGCATATTCGACCGACGGCGGCATCACCTTCCGCAAATACAAAAAGAATCCCCTGATCCCTCATATCGCGGCAAGCAACCGTGATCCGAAGGTGATCTTCTGCGAGGAGGCGGGGCGCTACATCATGGGGCTGTATCTTTATGATGCGTATTTTGCCCTCTTCGCTTCGGACGATCTTCTGCACTGGGAAGAAATTCAGAGGATCTCGATCGATGGAGAGGCGGAATGCCCAGACATCTTCCCGCTGTGTGCGGACGGAGATCCGAAAAAGCGGAAGTGGATCATCAGCGGTGCATCGCACATTTATATCGTTTGTGAATACAAGGGCGGAAGGTTTGAGCAAATTCAGGCGCCGCGACGACTGAATTACGGCAGTCATCATTACGCGGCGCAGAGCTTCTCCGGCATGTCGGACGGAAGACGGGTCGCGATGGCATGGCATCGCAAGCTGGAATTCCCCCGTGCCCCCTTCAACGGAGAGATGAGCCTGCCGTTTGAATTGACGCTGCGCAGTCGCGGCGAGGAATTCGATCTTTGTGCCCTGCCGATCGGAGAGATCGACCGCCTGTGTGCGGAAAGCGAAACTCTTCGCAGGCAGGAGATCGTAGCGGGCGAGGCGTTGGCGATCCCCTTATCTCCCGCCGCGTACCGCATACGGCTGAATCTCGGAACAGCGCCGTCGGTGCTGACGCTCGAGCTCTTCGGTCAGACGATCCGCATCGACGGAAAGAAAAATACGGTGACGGTCGGAGAAAGCAGTCTCCCGCTCTCACCGGACGGTTCGGACCGACGTCTGACGGTGATCGTCGACTCTTGCAGTGCCGAGCTCTTCACGGGTGACGGACAGGCGATCATGACCGCCGCCATGCTTTGCGACTATAATATCAGTCGCTTGGTGCTTTCCTCCGATTCTTCCGTCACGGTTCCCTTTTTGAAGGTGACAAAGCTCGCAAAACCGAAGGAATAAACGGAAAAAGTAAGGCAGTTTTCAAAAATGGGGATGATAAAGCATTATAAACAGATGTCCCGCATTTGAATTTTTGATAAGCGTCGCACAGACGACGGAACGGAGGCAGCAATGAAAACGATCGTATTCGGTGAGGTGATCTTTGACGTTTACTCGGATGAGGCACTGCTCGGCGGTGCACCGCTCAATTTTGCGGCACATCTCGCGGCACTCGGGGACGACGCATGGCTCTTCTCCGCCGTCGGGAAAAACGACGAATACGGGAAGCGTGTACTTTCGGCGTTGGAACGCTACGGAATCGACGGCACGCTGATGCAGAAAAACGACGCGCCGACCGGCTCCTGCCGTGTCACGCTCGACGAAAACAAAATTCCCTGCTACAAAATTGCCAAAGACTGCGCGCATGACAGAATTTACGTCACAGAGCGTGAATTGCAGACCATCCGCGCGATCGGCGCCGATGTCTTCTACTTTAATACGCTGATCCAGCGCGATAAGATCTCGCGTGAAGCGCTCGAAGCAATTCTCGCGACCTGCGCCTTCCCCGACGTTTTCTGCGATATCAATCTGCGCGAAGGATGTTACGACCGCGAGTCGATCATCAGATGTCTTAGCCACGCGACCTATTTCAAGTTAAGCGACGGAGAGGTCGACGCGCTATACGACTTCGGTCTTCTTCCGAGGGTAGCCTCCCTTTCCGAGGTTCTGCGCCTCCTTTGCGAAAAGTATCCGAACATCCGATACGCCATCCTGACGCTCGGGAGCGAGGGGTCAATGGTGTATGACGCTTCCGCCGCCATGCTCTGCCGCTCCGAGATTCCCGAAAAGGTAACGGTTGTCTCGACGGTCGGCGCGGGCGATTGTTACGGTGCAACCTTCCTGCACGCCATCTATCGGGGCAAAAGCGTGCCCGACGCGATCAAAGACGCGACTCTGCGGAGCGGGATCGTCGTTTCTCACAAGGAAGCGGTTCCGTTTTGATGCCGAGGCAGGAATTTTCAAACTTTTTCCGTTTTTCCGATTTATTTTTACCGAAATCCCTTGACAAACGCCGAAAAATCAAGTATAATAATAGGCGTTCACAGGGGTATAGCTCAGTTGGTAGAGTACTGGTCTCCAAAACCATGGGTCGTGGGTTCGAGTCCTTCTGCCCCTGCCAAAAACTCCCGCGCGTCAGTGCGGGAGTTTTGCTTTTACGCTTTTTACTCTTCGCTTTTCACTTCCTTCGGGAGTTTTTTGGAGAGGCACGGACTCGAACGCATTTTCCCTTCGGAAAAATTTGGGTTCTCCGACGGCTCGGAAATATAGTCAAAACGCGCGCTCATTCTTCGCTTCGTTTTTCCTTATTTCCTTCGGGCGCTTCACCGAAAACCGTCCACCGGACGCTTTTCGCCTCGCTCACCTTCTGCCCCTGCAAAAAAACGGAGTGGCATTTGCTACTCCGCTCTTTTTGTTAATGATATGTACAATTATTTATGTAAAAATTAAATTTAATCGATTGTCTGACTATTAGAGAATTCGGCTTGAAGAGAATTAATCTACCACTCCACCCATTCCATTTCCGACTCGGCTTCCCAAAAAGACTTTCCATCAAAAATCGGCTTGTTTTGAGCAAGCTCAAGACACTTTTCTGCGGAGGTAGCTGTTTGGTTGAATGCAGTTCGTGCAAAGTTGCCGTTTTTATCCCAAACATCAATTATGTATGAGTATTCATTTTTTTCTTTGTCAAATATTAGACCATGAAAAAAATATTTCTCGCCTCTGTAAATCACAGCACATTCCTCAAATGTGGTATGATCTATAAAATCATTTACATTTCCGCCTTTCATTGACTCACCCTCACTCAATATCCAATATGTCTATTTCGTTATGATTATCATTAAGCGTCTTTCCAAAGATACACCTGCTGAATAGCATTTTTACCGTGTCGAACTTGTTGCCATCGGAAATATCACAAATTTTTTTGCCTGTATTATCGACAATATGAAAAAGCTCAATCTTTTCGCCATTCCATTCAGCAAATATAATATTGCCGTTTATACGCAACTCTGCATCGTGTCCGTAACATAAGCTATCGTAC
The DNA here is from genome assembly GCA_963617165.1 of Coriobacteriaceae bacterium. Classification (GTDB taxonomy): domain Bacteria; phylum Bacillota; class Clostridia; order Oscillospirales; family CAG-272; genus UBA1740. The sequence continues at coordinate 915 of CAVEOF010000044.1, read as the reverse complement.
AAGTCGTTAAATTCAGATTTTGTCATTCATCCACCCATTTGATTTCCTTTTCCGCTTCCCAAAAAGTTTTTCCATTCCAAATAGGTGCGTCTTCAAATGCGTTGACACACTCAATTGCTGACGGTTTTATTATGGAAAACACCGTTACATTTTTGGAAAGGTTATAGACTTCAAGACAAACAGAAAGCGTGTGCCCCTCCGCATCTATTTGGGTCTGACATCCGTTGACAAAATATTTTTCCTTGTCAAACATCACATAATGGTCTTCATAATACATTTTGTCAATGAACGCATTTGCATTACCGTCAATCATACCATTTCCTCCCGATTAGATATTTTTTATACTTTTCAAAAGTTGCGCGATTAAGATATTTTGCATCCGTCCTATTGAAATCATGATTATAATAGTGGATATGTAGTACAGGAGAATGATTTCCCGTTAATTTGGGTTCCGGATGATATGCGATTTCAGCTTGTAAACAATGGTCGTCACCGTATATCCGCAACATGTTCAAAGTACCATCTTTATGAAGCTTTATATACATATTGCTTGAATGTGATTCGGCGGGCAAATCATGCAGTCCTGTGCCTTCTTTGCCGAACAATACCTTAACGCCTTCGATTTCTCCCACTTTTTCATAGGTATAAGCAACATTATTGCCAATTGAGTATGTTCCTCTTCCACCCATGTCAACGCACCACCTTTCCGGATTCCGAATAATCGACAGTTACGATATTTCCGTCCATTTCGTGCCAAAACAAATGATCTTTGACGGCTCAAGCTTTTCAAGCATTGCATTGTAGCCGCGCATAAAAGGGAGCTTGTTTCGCTTGCACCCGATCATTCCAATCGCTACAGTGGCATTTTTTTCAATGCCGTCGAAGCAGAAATCGAAGCTTTGCACCAGCCCCCAA
>CAVEOF010000043.1:2506-16582 GCA_963617165.1 Coriobacteriaceae bacterium | reverse complement strand
AGACCAACGCAAGAATTAAGACCAATTCTTAATTCATAATTCATAATTCTTAATTATCCAAAACTTCAAGCCCCGGATAAAGACTCGGATTTTTTGTGATCTGCGGAATCTTTCCGCTGTTTGTACGGATATTTTTCAGAATCAGACGCTTGGTAGGAACGACGCGGAAGGGCTTATCCTCCGAGAAATTCCTGTCGAATTCCGGAAGAATATAAAGATCTGTGTACGAATCGTCGAGATCTTCGTCTTCAATGGTCAGCCCGTCGATCAGGAAAGTGTGAGGCATACGGCACTCATATCCGAAATCGTGCATTTCGTTGTTGCTTGCACCGAGGACGACGGGATGCGTGTTTCTCGGCTTCCATGTGCAGTTTTTCACGGTCAGCTCACCGTCAAAGAAAGATCCGTAGTCCGAGCGCATGTTGATCAGCGAATCGCCGAAGGCGTGCGTGTCCTCCACAAGGCATTTTCCATGCCCGATCAAGAGAAAACACATGTGCCCGAGCGTACAGCCGCGCACGGTCACGTTCGTCACGCCCATATGCGCGTCAAAGCGGGAGATCGCGCAGTCGTCAAGCGTCATGTCCTTGCAGAAATTCGTCCCCATGAGTCCCCAATACCGTTTGTCCATGATGTCGATCGTCTGACGGACGGAGACCATATGAAAGCCGATGGTCGCATTCGCGTTGATCTCATAGCTGCCCATCGCGGACATACCGGTAGAAAGCGCCGCCCAATAGGTAAAGTGCGGGGTAAAGAGACAATCCTTCACGATGACATCGTAGGTCGCGGTCGCATTGACAAAACCGCCGTAAGGCGCGCCATGCTCTCCCTCCCCCGTGACATAGTGGCGGATGCCCTCGAGTGTCACATGCGCGCGGTTGACCGAAATTCCTCTCGCGTGGTAGGCGTACTCCGATTTCCAACGGTTTGCTATCGTGGTGAAGCTACCGCCGCGGACGGTCAGCGGACGCTCGTCGACCGAGTAGGCTGAGGTACGCGTGATCTCGTCGTAGTCCCAGTCGATGTCGGTCAGAATGTTGCCCTCCGCATCGACGAGGAAGCAGTCGTTTTGTGCCGTTCCGCTGTTTTGGTTGACCCCCTCGCGGATATAGATCTTTTTGTTGTCGTCGAAGACACGGACGTAGACGGTGCCCTCATGGGGAAAGTCGATCTGCTTCTGTCCCTTTTTGAGCGACGCGATCGCGGGGGAGAATTCCTCCGTCTGTCTCGCAACGCGGAAGATCGGCATCTTGATATCCGCAAGCTCCGTGTCGTCAATGACAAAGTGCGCCTCGCCAAAGTCGACGTCGGTGCCGATGGTGGCGACGAGCGCCTGCCCGCCGATATAGTAGGTGGCGTCGTCCCGTGCACGCACGGGCAGGGAATGTTGGTTCGCGTATTCGTGCGCGCGAACGATGGCGGGCATGTCGTCCGTCCGACCGTCTCCGACGGCGCCGAAGTCTTCGTAAGTAACGTAAGTTTTCTGTTGCATGGGGAAATATCCGCAAAATAGCGGCTCCTTTCCTGTTCTTTGCCTTTATTATACACGCTCGCCCGCAAAAAGTCAAGCCTTTCTCGCCGATATGCAGACTTTTTCGAAAGCGAAAGACTCACCCGCGAAAAGTCAGGCAACCTTGAGATACGTGAAGCCTCGAAGAATGCAGAGCACCACCCGCAAACAGGCACGCGCTCCAGATGATATGCGAGACTTTCGAGAGCCGAAACGGCACGGAAGATCCTCCGAAAAGCTTCCGAAGATCCTCCGACAAGCGGGAGGATTTCGGGGAAGCATCCGTGCACTTGACAATTCGCCGCGTTTGTGCTATACTAAAAGGGTATTTTTTTTGACAGGTGTCAAAAAATAGTGCTTTCAAAGAAAGGAAAAAACAATGAAAGATATTTTTGCGAAATGCTATCTCCCCTCCAAAGCGGACGAAGCAAAGGAACTCGGAATATACCCCTACTTTCGTGCATTGGAGTCGAAACAGGATACCGAGGTCATCATGGAAGGGAAGCGTCGGATCATGCTGGGCTCCAACAACTATCTCGGACTGACGACGGATGAAGAGGTGATTCGCGCGGGCGTGGAGGCGTACAAGACCTTCGGCTCCGGTTGCTCGGGCTCCCGCTTTCTGAACGGGACGTTGACCCTTCATATCGAACTGGAAAAACGGCTCGCCGAGTTTTTACGTAAAGAGGACGTCGTCACATTCTCCACGGGCTTTCAGACCAATCTCGGTATTATCAGCGCCATTGCGGGACTCGGCGACTTCATCCTGATGGATGCGGAAAATCACGCGAGCCTGTACGACGGCGCGAGACTTTCCTTCGGAAAATGCGTGCATTATAAGCACAACGATATGGAGGATCTCGAGCGTTTGCTCACGACCGTCCCCGAGGGGAAGGGCTGCCTGATCGTCACCGACGGCGTATTTTCCATGGGCGGAGACATTGCCGACCTTCCGGAGATCTGCCGTCTTGCGAAGAAATACGGCGCGCGCGTCATGGTAGACGATTCACATGCCGTCGGTGTTCTGGGTGAGGGCGGACGTGGTACCGCGAGCTATTACGGCTTGGAAGAGCAGGTGGACATTCAGATGGGCACCTTCTCCAAATCCTTGGCGTCGCTCGGCGGTTTCATGGCGGCATCCGCAAGGGTGGTCGACTTTGTCCGTCATACCTCCCGCCCCTTCATTTTCTCCGCCTCCATGCCCCCTGCCAACGCCGCGGCGGCTCTGGCGGCGCTCGACCGACTCGAAAAGCATCCGGAAATGGTCGAGAAAGTGCAGAAAAATGCCCTCTATATGCGGAAAAAGCTCGACGAGCACGCCATTCGGATGCGCCCGTCCAACGGCAACATCGTTCCCATCATTCCGATCTATACCTATCAAGAGAATCTCACCCTGACGATCGCGAAGGATCTGTACGAGAACGGCGTTTACGTAAATTCCACCCTTCCGCCCGCCTGCAATCCCGGGGAGTGCCTCCTTCGCACCAGCCTGATGGCGACGCACACCCATGGGCTCATCGACGAGGCAGTAGAGATCATCGCGAAAGTCCTCGGAAAATACGATCTGGAAGCCGCGCGCAAAGAAGGACATCCCGCCGAAGCGACTCCCGAAAAATAAATTAAAACGCGTTGGTTGCATGGATTTTCGCAAAGGATGAGAAAAACTTTGTCAAACGATTGACAGATGCGCGCGTATATGCTACAATTGACATCGGAATATCGGTGAAGAACGCCGAGCTCCGGACTACCTTTTCATGAAGGAGACTCTCATGCTGAAAATCGAACATCTGACCAAAACATACGGAGAAAAGCGTGCGGTGGACGATCTGTCCCTCACGATCGCTCCGGGCGAGATCTACGGCTTCATCGGGCATAACGGTGCGGGAAAGACCACGACGTTGAAAGCGTGCGTCGGACTGATCGATTTCGATGAAGGGGAGATCACGATCGACGGACATTCCGTAAAGACCGAGCCCCTCGCCTGCAAGAGTGCACTCGCCTACATACCCGACAACCCCGACGTATACGATTTTCTGACGGGGATCCGCTATCTGAACTTTATCGCCGACATTTTCGGCGTTGACAGCGTGACGCGTGCCGAAAGGATCCGCAAGTACGCCGATCTCTTTGAGATCACAAAGGATCTCGCGACCCCCATCAGTGCCTATTCGCACGGAATGAAGCAAAAGCTCGTCATCATCGCCGCATGGCTCCATGCGCCGAAGCTCATTCTGATGGATGAACCCTTCGTCGGTCTTGACCCGAAGGCGGCGCACACGCTCAAGGAAATGATGCGTGAGCACTGCGAGGCGGGCGGCGCCATCTTCTTCTCGACGCACGTCCTCGACGTGGCGGAGAAGCTCTGCGATAAGGTCGCCATCATCAAGGGCGGAAAGCTCCTTGTCACGGGCACGATGGAAGAGGTCAAGGGCAACGATTCTCTCGAAGACGTCTTCCTCGAGCTGGAGGACGAAAATGATTAAGACATTGATAGGCATCCGCCTGCGCGCCCTCACCGCCTCTCTCGGCGGAAAGGGAAAGGACGGAAAAGGGAAGAACACGTCGGGCGGACGGCTCGCACTCATGATCTGCCTGTACGGCTTCCTCGCCCTGATGTTCGCCTTCTTTTCCTTTACGGTGGCGATCGCCATGGCGCCCGTCATGATCTCCGCAGGGCTTGACGCACTGTATTTTGCGATCTTCATGCTCGCGAGCTTTACGGTGGTTTTTCTGTTCAGCATTTTCGAGACGAAGAGCGAGCTCTTCGAATGCCGCGATAACGAGCTTCTGCTCGCGATGCCCATCCGACCGAGCGCGATCGTTCTCGCCCGCGTCCTGACGATCTTGATCTATAACTACGCGGAATTCCTCGTCGTCTTTTTCCCCGCAACGGTGGTCTACCTCTTTGTGGGCGGTTCGCCACTCGCCATGCTCGGCGCGTTCTTCGTCTTTTTGCTGTTGCCCTTGCTTGCCACGTCGCTTTCGGCGGCGGTCGGCTACCTTGTGGCACGCATAGCGAAGAAGATCAAAAATAACAGCCTCGTAACGACCCTAATCTCCCTCGTCTTCCTCGTGCTTTATTTCTTCGGTTACACCTCTCTGATGGACGGATTGGAAGAATACCTCGACAAGATCACCGAGAGCGGAGTCGTCGGGGGGAGTCCCGCCCTCCTGTTTATCGGTGGCGCCGCTTTGATGAAGCCCCTTTCTTTCCTCGTGCTTCTCGTCGTTTCCCTCGGCGTCAGCGCATTTGCCTACTATCTGATCTCGCGCTCCTATTTCCGTATCGTTACCGAGACGGGAAAGGCAAAGCGTGCCGTCTACCGCGAGAAAAAAGCGAAGCAGGGAAGCCCCTTCACCGCCATGGTGAAAAAAGAGCTTTTGCGCTATACCTCCTCCGCAACCTATATGCTGAATTCGGGCATCGGGCTTCTCTTTGAACTCGGTATCTCGGTGTATTTTGCCATCCGCATGGATTCGGTACGGGAGCTCCTCGCAGAGATGCTCCCCGATGCGAACGCGGATGCGATCCTGCCCGTTGTCGGGATTTTGGTTCTGACCTTCTTTTCCACATGTACCTTTATTTCGGGATGCTCGCTGTCGCTGGAAGGGAAGGCGTTTCCCATACTCCGCTCCCTCCCGATCTCGACCGAGACCGTCCTGTTTGCAAAGACGATGCCGCATCTCATCATCACCATGCCTTTTACGGTGGTGACCGCTATTTTCTTTGCCGTTACGACCCACGCGGCGTGGTATTATGTGATCTTCCTCTTCCTCACTCCCACCGCGGCAAACCTCTTCTGCGCGCTCTTCGGTATGGTGATGAATGTCGCCTTCCCGAAATTCGATTACGTGAATGAGGCACAGGTCGTTAAGCAGTCGACCGCCATGTTCATCTGCACCTTCGGTCAGATGATCCTCGCCGTCCTGATCTCGATCCCCGTCGTGCTTCTCGCCCTCGCCTCAAAGGGGCTTCTCGCCGTCGGTATCGTGACGGCACTCTTCCTCGCGCTCGCCGCCGTGATGTATATCATCCTCGTCGGACCTTCGGCAAAGCGATACGAGAAGCTGTAACACCATCTGCGAATTGCCAATGTCGGACTGTCGCAGTCAATGACTCCCGTCTCATATCCTGAAATGCGACAGTCCGACGCAATTCCGTCGGTTGTCTCTCCCACGGAGCGGGCACTCCGAACCCGTCATTTTGATAATATTTCGGCGTCATGACATACTAATCCATAGAAGGGAACCTACTTCTGTGGATTTTTAAGATTTACGGAAACGAAGAATTCTACCCGAAAAAACGAAAGAAAAGGAGAAAAACGCCATGCGGAAACGATTCCCGCTCGTCACCGTCCTCTTCTTTGCCGTCTTTGTGATCTCACTGCTTTGTTTCGCTCTCGCATGGCTGTCGCCGCAGATCGCGGACGCATTGAATTCCACCGTCGCACAGGGCGTGCGGAGGACGCTTGCCACCCTCACCTCGTGGATCCCGTTCTCCCTTGCGGAGGTCCTTCTCTTTCTGATCCCGCTCTGGATCGTCCTCTTTGTCGTATGGGTCGTCCGTAGCGTCAGGCGTCCGTGGCGGCGGCAGAGATGGTTCGCTTTTTTGCTCTGTTTTTGCATGACGCTAAGTTTTCTTTACATTTTCACCATGGGAGTCGCTTATCATACCGAAACGCTCGACAAAAAACTCGGTATGACCGATGCCCCCGTGACAAAGGAAGAACTCTACCGCACCGCGAAGATCTGCAAGGAAGAGGCGGAAGCCCTCCTCGATCAAGTGACCTTCGAGGACGGAGAATCGCACATGCCTTATTCTCTCGCCGAATTGAGTGAAAAGATCGTGGACGCCTATGATACCTTTCTCGAGGAATATCCGATCTTTACCTCCTTCGAGAGTCGGGGAAAGCCCGTGATGGCGAGCGATCTCATGTCCTACGCGCAGATCCTCGGCGTGTATTCCTCCTTCACGGGGGAGTCGAACCTCAATATGTGCTTCCCCGATTATTGCCTTCCTTTTACCGTAGCGCATGAATTCGCGCATCAACGGGGGATCGCGAGAGAGAATGAGGCAAACTTCATCGCCTTCCTCGTAACGGTCCGCTCGGACGATCCCTATATCCGTTACAGCGGATATATGAATATGTACGAATACCTTTACTCGGCGCTTTATCGTGCCGACCCGAAGACCTGCAAGGCTCTGCTCGCCGAGACCGACAGTCGCATCCGCGCGGAAAGCGCCGCCTACTCGAAGACCTACAAAAAATATCAGGGTACGGTGATCGGCTCCGTCTCCACGGGCATTAACGATGCCTACCTGCAATGGAACGGAACGCAAGGCTCGGTCAGCTACGGACTCGTCGTCGACCTCGCCGTCGCCTACTACCGAGAGGAAAGCAATTAAGAATTAAGAATTATGAATTATGAATTATGAATTATGAATTATGAATGATTCTTATTTCTTGCTTTGTCTGCTTTCGATTATGTTTTTCTTTGTTACGGCGACGGATGGCAAGACGTGCTTTTGCCTATCCGGGAGAACGCAGGTTTTGAGGTGATTCCGATGCCTGTATCCAAAATTGCCAAATCACCCCCCGCCGCGCGCACGAATAGACTGATAATGAATCTTAGTTTGCGGAGCAGACCATGGAAAAATTCATTATCAGAGGCGGCGCGCCCCTTTCGGGCGATGTGTTCGTGAGCGGGTCGAAAAACGCCGCCCTCCCTCTTTTATTTGCCACGATTGTGGTCGGCGGCACCTCGGAGATTGGGAATCTTCCCGACATTTCGGACATCCGCGTGACCCTTTCCATTCTTTCCGCCATGGGCGCGGAGGTGACGCCCCTTTCTCCCGAGCGCGTGCGGATTTCGACCGACGCCATGACGGGGGAAGACCCGCCGACATCCCTCACGTCGCAGATCCGAGCCTCTACCTACCTCCTCGGCGCAATGCTCGCCCGCTTCGGCAGGGCGCATATCGGCGGCTACGGCGGATGCAATTTTTCCGCCCGTCCTGTGGATATGCATGTTGCCGCCGCCTTGGCGCTCGGTGCCGAAAAAGAAGGGAATACCTTGATTGCCCACCGCCTTGTCGGTGGCAGGATCGTCTTTCATACCGTTTCCGTCGGCGCGACGGTCAACGCCCTGTTTCTTGCCACTTCGGCAGAAGGGGAGAGCGTGATCGAAAATGCCGCCATCGAGCCGCATGTCCTCGCCCTCGCACAGTTTCTTCGCACGGCGGGAGCGAGTATTGAGATCTCGGATCGCGAGATCCGCGTCACGGGCGCCCCCCTCCACGGCGGACACGCGGAGGTCATCCCCGATATGATCGAGGCGGGCACCTATCTTTTGTGCGCTCCCGCCACGGGGGGCACCGTCCGCGTGCACGGCGCCCGCGCCGAGGAGCTTTCCGCTCTGACCGACGCGCTGACGCTCGCGGGCGTCGAGATCGAAAAGCAGGGAAATGTCCTCTCGGCAAAAGGGACGCCCTGCCGACCGATCACCGTCACGACGGCACCCTATCCCGGCTTTGCGACCGATCTGCACCCGCCGCTTGCCCCTATCCTCGCCCTCGGCGCGGGCGGGCGCATCCGTGAAGGCGTGTTTCCCGAACGCTTCGGGTATCTCTCGGAGCTCTCTCGCTTCGGCGTTCGCTCTTCGGTAGAAGGAAATATAGCGGAACTCCTCCCATCAAGACCCCATGCCGCAACCGCAAAGGCGCTTGACCTTCGCGGAGGTGCCGCCGCCGTACTCACCGCCCTTGCCGCAAACGGGAGAAGCGAGATTCTCGACGCCGATAAGCTCCTTCGCGGCTACGAGGGCTTCGCACGGAAGCTGACCGCCCTCGGCGCGGATATCCGACTGTCTTTACAGTAACCCTTCGAATCTCATTTAGGACGTTCAAAACAAAGGAGAAAGATAAAAATGAAAAGAATTCTTACCATTCAGGACATTTCCTGCGTCGGAAAGTGTTCGCTTACCGTCGCTTTGCCGATCCTTTCCGCCGCGGGCGTAGAGGCGGCATGTCTTCCGACCGCAGTCTTGTCGACGCATACCGCCTTTCCGAAATTCACCTTCCGCGACCTGACCGATGAGATTGGGCCGATCTCCGATACCCTCTATGAGCTCGGCATTGATTTTGACGCTATCTATACAGGCTATCTCGGCTCCTTCGAGCAGCTTCGCCTCGTCGGCGAAATGATCGATCGCTTCAAAACGAAAAAGACCGCCGTCTTCATCGATCCCGTCATGGCGGATAACGGAAAGCTCTATCCCGGCTTTACCCCCGCCTTTGCCGCCGAGATGGAGAAGCTCTGCCGCAAAGCAGATCTCATTCTCCCGAACCTCACCGAAGCGTCCTTTATGCTGAATATCCCCTATCGGGAGAACTATGACGAAGCATACATCCGCGACGTGCTCTTCCGCCTGACCGAGAAGGGGGCGCGCCGTGCCGCCCTGACGGGCATCGGCTTCACTCCCGATACCATCGGCGTCTATCTCTACGATGCCGAGAAGAAGAGCTATTACTCTTATTTCAATCGGAAGCTCCCCGTCTCCTATCACGGCACGGGCGACATCTTCGCCTCCGCCGCGCTCGGCGGCTATATGCGGGGACTCACGACGGAGGAGGCGCTCTCCCTCGCCGTCGATTTTACCCTCGAATGTATGGAGAAAACGCTGCAAGACGAAAATCCCCGCTTCTACGGCGTGAATTTCGAAGAAGCCATCCCCATGCTGGTAAACCGCCTCGAAGGAAAATAAACCGAAAAAAGCTGTCGCAAACCGCTTCCGAAAAAGCGATTTGCGACAGCTTTTTTACCCCCGCTCACGAAAATAGCGAAACAAAACCCTCGCCGCCGGAGCAGAAGGCACCCCCGAACTATCCCCGCTCGCCTAAGCAAAACAAGGCAAGAACGAAAACAATCCCGAACTGTCCCCGCTCACCTCAACCTCCACAAAACAAGGCAAGAAGAAAGACAATTCATAATTCATAATTCATCATTCTTAATTCATAATTATCTCAACCGTCTGCGCGGCTTCCTCCCCCTCATCCCCGTGAGGATCGCACCGAGCGACGCGGCGAGAAGATAGCAGAGGTGATTCATCATCACGCGCCCCGAAAGATGCCCGCCCGTCAGAATGATACCGACGAGAAGCAAAAGAAGCGCGAAAGTAAGCGCCGTGAGGACCGAGAGAAGCACACCGCCCGTCTTCCTGCGGGAGGTGAGGAAGAACCCCGAGAATAGACCCGAGAGTCCGAACGCCCCGAGCGAGACGACGGGAAGGGAAGCTGTCGGGTTCTCCGTCGCGTAGAGGATCACCCCCGCGATCAGAGAAACGATCAGAAATGCCGCGAGGCAGAAAAGAAGTCCGAGGAGCAGCGCCTTGACCGTGCCGCCGTTTTCACCATGCCTTTGTTTTCCCATAAGAAAAAGCCTCCGAGATAAGTCTACAATAACTTATTCGGAGGCGTTTTCATTTATGACGGAATGTGAAGAATTATTTTGCCTCGTCTTCGGGCTTTGTCTCGACGGGCGTGTCGAGGACGGGAGCGGCTTCCTCCGCCTTCTTATCCTCGTGGGCATCATCCTTCTTTGCCTTCGCGTCGGCTTTTTCGTCCGCCTTCGCGTCGGCGCTCTCCGCCTTCTTTTCGATGACCGCGGCGGCAAGGTCTTCCGCCTTCACATCGACAGAGCGGACAGCCGCTTTCAGAAAGCGGATCTTCGTCTTGTCCTTCGTGGTCTCAAGGACGAAGGTCTCACCCTTAATAGAGACGACCTTTCCGATGATACCGCCGATCGTGGTGACTTCGTCACCGACGGCGAGCGCTCCGCGCATCTCTGCGTCCTTGCGCTCCTGTTTCTTCTGCGGGCGGATCATGAAGAAGTAGAGAACGACAAACAGCGCGACGATCATAATGATCGTGCCCCAGATGCCCGTCCCGCTACCGCTTCCGCTGCTCGACCCTTCGGTCAAAAGAGTAGTAAAATTCAGCATGGGATTTCCTTCCTTTATTGTTTTCTTTCTATTATACACAAAAAATATGAAGTTTTCAAGTCCCGACGGAAATATTTTCAGTTTTTTGCAGAAATTTTAAGTGTAAGTAAGAGAATAGTTTTCTTCGCTTTTTATCATTTCATGCACGGGAACATTCAATTTACTTCCAATCGCCTTTAATTTAAGCTTATTTTGCTTTGAACACTTCAAACCTATATATATTGCTTTGATTTTCAGGTTAAGATGCTTCGCGTCTACTGATTCTCCGCTTTTACCGACATCACTTTTGTAAAACACCCGATATTCCTTTTCGTGAGACCAAGAAAGATCTTTACAGCTTGCTAAGATTTTGATGAATTCTAAATAGTTCAATTCTTTTGATTGGCTCTCTTCTATTGCACGGTAGGTACCGAAACAGATGTTTAATCTTTCACTCAACATTTGTTCAATAAATTTACTCGGAACTTTGAATATCTTTTTTTCGTATAAAACAGGTTTGATATTGATCATGCCAAATCGTGATGTATCAATAATTTCGAATTCGCAACAAAAGCCTTTATGGTTGTTCGTGTAATATGTCCACATAGCAATGTTGGTTTGCATGGTTTGTGTAAATGATGCAAATTTTAGGAAGTTTTTATATTGGCTTAAATAGTTTTGATATGCAATCATTGAGTCTTGCTTGTTAATAACTAAGCCTCCATCCTTATTATATACATCTTTTACGCTCGTTTCATTAATGGAAAGATTAATCATTTCAAAAGGGTCGTTTTGATTTTCAAATGATTCAACCCAAATCTTTTCTTCTTTGAGTGTTCTCAACTTTACTTTATCTTTTTCAGTTCCAAGTGAGTAAAATTTATATAGAGTTCTTGGGGTCGTAACTGAAAGATAGTCCAAAGCACTATTAATACCTTCTGTTCCAAATATTTTGAAGTAAGTGGCTTTGCTAAATTCCATTATAAATCACTCCTCCTATGCTATATTGACACTGTTTCCGCTCTGACTCTCCGAATTAGAACATCAGAGCGGAAACAGTAGATTTAGATATTATTCTTCCGGCTTGTAATTGTAGTGAATCGTGTAACTGCCGGTGTTATAGTTCCAATTGATACCTTTTGAAATACTAGCCCATGCGGATTGGCTTCCGGTATAGTAAATATCTTTCAGCTCCGTGCATTTCGAGAACGCATAATCGCCGATGCTCGTCACGCTATTCGGAATCGTGATGTTCGTAAGCCCAGAGCAACCGGAGAATGTTTCACCGTAGATTTGTGTTATGCCATCCGGAATCGTGATGCTTGTAAGCTTCGTGCAATTTTTGAACACTTGAGGGCCGATGCTCGTTATACCATTTGGAATCGTAATCCTCGTAAGTCCTGTACATCCTGAGAACAACCCATAACTGATGCTTGTTACACCATTTGAAATCGTGATGCTCGTAAGTCCCGAACAATCAGCGAACGCATGACCGTCGATGCTCGTCACGCTATTCGGAATCGTGATGTTCGTAAGCCCAGAGCAATCGGAGAACGCACCCCCGCCGATGCTCGTCACGCTATTCGGAATCGTGATGTTCGTAAGCCCTGTGCAACCATCGAACGCACGAACGCCGATACTCGTTACGTTGTTCGGAATCGTGATGTTCGTAAGCCCTGTGCAACCATAGAACGCCCTCTCGCCGATACTCGTTACGTTGTTTGGAATCGTGATGCTCGTAAGCTCTGTGCAACCATAGAACGCATAGTCTAGGATATTTTCATCAGTAATTGTGACAAACTTCAAGCTTTGCGGGAGATAGTATATTATACTTGAGATGTTTGACCTGTAATGATAATATGCTTGCCTTGTTGCAACACCACCTGTATAGGAGGACATACCGAAGATATAACCGAACGGATATTGATACATATCGGACGCACTCTTTCGGGAACCGCCGGCAAACGGCAGGGTAATACTCTCAAGACTACTACAGCCTGAGAAAGCGGCGTAACCGATGCTTGTCACGCTATCCGGAATTATGATACTCGTAAGCCTTGTGCAATCTTCGAACGCATATTCACCGATGCTCGTTACGCTATTCGGAATCGTGATGCTTGTAAGTCCTTCGCAGCCGAGGAACGCTCTATCGCCGATGTTCGTCACGCTTCCATCTGTAGGAATAACGCTGGCCTTGCAAGCTAGAATTAGTGTTTTTGTCGCTACTTCAATAAGACAATTTCCGCTTGAGTGGTATTTTGTATTTTTGGCACTCACGGCGATGCTCGTAAGTCCCGTGCAGCCAAAGAACGCAGAATAGCCGATACTCGTTACGCTGTTCGGAATCGTGATGCTCATGATTCCTGTGCAATCATAGAATGCATATTCGCCTATGTTTGTGATACCATCTGGAATGGTGAGTGCGGTAATCAAAGAGTCATTTAAGTAAAGATTATGTGCATAGGTCAGTGGATTTGCATTGCTTGAGTCGAACGCGATCTTACACCATGTCGCAAGATCCGAAATATGCACTTCTTTCAGACCCGAGCACCCGGAGAACGCAGAATAGCCGATACTTGTTACGCTATTCGGAATGGTGATGCTTGTAAGTCCTGTACAACCGTAGAATGCAGAATTACCGATTTTCGTTACGCTGTTTGGAATTGTGATGCTTGTAAGTCCTGCACAACCGTAGAATGCAGAACTGCCGATGTATGTTCCTCCGGTAATCATAACATGTTTTAAACTTGATGGAATAGAGCTATTATCACCGAAAATATAATAAAAACTTGTATTGTTTGTTCCATTCTTTGTTGTGCCGACAAAGGGGATTGTGATGCTTGTGAGTCTTGTACACCCAGAGAATGCAGCGTGACAAATGATTCTTGTGTTTTCATGAATTTGAACGGATAAAATGTCTTTGCTCGTAGTAGAGACCAAAAGATAATAAGGATTGTTCTTGTTCCCAAGATAGCGGGAATTTTGATATTCGGTATACTTCAAGTTTGTGCAGCCGTTGAATGCACCTTTACCGACATTTGTTACATTATCAGGAATTATGATGCTCGTAAGCCCTGTGCAATCAGAAAACGCAAAATTGCCAATGTTCGAGCCGCCTGTAATAGTTACAGTTTTCAAACTTAAGGGAACATAAATTTTATTGTCTGAATAGGAAGAAGCGCCGAAGATATACCCGAAGTGTGTATTGCTTGTTCCATCTTTCGTCGCGCCGACAAAGGGGATTGTAATGCTTGCAAGTTTTGTACAACCTGAAAACGCAGACTGTCCGATGCGTGTGACGCTATTCGGAATAGCAATGTTTGTGATTTCTGTACAACCGTAAAACGCACGATTGTTGATGTTTGTTCCGCTGGTGATTACGACAGTTTTCAGGCTTGACGGGACGTAGTAATTATTGTATGAATAAGAAAAGGCGCCGAAGATATGCCCGAAGTGTGTATTGCTTGTTTCGTCTTTTGTTGCACCGACAAAGGGAAGCGTAAGAGCTTCAAGTGATGTGCACCCCTCTAGTGCACCGAGCCCGATCTTTGTGATCGTATTCGGAAGCATGAGTGTCGTTAACT
>CAVEOF010000043.1:0-2380 GCA_963617165.1 Coriobacteriaceae bacterium | reverse complement strand
CATTGGCAAGACTCGTGCACTCGTAGAATACACTGTCACCGATGGTCAGGACGCTATCGGGGATCACGATTTCCGAGAGCTTTGCGCATCCGTAAAACGCCTTATCCCCGATAGCCGTAACGCCGTTACCGATAGCGACATTCAAAAGTCCGGTACATTGATAAAATGCATTACTTCCGATGCTCGTAACACCGTTCCCAATGGTGGCATTGGCAAGACTCGTGCACTCGTAAAATACACTGTCACCGATGGTCAGGACGCTATCGGGGATCACGATTTCCGCGAGCTTTGCACATCCGTAAAACGCCTTATCCCCGATAGTCGTAACGCCGTTGCCGATAGCGACACTCAAAAGTCCCGTACATTTATAAAACGCACCGCTACCGATATTTGTAACGCTATTTCCGATAGTGACATTTGCGAGGTTTGTACATCCGTAAAATGCATTGTTTCCGATGGTTTTTACGGCGCTCGGAATAACAATACCACTCAATCTTTTGCATCCCATGAAAGCATTGTTTTCGATCGTCAGGAGATTTTTCGAAAGTTCGACGGTTTCTATATTCATGCAGTTTTCAAAGGCGTGCGCGCAAATCGTACTGCTGTCGGTCAAAGTCACATGCTTCAGACTTTTCGGCACAAAGTCGGCATTTTTGCTATAATCGGGCGCACCAAAAAGATAGCCGAAATACGGATATTTGACATCCGCACGCGACGCACCGATGAAGGGAAGTGTAAGAGCCTCAAGCGATGTGCATCCTTCCAGTGCACCGAGCCCGATCTGTGTGAGCATGTTCGGTAGTATGAGCGCCGTCAGGCTTGTGCAACCGGAAAAGGTTTTTTCGCCGATACTCGATACCGTCGCAGGAATTGTGATTTCCGCAAGAGAAGAGCATTGATAAAATGCACCGTCCCCGATCGTAACCAGCCCATGCGGAAGTGTGATGCTCAAAAGTCCCGAACATCCGGAAAATGCGCCGACTCCGAGATTCTTCAGGCTTTGCGGCAGGGAGATCCCTTTTAAGGAAGTGCAGAAGAAAAATGCACCCTCACCGATGTCCGTTACGTTCCCGAGAAAAGAAACGGAGGAAAGCTTTCCGCAATTCTGAAACACCCCTTCGGGAAGCTCGGTGACTCCCTTCGGGAAGACGATGGATGCGAGATTTGCGCATTCGGCAAACGCGTGCTTTCCGACAGAAGTCAAGCCCTCGGGGAGACGGACATTGTTTAACAAATAGCAGTCGCCGAACGCCTTTTCGCCGATGCTCTTAAGACTGCTCGGGAGCACGACCTCCGACATAGAGTCGCAACCGAGGAAAGCGGAATCCCCGATTCCCTCGATTCCGTCGCAAAGAATAACGGTACGAAATGTCGTCTGCCCCGCAAAGACGCGAGGGGCGATATACTTGACGGGAAAGCTGTTTAAGTATGCGGGGACAACAAGGATCGTTTCGCTCGTTTCCGGGAAGCTCGTGATGGTCGCTACGCCTTTGGAAACGGTATAGCCAAAGGAATTTGAGTATACCGTGACCCATTTTCCGTAGATCTTTGCATCATGATAAAAGGTCGTCGAGTCAAACAGGGGTGTCTGATAATTTGAGTCGACAAACCACCCGTAAAAATACTTTTCCGAGTTCGGGTTTGTGGTAATGTCTTCGGGCTTTTCGGGTTGCCGAATGCGGAATCCCGAGGAGGCATCGGTATAAATGACGTCGCTCTTCACTCCGTCGATCATGACGGAGACGGCGACGCGCACATCCTGAAAACCGCAGGTCGTGCAAAGACGTTCGCTGTTGTAGGTATGCTCCGCCTTTGCGTCGACTTCGGAAGTATGAATGCATGTTGCGGCGTGCCAATGATAGGTGCCGTCATACGTCCACTTGTCGCTGAACGAGTGCACCGTGCTGACAGTCCCTTCCGTCTTACCGCAGGCAGAGCAAGTCTTCGGCTTTTCACAGGTAGCGGCAAGCCAAGTGTGCCCGAGCGCATCGCCCTCGGTCGCGCCGCAGACAGAGCAGGTCTTCGGTGCCGTGCAGGTCGCGGCAAGCCAAGTGTGCCCGAGGGGAGAATCTTCGGTCAACCCACATCTCGTGCAGGATTTCGCCGAGGTACAGGTTGCGGCAGTCCAAGAGTGCCCGAGCGCACTGCCTTCGGTCACGCCGCAGGCAGTGCAGGTCTTCGGTGCCGTGCAAGTTGCGGCAAGCCAAGTGTGCCCGAGGGGAGAATCTTCGGTCAACCCGCATCTCGTGCAGGATTTCGCCGAGGTACAAGTTGCGGCAGTCCAAGAGTGCCCGAGCGCCTCCCCCTCGGTTGCACTGCATTTTGCGCAAGTTTTCGGCGCGGTACAGGTCGCCTCTTTCCATTCATGCTCACATTCTCC
>CAVEOF010000042.1:0-18438 GCA_963617165.1 Coriobacteriaceae bacterium | reverse complement strand
GGACGCGCTTGCAATCGGACGGGGGATGTGGTAAAATGTCTTCAGTAAATACTATATGGGAGGTTTTCATGAAGAAGAAAATCCTGTTGTTTCTCGCGGTGTTATGCCTGCTTCTCGGGTTGACCGCCTGCTCTCTCGTCGGCGCGGATCCCTCGACCTGCGAGCACGTTTACACCGACGAGTGTGACGTCACCTGTAACAAATGCGGCGCGGTGCGCGAGGCTCCGCACGCATATGAAAACGGTTGCTCCACAAAGTGCCCGAAATGCGGCAAGGAGAGAGTCACCGAGCACAAGTACGACAACGACTGCGACCCGACCTGCAACGTCTGCGGTGCGGAGAGAGTGGTCGCCGGGCACCAGTACGATAACGCGTGCGACGCGGTGTGCAACATCTGCGGCGAGACGCGCGACGTGCCCGATCATATCTACGAGACGAAGTGCTCTCCGACCTGCACGGTATGCGGACACGTCCGCGAGGTCGAGCATACATATGCATCCGCGTGCGCCGAGAAATGCTCGGTCTGCGGTGAGGCGAACTCCGCCCCCAAGGATCACGAATACTCGAGCCAATGCGACACGACCTGCAATAAGTGCGGAAAGGTACGTGCAACCGAGTTTGCTCACGAATACTTCGGCGAGTGCGGCACCAAGTGCAAATTGTGCGGTGAGGTGCGCGCGAATAACACCGCGCATCCCTGGTCGGGTGACTGCGACAGCGAGTGCAACGTCTGCCACGAAACAAGAGAGACCACCGTCGAGCATAACTATGACGGCAAGGACTGCCGCGAGACCTGCCTTGTCTGCGGTGCGCGCCGCGTGTTCGACCCCGATAAAGAACAGCCGGAGCACACCTACGCCGGTCCCTGCTCTGACAGATGCTCGGTGTGCGGAGAGGCACGCGAGGTCATTCCTCACATGTTCTCCTCCGACTGCGACACGACCTGCGACAACTGCGGTGCCACCCGTACGGGAACGCCCGCGCACACCTTCCTCCACGACTGCCAGACGAAGTGCGAGTATTGTGACGGTGTACGGGAGATGCCCGAGGGAATGAGCCACAATTTCGAGTTCGAATGCTCCGAATTCTGCTCGGTCTGCGGAGAGGAAAACCCCGACCGCAAGGGTCACGACTACGGCGACCTTCCGAATTGTAACGCGGAGTGCGAGAGATGCGGCGCGACGAGGATCCCCCCGCACAACTATAAGGAGGATTGCTCGGAGTTCTGCGCCGACTGCGGTGCAGAACGTCCCAAGGATCAGATCAAGGCAGAGCACGATTATGACGGCAAGGCGTGCAAAGAGCTCTGCACGGTCTGCGGCGAGCGCCGTTCCGCTACGGCGCATGCCTATGACGATGCCTGCGACGAAGAGTGCAACGTGTGCGGCGAGCTTCGCGAAGCACCCCATGTTTACTCGAGCGACTGCGACGAGGTCTGCGATGTTTGCAATCACAAGCGCAAGGCTCCGAAGGATCACACCTACTCGGGCGGTCCCGAGAGCTGTGACACGACCTGTAACGTATGCGGTGCCGAAAGAACCACCGATACGGAACATAGCCGCGAACATGTCTGCGACGACGTCTGCAAGGTCTGCGGTGCGAGCATCGGACAGGAAGAGGTCCACAAATACCCCGAGGGCGAAGTGAATTGCGGCACGAAATGCACAGTCTGCGGCAAGGAAAGGGGCGATCACGTCTACGGCGAGAGCGATCTTGCCGAGGAGTGCGATACTACCTGTAACGTGTGCGGTGCGGTGCGCGAGGCTCCTCACTCCTATTCGAACGCTTGTGCCACCGAATGCGAGCTCTGCGGACAGCGGACGCGCGAGAATCCTCCTCACAGCTTCACCTACGCTTGCCAGACGAAGTGCGCGGATTGCGATTACACACGGGAAGCGGAGGTTGCACATCCCTTCGCCTACGATTGCGATACCGAATGCCCCGTTTGCCACGAGACGCGCGAGGCGCAGCACGAGTACGACAGCAAATGCACGCAGGAGTGCAAGTTCTGTCACAGAATTACCCGCGCGGCGGAGGACGTTCCTCACGAATTCGAGAACGAGTGCGACGAGGTCTGCCCCACCTGCGGAGCCCCGAACCTTCATGCCGTGGAACACGATTACGGCGGTCTGAAGGATTGTGATGCGACGTGCAAGCGCTGCGGCAGAAAGCAGGGCAACCATGTCTACGGCGATCCCGATACCGGTCTTGCCCCCGAGTGCGACGATGAGTGCAATGTCTGCCACGAGAAGAGAAAGGCTCCGCACTTCTTCGACCATCCGTGCGACGAGGTCTGCAAGGAATGCGACAACGAGAGACTCGACAGAGAGGATCACAAGTACGCAAACGACTGCACCAAGATCTGCGAGGTCTGCGAAAAAGAGACGAGAGAGAACCCGCCTCACGTGTTCTCCTCCGACTGTGATGAGACCTGTAACGCGCCGTCGTGCGGCTACGTCCGCGAGGGCGGCAAGGACGGCAACACCGCCCACAAGTACACCTACAAATGCCAGACGCACTGTGAAGAATGTGACCACATTCGCGAAACGGCGGAAGAAGATCACACCTACACGCCGGGATTCGAGCTTTGCGACGAAGAATGCCTTGTCTGCCATGAGACGAGAACCGCTCCTCACAAGTATGCGAGCGACTGCGACGAGGTCTGCGACATCTGCCTTAAAAAGAGAACCACGACGGAAGGTCACCACTACATCGAGCCCTGCGGAACCATTTGTACCAAATGTAACCAGAGAAGAGCGAGCGGCGATGCACACTCCTACGACAAAGTGTACTGCGACACGCAGTGCACGATCTGCGGTGAAAGCAGAACCCCGACGCACTTCTACAAGACCGATTGCAGCGAAGAGTGCATGTACTGCGATAACGGTACGCGCACGCACCTGAAGGATCACGTCTATTCGGGTGACTGCGACGCCGTGTGCAACGATTGCGGAGAAAAGAGAGTCGTAAGCGATCCTCACCACGTATACGACAACGCCTGCGATCCGACCTGTAACGTCTGCGACGAGGAGAGACCGACACAGCACGACTACAAGCACGATTGCTCCGAGATCTGCTCTGTCTGCGGCTACCACCGCACCGACGGTGCCGATCATAAGTACGATCACGACTGTGCGACGAAGTGCTCCGTGTGCGGAGAGAAGACGAGAAAAGACCCGCCCGAAAAGCACAAGGACGACAACAAGGACGGAATCTGCGATGAGTGCGGCGAGCGCACCTCCACCGGCGATTCCGGCAATATGACCGAAGAGCATCCCTTCTCTTGATCGATCTTTCATTCACGAGGACTGTCCCGCGGGTGACTGCGGGACAGTCCTCCCCGTTTGTAGATCTGCCGCGCGGGCGGCGGGATCGCTTTAGGATCCCGCGCTTGCGATATGCTTCTTTTGAAATGCCGCTTCGGCGGCGCCGATTTCCTTCGTTTTCCGAATTGACGGAGCGAGCTTTTCGCACTTTGAATTACGAGCGAGCTTTTTCGCATTTTGAATTGCGAGCGTATTTTTTCGCTTTTTGAATTGGCGGAGCGAGCTTCTTCCTCCCGAATGTCCGAAGGCTAAGGCTCCGAAGACTTCCCGATCTATCACCGAATCTATCACCGAATTTATAAAAGAAAGGCTTTCCGACGCGACGCATCGAAAAAAACAAGACAATGAATTCCATCAAAAAGTTTTTCAAATTGGAAGAACACGGCACGACCGTGAAAACAGAGCTTCTCGCAGGTCTGACGACCTTCTTCGCCATGGTATACATCCTGATGGTCAACGCGGGCATGTTCACCGCGACGGGCGTATCCTACGGTGCCATCTACATTGCGACCGCCATCTCTGCCGTCATCGGCACGGTGCTGATCGGTCTGCTCTCTAACCTTCCCTTGGCGCAGGCGAGCGGCATGGGACTGAACGCGTTCTTCGTTTACACCGTTTGCATCGGCTTCGGATTTACCTATGCGAACGCGCTCGTGCTCGTGCTGATCGACGGTCTCGTCTTCATTGCGCTGACGCTGTCGGGACTTCGCAAAAAGATCTTCGAGGCGATTCCCGACGCGGTGCGCGTCGCCATCCCGGCGGGTATCGGTCTGTTCATCGCGTTCCTCGGTCTTCAGAATGCGCAGATCGTGATCCCGAGCACCTCGACGGGTGTCACGCTCGGCTCCTTCAACCTTCTCTCTCAGCCTTGGGGCAACGTCATGCCGATGCTCGTCACCATTGCGGCATTCCTTGCCATCGCCATCATGGCGAAGAAAAATGTCAAGGGTGCGGTGCTTTACGGCATTCTCGGCGGTGCGGCGCTCTATTACCTGCTCGGTCTGACCGTTCCCGATTTCTATGCGAACCTCGGGATCACGCTTTCGAGTCCGTTCGACGCGTTCGGCGAATTCTTCGACGAGTCTTTCTTCAAGGTCTTCACCGAGGGCTTTGACTTCTCGGCTTACGCCGCGGCAAACGGCACGGCGAACCTCATCTTGATGATCCTGACCACCTCCCTTGCCTTCTGCATGGTCGACATGTTCGACACCATCGGCACGCTGTACGGCGCCTGCGCGAGAGGCAACCTACTGACCGAAGAGGGAGACGTCCCGAACATGGATCGCGCCATGCTCGCCGATGCGATCGCAACGACGACGGGTGCCATCTGCGGTACCTCCACGGTCACGACCTTCGTCGAGTCCTCCGCGGGTGTTGCCGAGGGCGGGCGCACGGGTCTCTCCTCCATGGCGACCGCATTCTTCTTCCTTGTAGCGATGTTCCTCTCCCCGATCGCACAGCTGGTTCCCTCCTGCGCGACGGCGGCGGCGCTCATCTACGTCGGCGTCCTCATGATGTCCTGCGTGACGAAGATCGACTGGCAGTCGCCCGAGAGCGCGATCCCCGCGTTCCTCACGCTTGCCATGATGCCCTTCTCCTACAACATCTCCTACGGTATCGCCTTCGGTCTGATCTCCTATGTCGTGCTTCACGCCTTCACGGGTAAGATCCGCGAGATCAAGGTCGGGACATGGGTCATTACCGCGCTCTTCCTTGCAATGCTTCTTTTGACGCACTGATCGGCTGATCGGAAGCAAATATAAAAAGGACAGCCACAAATCGTTTTTCGGGCGATCTGCGGCTGTCCTTTTTTGCGCTCGCGATAGGAAGGGAGAAGCCATCGGGGCGGTGTGCGTATCGGGTGGCGCGTGCGGCACGGAGCACAATCCGTTATAAGAATGGAGAAAGAGGCGTTATCATAACTCATATAGAAAGAAACAAAAAGTGAGCACCCGACCATAGAAAAAAACAAAAAATGAGTGCCTGACCGTAGAAAGAAGCAAAAGGCGGGCGCCCGAACATAGATAGAAACAAAAAGCGGGCGCCAGACAGATTGTCGGGTGCCCGTGTTTGTTCGATCAATACATGCCGTCCATGCCTGCGGGGGCAGCGGGGGCGGCGGGTTTCTCTTCCTTCTTCTCCGCGACGACCGCTTCGGTCGTGAGGACGGTGGAAGCGATGGAGACCGCGTTCTGGAGAGCGGAGCGCGTGACCTTCGCGGGATCGACGATGCCCGCGGCGACCATGTCGCAATACTCTTCCTTGTAGGCGTCGAAGCCGTAGCCGATCTTGCCGCTCTCGCGGATCTTCGCGATGATGACCGAGCCGTCAAGGCCCGCATTCTCGGCGATCTGCTTCATCGGGGCGGTCAGGGCACGGGCAACGATCTGCGCGCCCGTCTTCTCATCACCCTCAAGGGTGGCGACGACCTTCTCTACCGCGTCGATGACATTGACGAGGGCAGTGCCGCCGCCGGCGACGATGCCTTCCTCGACTGCCGCCTTCGTGGCGTTCAGCGCGTCCTCGATGCGGAGCTTCTTCTCCTTCATCTCGACCTCGGTCGCCGCGCCGACCTTAATGACGGCGACGCCGCCTGCGAGCTTCGCAAGACGCTCGAGGAGCTTCTCCTTATCGAATTCGGAGGTGGTGACTTCAAGAGCCGAGCGGATCTGCGCGACTCTGTCGGCGATCGCGGACTTCTCGCCTGCGCCGTCGACGATGATCGTGTTCTCCTTCGTGACCTTGACCTGACGCGCTCTGCCGAGCTGTGCGACGGTCGCGTCCTTCAGCTCGAGACCGAGCTCGGAGGTAATGACCTCGCCGCCCGTCAGGATGGCGAGGTCGCGGAGCATTTCCTTCCGTCTGTCGCCGAAGCCCGGAGCCTTGACGGCTACGACGGTGAAGGTGCCGCGAAGCTTATTGAGCACGAGGGTGGTGAGAGCCTCGCCCTCGACGTCTTCGGCGACGATCAGAAGCTTCTTGCCCGACTGGACGATCTGCTCGAGCAGGGGGAGGATCTCCTGAATGTTCGAGATCTTCTTATCGGTGATGAGGATCAGGCAGTCATCGAGAACCGCCTCCATCTTATCGGTATCGGTCACCATGTAGGGGGAGAGATAGCCGCGGTCGAACTGCATTCCTTCGACGACCTCGCTGTAGGTCTCGGCGCTCTTCGACTCCTCGACGGTGATCACGCCGTCGGCGGTAACCTTATCCATCGCGTCGGCGATCAGGTTGCCGATGGTATCGTCGCTCGCGGAGACGGCACCGACTCTCGCGATGTCCTCTCTGCCGCTGACCTTCTTCGCCTGTGCCTTGAGCTCGGCGACGGCGGCATCGGTCGCCTTGAACATACCTTTGCGGAGCACCATCGGGTTCGCGCCCGCGGTGACGTTCTTCATGCCCTCGTGGATCAGAGCCTGCGCGAGCAGGGTCGCGGTGGTGGTACCGTCGCCAGCAGCGTCGTTCGTCTTCGTCGCGACCTCACGGACGAGCTGTGCGCCCATGTTCTCTGCCGCGCAGTCAAGCTCGATCTCCTTCGCGATCGTCACGCCGTCGTTCGTGATCAGGGGCGCGCCAAACTTCTTGTCCAAAACAACGTTTCTTCCCTTCGGACCGAGGGTGATCTTCACGGTGTCGGCAAGCTTATCGACACCGCGGAGCAGGGCGGCTCTTGCGTCCGCACCGTAAAAAATCTCTTTTGCCATGATATGTCTCCTCTTTTCTCTTTCGTTTATTCCACAACGGCAAGGACGTCGGACTGGCTGACGATGCTGTATTCCTCACCGTCGAGCTTCACTTCCGTGCCCGAGTATTTGCCCGTGATCACCTTTTCGCCGACCTTGAGCGTCATCTTGACTTCCTTTCCGTCAACGACGCCGCCGGGACCGACCGCGATCACCTCGGACACCTGAGGCTTCTCCTGTGCCGAGCCGGGGAGCAGAATGCCCGCCTTCGTGGTTTCCTGCGCTTCTACGCGCTTCAATACGACCTTATCAAACAACGGTCTGAGTTTCATTGTGATTTCCTCCGTTTATTTTGTTTGATTTAGCACTCAATAATTGTGAGTGCTAACCCTTACAGCTTATATTGTATACTAAGCGACCCGAAAAATCAATAGTTTTCCCGATATTTCACAATTTGTTAACATTTTCTTATCACACGAG
This sequence comes from Coriobacteriaceae bacterium, assembly GCA_963617165.1. Classification (GTDB taxonomy): domain Bacteria; phylum Bacillota; class Clostridia; order Oscillospirales; family CAG-272; genus UBA1740. The sequence goes on along the minus strand of CAVEOF010000042.1, from coordinate 10,946 downwards.
GTCGCGGCGTAAGATCTCGAGGATCTTTTTCTCTTCTCGCGAGACCTTGACCTGTGTGAGTCCCAAGACCGCCGCGGTGCGCGACTGGGAAAAATCGCGGAAGTAGCGGAGGAGGATCAGCTGTTTTTGCTTCTCGGGCAGTTTTTCGAGCGCCATGCGAAGGGCGAGGCGGTCGAAGTCGCGGCGGGGAGCATCCTCGTCGAAGACGGTGCCACCGAGGGTAGTGGGGTCATCGTCGTCGTAGGCGTGCTCATCGAGAGAGCGGACGGGTCCCGAGGCGAAGATCGCGCCCGCGGCATCCTCGCGGCTGACACCGACCGCGGCGGCGATGTCGTCGATCGCGGTGCTCTCCCCCGTGTTCATTCTGCGCTCGCGCTCGGCGTTCAAGATGGCGGAGAGGCGCTTTTCCTCTCTCGAGACCTTGATGAGTCCGTCGTCCCGCAGAAAGCGGCGGATCTCCCCGAAGATCAGGGGGACGGCGTAGGTGGAGAAGGCGCACTCGCGGGAAAAATCGAAGGTATTCATCGCCTTGACAAGTCCGACATTCCCCGTATCGACGAGCTCCTCGATGTCGCGGTAGCGTCCCGCAAATTTCCCCGCTATATGATAGACGAGCGGGCGGTTCAAGAGGACGAGCTCTTCCCCCGCCTCTCTGTCCCCCGCTCTGTACGCCTTCAGAAGGGGGATATTTTTATCGTAGCCGCTGTTTTTTTCCGTCGGGTGACTCATGCTTCCTCACGTTAGGTCACGGGTGAAGAATTTTTCTCATCAAGACGGTCGTCCCTTTTCCGATCCTCGACTTGACCGTTAGGGAATCGGTAAAGCTCTCCATCACGAGAAATCCCATGCCGCACCGTTCGCCCTCCGGCCCCGTGGTATAGAAGGGCGTGCGCGCACGCTCTACGTCGGGGATGCCGCACCCGTTGTCCGAGATCTCCACCGAGACCTCACGCACGTCGTACAGGCGAACGGATATGTAGATGTAGCCGCACTCCCCTTCGGGAAGGTCGCGGTAGGCGTGGACGATGCAGTTCGTCACCGCCTCGCTGACCGCGCACCGCAGGTCGGCAAGCTCCTCTACCGTGGGATTCAGCCCCGCCGCGAAGGCGGAGACGATGCTCCGCGCGACGCTCTCGTTTTCGCTTCGTGCGTCAAGGCGCACTTTCATTTCGTTGATGACCCGTTTCATTTCGGATTCCTTCCTTTTTTCTTTCTGCCGCATTCAGCGTCTGACGGTCACGTTCTTCATCCTCTCGACGCCCGAGAGAAGGATCAAGCGCTCGAGCCGCGGGGAAAGTCCCGTGACCTGCACCGAGGCGCCCATCTCGAGCGCGAGCTGTGCCCGCCCGAGGATCAGCCCGATGCCCGAGCTGTCCATGAATTTTACCTCGGAAAAATCGAGGAGAAGCACCTCGGGATGCTGCTCAAACATTTTTTTGTCGATCTTCTCCCGCAAAAAACGGGCGGCGTGGTGGTCGATCTCCCCCGGCAGCACTGCCCGCAGCTTATGTTCCTCTTCGAACATGCGGATCTCTTCGTTCATATTCCTTGCCTTTCGAAAGCCTTTTTTCCTAATTATAACAATCGGAAAGCGTAAAAGTTGTCATTTTGTGGCAGGGGGGAAAATTTTCCCGTCTTCCGCGTCGATGAGATGAAGCTTTTTCAGAATGTTTTGGCGGATCCTTTGTTTTTTTCGCTTATAGGTGCTCTCGGAGCATTCGGCGCGGCTGTTCGCGTAGCCGATCTTTGCGCCGATCTCCTCGAGATAAAGGCGCGTCTCCTCGTCGTCGGCGCATTCCTCGCGCGCCGCCTCGTAGACGCGGGCGTTCAGGTACGCGTATTCCATCCGCACGCGGAAATTCCCTTCCCCTGCGCGGAGGATCTCCTCCCTGCGCGGGAAATCGAGGCAGAGCCCCGTCAGAAGCGTATCGAGACCCGTGGGGAGCTTCAAAAGAGTATCCGACATCTGCTTTCCTCCAATTCCGTGCGGAGCTCGTCCAGTTTGGTTTCGAGTTCGCCGAGATGCTCGAGCGCCGCGTGGGATTCCTCCACCATCTCCTCGAGAGAGGCGACAAGCTTCTTCGGCTCACCGCCCGTCGTACAGAGCGTCTCTACCACCATATCGCGAATATTCAATTTTCTGTCCGCCTCGCGGATCTGCTCGGCGATGCGACGGATGTCCGTCCGTATCTCCCCCGGCGTGCGATACAGGGCGCCGTAGGGGTATGCAAACTCTTCGTTTCTCATGTTTTCCTTTCCTTCTTTTTCTTTCTTTTTGCGTTTGCCGCTTTTCGCGGAATTTTTTCGTGACGATGCCGCCTCCTCCCCGAAGCGGTACCGTCTTTTTTGGGGTTCCGAAGTCACGCTTTGTGTGATTTTTTGCGCCTTCGTAACTTATTACGTGACTATGATAGCAGAGAAAAAGTCACTTGTCAAGTGATTTTTTCGAAAAAATCAAAATTTTTCTCAAAATCTATTGCATATCAGGTGACTTTATGTTACAATAGAAGCACGGAAGTACCATGATGCGTGATTTTTCGGAAGAATCGAGAAAACAAACTCACGCGGGAAGGAAGGATCTATGCTATCCAACAATCTGCAAAGACTCCGCAAGCAATGCGGTCTTACCCTCGAGGAGGTCGCCGAAAAGATCGGGACGAGCAAGCAGACCATTCACCGATACGAAAACGGCATTATTTCCAACGTTCCCGCGGACAAGGTAGAGGCGCTCGCCCGCGTGTTCGGCACCACGCCGTCGGAGCTCATGGGATGGCAGGCGGACGCTCTTCCCTACGGCAATCTTATGCCCGTCAGAGCAAAAAAGCTCCCGATCCTCGGGCGGATCGCCTGCGGGAAGCCGATCTACGCCGAGGAGGAGCACGAAAGCTATGTGGTGAGCGACACGGTGCCCGACGCGGACTTTTGCCTGAAGGCGGTCGGTGACTCGATGATCGGGGCGCGCATTTACGACGGGGACATCGTGTTCATCCGTTCGCAGGAGAGCGTCGACAACGGGGAGATCGCCGCCGTTATCATTGACGACGAGGCGACGCTCAAGCGTGTATATTTTTATCCCGAGAAGCAGAAGCTGATCCTTTCCCCCGAAAATCCGCGCTACGAGCCCCTTGTCTACCTCGGCGGTGAGCTCGACCATATCAAGATCATCGGGAAAGCGGTGGCGTTTCAGAGTGTTGTAAGATAACTTTTTAATTATGAATTAAGAATTATGAATTCGGTGCGGAGCTATATGTTGGCGGACGGACAAGGGATAATTATGAATTAAGAATTCAGAATTAAGAATTATGAATTCGGTGCGGAGCTATGCGGAGGCGGACGGACGGGAGAGATTCGGAATTTGAATTTGGTGCTAAGTCGGGCGAGTGCGGGTTAGGGTTCGTAAAAGGCGCGGAGGGTCTGCGCCTTTTTGCTTTTTTGGTGATGACGGTTGCTTTTGCGGTTTGAATTTTCCGTTTTTCTTGAATTTTGGAAATTTCTCTTTAATTTTTTGTGAGAATTTTCACGTTTTCTTGATTTTTTGAAAATTCCGCGGTTCGATCTGCCCATAATCGAATGATTTCCCGTTCTGCTTCCTCGATGTTTTGTGATTTTTCTCTGCCCCACGGTTGACATAGAGCCGAGAAAAAAGCGCAGGGTTCGCTTGGAACCTTGCGCTTTTCTTGTTGCACGGCTTGCTCCTTTCGGATCTTGGTGCGGAGCCGAAAGGGAGCGTTGCCGTGCGGTAGAGTTTGTCGTTTGCCTGCTTTGAGGTAGGCTTCCGACAGGGTGAGCGTCAATTGCCTGCTTTGGCATAGGCTTCCGTCAAGGCGGCAGGTCGGCGGTTGCCTACTTGATGTAGGCTTCCGCCGTAGGGCTTGATGTCAATTGCCTGCTTTGAGGTAGGCTTCCGCCGAGGCGGCGTAGGCGTAGAGTCTCGCGGCGAAGTCGGGGATGACGTCTGCCTTGATACCTGCGATGTAGGTATCAAGATCGTAGGAGCCTTCGGCGACGGTTTCGGTCGTGCCTGCTTCCGTGGTCGTCTTTGCGGTCAGGGTGAGGGTCTTTCTCATATCGGCGACCGACATGGTGACGAGAATGTACGCGTTACCGCCTTCGGTATAGTCGAAGTCGCGGGAGACGACATTTCCGTCGTTGTCTGTATAGGAGACCGTCAGTATGCCGCGGAAGTCACTCTTGACACGGAAGGCGAAGGCGGGCGTGCCGTCAAGGCTCAGGCTCGCACCGAAGAGGACCTTCGAAAGCGTGCCGAGATCTGCTACCTGTTCGCTGTATTTCGGCGTCGAGGGCGTTCTGCCTTCGAGGAGGGCATCCACTCTCGCGGTGTCGCGGTCTGCGGCAGGAGTGAAGTAACAGTATGCCGCGCGAATGTAGGCGAGCATATCCACGACGAGCTGTTCCGTCTCTTTGCTCGGGTCGCCCGCGAGGAGCTTCTCCGCATAGCCGAAGATCGAGAGGGTCATGGTCTTCTCGTAAGGTGTGCCGTCGCTCGCCTTCGCGGTGATCACGACGGTGATGTCCTTTGCCGCGTCTCTCGGCGTGATGTCGGTATAAGAGATCACATAATAGGGCACGCCGTCGATGTCTACGGTCTTATCGAGGGTGTATGCTTTTCCGTCGATCGTGACGCTCGTGATCTCCGATGCGTCCGCGGGGATGTAGAGATTGTAGATGAAGTTCGCGGTGAGGGTGAGGTTCTCCTTCATGGGAAGCAGGAGAGTGTAGGTCAGATTTACCGTCATGTCAGCCGTGAGAGGCGCATCGCAACGGTAGACCCCCTTAATGTACGTGTCACCGGTTGAGATCTCGGTATCGTTCGTCGGGATCTCGCCCTTCTTCCAAAGCTCCTTCGTCTCATTCGTGCCGTTCTTCCACGTGACGTTCGCGGTATTCGCGCTCGCGCAGGTCTCATAGAGAACCGTGCCGAGATAGGTAGTCCCGTCTATCGTAACCGCCATTCCGGTAGGAGTGACGCGGGCGTAAGTCATACCGGAGGCGAGCGTCGTGTTGGAAACCTTCGTATCGGTCGCAAAGCGGCAGCCTGCCCCGATGGTGACAGGGATGCTCTGATGTGCCGTCCACGCATTGTTACAAATCAGCGTGGTTCCCGTCATTGTGAGTGTTCCGGTACCGGTGCATCGATAATCGCGGGAGGTCAACGTGCCGGGGATATAAATTTCCGAATCGGAAACATTCACGATGAATCCGGTGTTCTCCCTTGCGGCAAAGAGTGCCGTGGAGACAGACGAAGAAACAACCAGTCGGCAATTCTGAACGGTAATCGTAGCACTTCCGTTAAACTGGAAGAGACCGGCGTTATCCCCGATATCGGCAAGGTAAGTAATGTTTCTGAAGGATGCGCTTCCGCTCAGTATCTGAACCGCACAGGTTCCGCAGATGAGCAGATTTTCTCTGTCATATACCGTGCCCTTGGCATTCTCGCCCACCTTGAGCGTAGAATTCGAACGGACGATGATCGAGAATCCGCCCTTCGTGGCGGTGGAGTAGCCGGATCTCAGGCAGGCACCGGGCTTTGAAGAATAGATGTATGCGGTCTTTCCCGCCCCTGTATTGATATTGAACAGGTTACCGTTACCGTTTTTTGACGGGGAGGTGAAGGAGTGTCCGTTGATATCAAGCTCGATGCCGTTGCCGTTTAGGTAAACCGTTGCATTCGCGATATCGGTATAGTCGGTGTGCATGATAACGCGGGAGGCATCGGTGATGGCTTCCACAACCTTCTTAAAGGTCGCGAAGTCGGTCGCGGTGTACGGCTCGATCTTTCCGTCGGGGCGAATGACGACGAAGGACATTCTGACGCGCTCAAAGGAACGCGGAGTCGCCACGATCGTGACACCTGCCATGTAAGCTTCCGTTACGGGACCGATGATACCGCCATTCATGACATAGATCCACTCTCCGGTCGGGATGAGAGCGTAACGCTCATCCGACGGATCAATGACCGCGGAGGGCAAGATTGTGCAGGCGACAGTCGTACCGGGGAGCCAATAATCCTTTACGGACGCGGCACCGCTCTTCCATTCGACGGTGATGACATCGGTCAGCTTCGACAGACGGTATGCCACGGTGTAGGTGTATGTCGCTCCGACCCCGTCGGTGAAGGTGACCGTCTCTGTCGGTGCGTGAGCGAGACAGCAGCCCGTCGGTATCGTCACAGCCCCGTCGGGAAGGTGGGTAAGCACGATGTTGCCCGAGAGGGTCAGGGTAAAGCTACCCGCTTTTCCTACCGCGGCACCATAGATCAGAGAGTCGGAGATGCTCAGGCTACCCGTGCCCGTATCCGTGCCGATAAAGGAGGCTTTCGTGCCGAGGTAGATCTCGCAGTCGGAAACCGTTAAGTTGCCCGTACGTCCCGTCTTTACGTTGAGCACGCATACGCCCGCAAAGATCGTCGCGTTCTCCAGCGTGACATTGACGGATCCCCAAGCATCCATCGCGGCGACTGCCTGCGTCAGATAGTACGTGCCGCCGTTTACATGGAGGTGATATGTGCAAATCGTCTTATTGTATGAGCCGTTGCCGAAGATTTGTCCGGTATATACCGTCAGGTTGTCGCCGTCGTAGGTGTATCCGTCGCGTGCCGTTACGGTGCCGATATACGCATGGCTGTAGTTACGGCAGAAATTGTGGGCAAGCTCGCTACCGGTCTTGATCACGGCGCCCGGCTTACTCGAATAGATGTAACAATTCTTTTCTCCCTTGTAGCTGTAGAAATAAGTCTTTGCCTCTACGCGATGTCCGTTCAGATCGATATAGACATCGATATAACAGTTATCGTTACCCGTAACGATACCGTCGCGCGTCGGATCGATGATATCACGGTGGAAGGTCAGGGTAACGGGTCCGGTCGTCGTCACCTTGCCGAGCGCCTGAAGACGCGCCGCGACTTCCGCTATGGTTCCGGCAGAGAAATATTCTACCGTCGAGCCGTAGGAGAGGGTGGCGTAGACTTCTTTTTCCCGAGTGTAGTTCGTTTCGGCGTAAACGGTAGAGCCCTTCAGGGAGTCGGGCAGGGTCTCGAAGTCGAGGACGTTGCCCTCGGCATCCTTAAACGTCCATGTGCCGTCCGTCGAGCAAAGCCAGCCGTCAATAACCATCTTGTTGTCCGAGGTGACGTGTGTCGGAAGAGTACCGACGAACCACCGGCTGCTCGTGCCGTCCGACCAGATCACGGTGACGAGATCCTTCGGAGCAGCGACGCGGACACTTGCGGTCACGTCAACCGTATACCCGAGGAATTTTGTCAATTCCTCCGAGGGGGAGAAGGCAACAGCGAAGCCCGACGCAAACACACACCCGTCGGCAACTCCCGTGTTCAAGGTGCCGATGGCGGGGATCACGCAGTTCTCACCGATGACGATATGCCCGTTCGCCCCGGCAACATTGACATTGCCGCCATAGACCTCGGTGTTCGTCAGGTAGACCGTACCCGAGGGATCGGCACCCGAGGCACCGGCATTGTTCGTTACGAGGTTCGCCGCAGGGTCGGACATGTAGATGCGGCAGTTGTCAAAGTGGATCTCCGCGCCGTTCGCGCCCTGGAAGGCGATGAGGGCGATACGGTTCGTATAAATCTCCGCATTACGGATTGTGAAGTCCTTCAGATCCCATCTCGTAATGATAGGGGCCGCGTAGTCGTTCAGAACGGAGAAGTAATGACCGCCGTCAATCGTGACGGAGAATTTCGCGGCACCCGCATCCGAGTTAATCAGGGGACCGCCCGACATGGTCAGGTTGTCGCCGTCGAAGGTCTTATCCAGCGTGGGATTATAGACAGTGCCGAGAACCAGAGCGCCGCGAGGCTGGTCAAAGATCGGCATCGTGCCAAAGTTTGTTCCGTTCTTGCCCGAATAGTTTTGTTCTACGCCGTCTTTGACGACGGGAGCAACGCGGAGATAACCGCCTTTCTTCGAGGAATAGATGCGGGTAGTCCCGGAAATTCCGAGAGGAGAATATCGGGTCACATCGGCTTTTCCGCCCGAAGAGACCGTATGCCCGTTCAGGTCGATGTAGACGTTGCCGACGGTGATTCTGCTCGCGATGTAGTAGTCACAGGCGAAGACGAAGGTCGAATCGTTCTTCGCAGCCGCCAGCTTCGCGGGGATATCCGACTCTTTGGTGATAACAGTAACCATTCCATCCTTATCATAAATATAAGCACAATAATCGGTGACTGTCTCGATCTGCGGATAGACCTCGAAGTGCCCGTCGATGTCCTCGCCGGAAACCTTCGTCAGGGGGCTGCCGTCACGCAACCATCCGGTGAAGGCGAGGAGCGCGCCGTCCTCCGATTCCACCGCCGCCACAAAGCCGATACCGGGCGAAGGCATCGCGCCGTAGAGGGCGGGAACGTCCTTCGCAAGGACGGTGCCGTCGAGGTTATGGAAGGTATAATACGCCGACTTCGTCGTTACGGTAAAGGTATAGACGCCGCTTTCCTTCTCTTCCACATCAAAGCCCGCGTGAGTGAAATCACACTTGAAGCCGTTCGTGACAAGGGTCATCCGACGGTCGACGGTAAGGGAATCCGTGATGTCGCAAAGAAGCTCAAGCGTCCCGCCCTCTTTGAGAGCGGCGAGCGCCCCGGCGACACTGCTGTACCCGACACCATCCACACGGGCAACGTAAGCGAAAGACGGAAGCTCGTAATCGGTGCTCCACATGACGTCGCGGTACATCTTCTTATTGAGGTCGGTGCCGCTGTCGCCGAACAGCTCGGAGAGAGAACCGGTATAGGTCTTGTCAAAGGTCTGCGTCGTAACGTTGTCAAAGCAGAGGGTCGCGCCCTCGGGGTTGTTGGTCTCGGGGAGGAAACGATAGTCATCGATCGAAACGATCGACGAACCCCAATACCCACTCAATGTGGCAATGCGCTCACCGTTTACGAAAAGGATGGTGGAAACATTCGCACCCGTGGTGCCGTTTACCTGTGAGACAAGAGTGAGGTGCGCCCATTCGCGTGCCGCAACCTCGAAGGAGGCGTTGTTCACGGAAAATACCATTTTACCGTTATTGCGTTTGACATAAATCGTCGTCGAGCCGTTAGGATTTCCGGAAGAATTGCGTCCGATATGGTGGAATTTCCCTTCCGCAGGCACATTCTCGGAGGAAATATCGAATTCGAGAATGAAATAGGAGAGCTCGGTAAGCGATACTTTGCCGAAGTCCATCTGTATATAGCCGCTCGTACCGCCGGGATTCGAATTTCCCGATGCGTCGAGAGTAGCATAATAACGATAATAGCCGTTTCCGTTCGCCTTGACAAGCCCCGACTTTGCATAAGTGGAATTCGTGCTGTTGGTCGGAATCACGCTGTTTTCACAATCGTACGAGGAAACGATCTTGCCCGTGGTGGGAGCTTTCTTCGCTTTATAGGAAGGATAGAGATCATAATAAGAGTCCACGTCTCCCGAGGTCACGGCGGTGAGGGGGGATTCACCGAAAACGCTCCATCCGTCGAAGACGTAATACCCGTCCGCATCCTCATACGTAAGCTTCAGTCTGTCGCCCTCGTAAACGGGGAGGGAGCCGACGGGAACGGCAACGGTATCTCCCTCGGGCGCTCCGTAGGGACCGTCCGGATAGAAGGTGAAATAGGCGAAGCGGTCGGTCTTGCTGAAGGTGTAAATCGTATCCCCGTCCCTCTCGGAGGTTGAAACGGCGTAATTACCCGGCTTCCACGAGAAGTTATAGCCGTTCGCATTGACGGTGATCGCGCGGTCGATCGTCACGTCCGAGATGTCCTCGTAGAGTTTGACCTCGTAGCCGTCCTTCGCGGCGGCGAATGCCTCTTGCGCATTCTCGTATGCCGTCTCATATCCCGCGAGGTTGTAAAGACCGGCGCGCTGCTTTCCGAAGGGAAGCTTATAGTCTTTATTATACACGACGTCGTATTCGTCCTCGTCGAGGGTATGATCCTTGCCGTCGAAGAGCTTCGTGAGGTTGCCGTCATAGTCCTTGCCGTAAAGCGTCACGTTCACGTTGTCGACGCAGACGGTCGAATCGCTCACGGTCTTCGTTGCGGATTGCAGACGGAATTCCGTGAGGTTCCGAGACCCCAATGTCATCACGGACTCCTGCTTAAAGGCGAGCTGTCCGTTCACATACGTCAGGAAAACCGAACGATCCTCCGTGACCTCTTTGTTCGAGTCGACGGTGCAGTCGATCTTCAGAACGCCCGTGATATGTATCCACGAATAATCCTTCCCGGGGATCTCATACGTCTCTCGCGTCTTACTGGCGATGAGCTTCGCAGTCCCGTCATCGTTCGCGACGACCGTGAGGTTATTCATTCCCTTCGGGTTGCCCGCCGAATTACGCGCCATAATGTAGATGTTCGTACCGCTCCCCGATTCGTAGGTCGTCTCGGTCATCAGATCGAAATCAAATGTCAGATATGACCACGTGCCGTCAAAGGCGTCGGTCTGTACCGCGGCGAAGTCATGGTGGTCGACCACAGACGTGTAGAAGTAAGACAGATAGGAATTCCCGTCCGCCTCATTGGTATGAATCTTGCCCGCATCCGTCTCATTGTTGCTGCAGTCGCTGTTCACCAGGATTTTCGTCGCATAGTCTGCCGACGAAACCACAGCAAAAACGCCGCAAAGCATCGCGAGGATCAGGAACAATACCGCAAGCTTGCCTGTTTTTTTCATAAATTTCTCCCCTTTATAGAAAAAATTCAACCTAAATCACCGCCGTGACGAAGACGTCTTCTCCGAGAAAACGGCAGTCTTATAGTTTTACACACATATTATAGCATATTAAAAGAAAAAATTCCATAGGCAAAAGGACGATTTTCGCGTGCGATTTATATGCAAAATACACAAAAGGAAAATTACGAATTAAGAATTATGAATTATGAATTAAGAATTGGGTGCGGGGCTATGCGGGGGCGGACGGGGATTGTG
>CAVEOF010000041.1:16182-18926 GCA_963617165.1 Coriobacteriaceae bacterium | reverse complement strand
GGAAATGTTTGCAGGGAATCTACAGACATTTCCGTTCTTTTATGGTATCATATTACATAGAAAAAACGAACGGAAAGGACGGTAGCCGAGCTCTGTGTCAAGCTCCGCTTTCAGCATATCCTCCATTGTGTCGGCAAACATATCCTTCAGCATTTCCTGTATGACCCTTATCGACTACGAGTGGTACAGCTCGATCATTTCTCGAATCAGCTCGTGACTCCGAGGATTCCGTTTCTCTTTTTTCATGTGCTTCATCTCCTATATCTATTTTACCATACTTTCGGAGTTTACACAATATATTTTACATGATGGTTAAATGATCCATCTGTATCAACAGTTCGCCTCTCTAAGCAGACTTGCATATTCGTGTTTCTCTCAAAAAATCCTATATTACTAGTCCGGCTGATTCCGCATCTGCAGTGTTGTAGTCCGATAAACTATTGTGTCATTTTTCGACCGCAATTTGGACATGTCTTATTGGTCTTTCTCATGTACAGCCGCACTTTTCCCGCTTGATTTTTTATAAATATGGACAATAATCCCTATGATAAAGCCCAACAACGTCGGACAAACCCAAAACAGTCCCAACTTAGCAAGCGGCAAGGTCTCTTGCATTACCTCAAGAATACTGTCAAGATGGCAGAAGGCAAGTAACTCTGCGGGCAATGCGGTGACAAAATCATAAAGTGCTCCAAGCAAAGCCAAAGCGGTCGTGCAGACAAAGACAGCCGGATCATAACCAAAAAGCCTTCCAAAGAGCGACAGTAGGATCAGCGTGATAGCGAGAGGATATAGGAACATCAGCACAGGGATCGAATATCCGATGATAGAGTTGAGACCAAAGTTAGCAAGCAGAAAGGAGACCATGCTGAATATGACAGCCCATGTGCGATAACCCGGTCCCTTCGGAAACAGACCGACAAATGTCTCGGCACAGCTCGTGATCAACCCTACCGATGTCTTGAGACAGGCTAATGTAACCGTCACAGCGAGCACGAACAGCCCCAAGCCACCAAGGTAATGCCGAGCGATCTGCGCCAAGGCAATGCCCCCGTTTGCAGATACTTCAAAGAGTCCGCGGCTCTGCACGCCAACAATGGTGACAGCAATATAGATGCCCGCCATCAAAAGACAGCTGAAGACGCCGGCGCGGACGGTACTGCCTGCCACGGCGTCCGGATCGGATACGCCGAGCTCCCGAATAACCTGTACCACCACGATGCCAAATGCGAGGCTCGCCAATGCATCCATCGTGTTATAGCCCTCAAGGAATCCGGTAAAGAAGGGTTGGGTAGCATAGCTGCCCTGTGGCGTAACAGCACCGATGGAGCTACTCGGGCTCAGCATCGCAACCACGACGAGAAGTCCGAGGAACACAAGGAATGCAGGATTCAGCAGCTTGCCGACCCAGACCAAAATTTTATGCGGCTTAAGCGAGAAAAACAGTGCTGCGGCAAAGAACAACAATGAGAAGATCATCAAATACAGCTTCATATTTCCGTCCTGCGGCAATACCTGCTCCAAGCCGACCGTGAACGAGGTAGTTGCGCAACGCGGAATGGCAAAGCACGGTCCGATGGTCAGGTACAAAAGGCAAGTAAAAAACATGGAATAGGGTTTCCCTACACGGCTACCCAGCTCGAACAGACCGCTCGAGCGACTGATACCCAGTGCCGCTACCCCAAGCAGCGGCAAGCCCACGCCTGTCACACAGAAGCCAATCACGGCAAGCCATACATTGCTGCCTGCCATTTGCCCCATGTGAACAGGAAAAATCAGATTGCCTGCCCCGAAAAACATACCAAAAAGCATACTGGCAACATAGATATAATCGCGTCGTCCTAATTTGTTTGTCATCTTCTTTCTCCTTATATTTCTTACTTTCGCAAAATTCAATAAAGCGCCCTGCGGACAAGCTCAAGAGCAACGGACGGATTGTAATCCTGCCGTAACAGGGCAGACAGCATGACTGAAAACAAAACATCCGCAAATTGCTCTGCTGTAAACCAATCCGTAAAAACATCCTGTCGAATTTTTTCATCTTTCTTCATGACAGAACACAGGTCATCCAAAAGGTGCCTGCGGGTCTGTTGCATACGCCGTCTTCCGTCGAGCTTGTCCTCCCTCACAAAGAGGGTCGAATGCAACGTAAAAAATCCCGGATACTGCGCACCGCCATAGGTCATCCTTTCATACATCCATGCGACGTACTCCTCTGTATTTCGAAATTCGTCAGCATCCTCTGCACGGTGAAAGATCTCATGCCAAACGCTTTCTACAGTAGCACCTACCAATTCGGCTTTGGAATCAAAATAATTATAAACAGCTCCTATGGAGATTCCGCAAGCTACTGCGAGTGAACGAATGCTCACTGCGGACCACCCCTGCCTTCGGATCAACTCACGACCGGCTTTCAATATTTTCTCTTTCGAGGTTATAGCTGTATTCATATCAAACCACCTTTCCAAAAATGAACCATGTTCACCGTATATTATACTCGGATCTGTCTGTTTTGTCAATAGAAAAATAAAATATATTGATATTCTCAATGATGAAATAAAATATATTTCGGGCAAGTCTCCTCTTTTTGGAGCGTGTTTTCAATTTTTCATACGAATGGCTTCTTTTGCAAAATTTCATGTCGGCACGGATTCCAATATCCGAATGAAGCATATTCTCCATTTTATGCACCGTCTTCCGCGAAAAAAGCCGTATACACGCTCGAAACTACGAACGGTATACGA